>NZ_JAMPKD010000003.1:0-312640 GCF_039961915.1 Trichocoleus sp. DQ-A2
TGAAGTTCGTCTGACTACTGAGCAAGTATTGACAATAATCCAGTTTGCTAAAGGTCATGAGACGGTCGAGCGCTGCCAGCAATGGAGCTACTGTACTGGTTATTCTTTGGATTGGCTAGACCCTACCTATAGCGGACTTGCGTAAGTCCTGCTCCTCCGATTGCAACCTCTACTCCAACAACAGGGGATTCATATCAACATTTCTTGGTGCAAGATGTAAGTTGACTCAAATACAAAACCTAACCCCCTTCCCTGCTAGGGAAGGAGGAATATGTCGCTACTATCACCGTGCCGAAAGAGCGATCGCTTAAAATTCAGCCTCACCGTACAATATTAGCGACGGTGGAACTCGACGACATCGCGTTTAATCGTGACATCGTAATTGCCAAAGAAGTCGTGTCCTAACAATCCCATATCTTGTTCTGGGCCAGCGATCGCAACTAGCACTTTGTTAGCGACAGCACCATCCACGGCAATTGATTGCACATAGCCGACGGGAAACTCGACTCCCACCGCACTCGCCGTATCAGCTTTAACAGTCTTCACCGGCACCACTCGCAACGCTGATGCCATCTGGCGGGTAATCATCGTGCCGCTAGCCCCGGTGTCTACAATCATCTCAAAAGTCTGTCCGCCATTAAACATGACATCAATGACGGGTGTGCCACCGGCGCGGCGTTTGATTCTGGCTTGAAAGACTCGTTTGTTCCCCTCATCGGTACCGCAGAGACTCCCCAAGTCTATCGTTCTGCCCCCCGGTGCCACCATGAAGCAAGCCGCGTCCTGAGCCTTAGCCGCCTCTGGCACCCCCGCTACGGCTGCGTAGGAAACCAGCCCAGTTAGAGAAACTACCACGGTTAAAAATCGTTTCATCTTGCTTTCCTGTCTCATTCATTGAGCGCCCAGCAGATTGATTATTGCTCAATTCGTTAATTTCTGACGGCTGCTGAATAGTGTTACAACTCTGGCTTATGGCAAGGGCTTTTGTCGAGGGCGATCGCGCAGCTTATGCGCTTCTAGTCAGACTCCCCTGTAGAGACGCGATTAATCGCGTCTCTACTAATGAAAAATACGGTTTAAGCTCTCAAGAGGAGTGGTGCTTCATCTAGATGTTTGAAACACTCGAAACGCTGAAATATTTAAAATCGCTCCTAGAATCAACTTTAGCGCTGATGCTGGAACGATTCCAGCCAGCATTCCGCCGATAATTGCTCCAATCACTGACCCGATACTCATGGGAGTAATCGTATTTTTCAGCGGAGAGCGATCGCGGAATGCTCCCCGGCTAGCGTATTGAATCAACCCGACTAACACAGTTGGAAAACTGATGAGCAAACTCGCGGTTCCTGCTGTCTTCATATCTACACCGAAGGCAAAAACGAGTGTGGGGATGATAATTTCACCCCCAGCTACCCCTAATAGACTGCTAACCAGCCCAATCGCCAAACCAAACAGAATTCCGGCTAAAATACGCCAAGTTAAGGCAGCAGGTAAGAGAGCGGGTATCTGCTGAGGTAGAAAGCTCTCAACAATTAGAGCAATTCCAACTCCGACTAGCAGCACTAAGATAGTTCGCTCAAGCTGTTCATTTGACAGCCGTCCTGCCAAAGCTACGCCCAAAAAAGCTGTGATAATTGCTCCAGCAATCAAGGACAGCACCACAGGCAATAAAGGTAGCACTGAATCGAATGAGAGTGTTTTACCTCGAATTGCTAGGGATGCGGCAATTGTAATTAAGCTAACAGCCAAATTCAGCGGGACAGCCTGACGGACTGAATAGCCCAGCACACCAGCCAACACAGGTAATCGAAACTCCGCACCTCCTAAACCAATCAGCCCTCCCAGTGCCCCAATAGGTACAGCATAGAGAAATGCAAGTTGGGGATGATGTCGGACAAGAGAACTTCTGTTTGTCTCTACAACGGGTGCGTTGGGCTTCTCCATCGATTTTCCCCCACTACTCTTTCACTCAGATTAGTTGAAAGATAAGGGTTTAAGCGATTGGGCAAGTACAACTAACTTACTTTTACTGGCCTTCTAAATCTGGAAGCATAAGTTGAGGATCTCTCAACCTTGGCACCAGCCAGCACAAAATCTCGCCTTTGACTCGCCTTAGAAAGTATCCTGAAGAAGTGTTTCACCTCGCCGGTATATTTCACGAGCGTAGTCAGTCCACGCTCCTTGTCCCCAGTAACGAAAACAGCTTGTTTGAAGCAAAAGATTATTCATCAGTGCCTCTCGATAGCTGGATTGTTGGGTAATAGATTCCCCCGCCGAATGGCTTGATTCTGCTTCCCCTTGGAGCAATCGGTCGATTTTATCGTGGAATAAAGCACTGAGTTTATTCATCGGAGTCAAGACATTTTCATATCCATTCACCCAACTCAGGTGATTCGTCCAAGAAGCGCCATCCATGTGAAAGTTTGGATTAATCTGCTTCAATTCTGCAATCGCATTGGCAACCGCTTCTGGAGTATAATTTTCGGCGGTTACTCGCTCCCAAATTTGGTGTTGACCAATTGCTTGACAAGTTGGATAATTTTCAGGCGTGCAACCTGCGGCTTCTATGAGTTCCAAGTATTCTGTACCTGTCATTCCGACAACGCCTGTTTTTCCTCCGCCTTCATTTGCCATTTGATACCAGGCTTGGTTGAAAGCGCTAGGAAATTCATTCATCATCACGCCGCCATTTTCACCATCTCCAATCTGGGTAACAATGGGCGGTACCGAAACATTTCCTAACTGCTGCCGAGATAGGGTTTTAGCTTCGTAGTAAGGCTGCATTTGCGCCACTAATTTTGTATCGGAACCTTGAGTCTTAATCAGTGCCGTAATACTAATCGTTTCGCCATTAGAATTTCGCGCCACCAAGCGGTGAGGCAAATGCTTATAGGGCAAAGATTGACCCGTTAGGGTTTCAACAGAATGCTCTTGAACCATTACCCAACGGTATCCACATTCTTTCAGGGCTTTTACAAATTCATACAGCGTATCTGGGTGGTTGGGGAGGTGCATTTCTGGAGGAGAAAATCCTTTCACTCGCGCCAGTGCATCCCATCCAAAAATGGCTGCAAAATGATGTTGCCATGCTTGAATATGTAATTTGATATCGGGAATCGGGGTAGAAGGAACAACCGCATGACTCCACATTGTCCCCAGCCATTCTACATAAGGCTGGTAAGTGGGGTTACAGGTGATGCGCTTGAGATTTTCTAAGATGTCTCCTCGTCCCATTTGTCGCAGTCCCCAGAATAGATTCCCGGAGAAATCTAGCATGACGCGGGGATTGCAACCATTCGCAACCAATTCGGGAATAAAATCTGCCATACGGCTATAACAATAGGCAAATGGCCCTGCATTATGGTTGTCTCCTTCGTAGGGATGCTCAAACATATATTGCAGGTTGCTCTGGAGTTCGCCATTCGCCCCAGCGGGGATGGTAGGCTGGTGCATATGGAGCGCGATCGCAAATCCAGCCGTTACATCTTCTAACCGAATATTCGTAGTAGGTAAAAATACAGGGTTATCCTGGTTTACGACAGCACTAACTTCTTTTTCCCATCCGGAAATGTTAGGCAATCCATCAATTACTTCGGATAAAACGGGAAGCGTCGTTTTAGGAGATGAGGAAACCATTACAGATTGCTCTAATATTAGATGAATTTATTTAATTATTATATAAAGGATTAGTCAAATAATTATATTGTCTTTGGTACTCTAAATAGTCAAAAAGAAATTTCTTCAACCATTTACAGTACCAAAAACGATACAAAAATCGCACTAAAATAATGCGCGGTCAGTAAAGCGATCGCCTGTGGCATCGCTTTCAGATTGCTTTAACCTTTGGTTCGGCGAACATGATCGGAAATTCGCTGCTTGCGTTCCTCTGAGTTTCTAGGAGATGGTTTGATAAAATCCCCCGAACTCCGGGATAAATGTTCCATAATTCGCTTCTTGCGGTCATCTGCACTTGCCATAATTTACCTACTAAGTAAAAGTGTTATTGTGGGCTTTATTCTCTATTATTACTAATAATTTTTAAATCCGCATCCCGCTAAGGGGTTAAAAGTCTTATTACCCGTTTTTCGTTTCAATGAATTTAATGTTAAAGCTTTTACTCAGTTTTAACCGACATCTTGTATCAACAAAATTACTCTAAGTAAAACGATAGGTTAAATTTATAAATTCAACCCCATTCAGGTGGAATAAAGCGATTATAGCAGTTGTATTTTTTTTAGGAACCGCGAAGATGCAAAAAGCGCGCAGAAAGAGGAAGAAGAGAGTTCCAATATTTTATGAATGAATTAGGATTGCTATAGCCTATTTAAGATGCAAGCCGGATAAGAGCAACCTAATCCAACTCATTTAACAGATGACTCTAGCATCCGAATTGTATTCTGATTGGCATCAATTTCTACTGGCACGCCGACTGGCAAAGTAAATTTATCTTTAATATGACCAATCTGCGAACCATACCAAGCTGGAATTCCTAAAGGTTGAATGTGTTCTCTCAATACTTGCGATAAAGTTAGGTAAGGTTGATTATCTTTGGGTTGGCAATCGGTACATTGCCCAAAAATAAACCCAGAAATTTGCTCTAGAATACCGGCGAGTTTTAGCTGAGTCAGCATCCGGTCTATCCGGTAAGCTTCCTCCCCAATTTCTTCTACAAATAAGATACTTTGTTTCCAATCTGGCAGATAAGATGACCCCACCATTGCCGCCAGCACTGATAAATTGCCCCCAACTAATTTTCCCCTAGCCTTTCCAGGCGTAATTATTTCTACTTTAAAGCTAGCATTCGGGGGATTTTGCATTGTGACGGCTTCCCCATTAAATAGAATGCGTTTAACATAATCTACGGTAAACGGATTCCAAGTGGATGTGCCGACGGGGCCATGAAAAGTGACAACGCCACTTTTGGCATAAATTGCTAACAGCAGCGAAGTAATATCGCTGTAACCAATGAGGATTTTGGGAGAAGCTTGGATGAGGGGATAATTCAAGAGTGGCAAAATCCGATTGCAACCCCAACCGCCACGCACAGCAACAATCGCTTTTACAGAAGCATCGGCAAACATAGCGTTTACATCAGATGCGCGATCGCGATCGCTTCCTGCCAAATAACCGTAACGGTCGAGAAGATGCTTCCCTAATTTAACCTTTAACCCCAAACTTGCCAGGGTTTGCTGTACCTGTGCAATGTCTTTCGCGTCAATGGGACTAGCGGGATTAATTAATCCCACCGTATCGCCGACTTTGAGGCGGGGTGGTTTTAAGGCGGTTTTTAAAAATGGATTTGCGATCGCAATCTGCGGGAACTCAGTTGCGATCTCAGTTGCGATCGCGGAAAGCGCAACGGTTTTAAGAAACTGACGGCGATTAATAAGGAATGACAAATGACGATTAACGAATTACGATTAGCTATTGACAGTTTCCCACAGCGTCTTGAGAATCAGATAAGTAGAGGTGGCACCCGGATCTTGATGACCGGCACTGCGATCGCCTAAATAACTCGCCCTGCCTTTCTTCGCTACCAAGGGAATCGTCTGTTTCATCCCTTCCTCAGCCGCAGCTACGGCTTGTTGTAAGGCTTCTGCGGTGCTTGCACCAGCCGCGACAGCTTGCTGAAAAGTATCTGTAGCAGGTGATAGAGAATCCAGCATGGTTTTATCACCCAAATTCGCCTTACCCCGTTGCACAATACCTTCCACAAACGCTTGGAAAAGCGTCGCCATCTCCTCATCGGTCAGTTCCGACTTGCCTGCGACTGCCGTACTAGCCCGTAGGAACATCGTGCCATACAACGGCCCGCTGGCACCCCCAACACTGGAAATGAGCGTCATGCTGACAGTTTTGAGGATGTTGCCAATATCCTTATCTGCCACACTGGGTAGCTGAGTCGCCACTTTTTGAAAACCCCGGTTCATATTGATGCCGTGGTCAGCATCTCCAATTGCCGCGTCTTGTTCGGTTAGATAATCCTTATTTTGTTCTAAAACTACTGCTACGGCTTGCAACCATTGCAGGATTTGTTCTTTACTGACCATATTCAAAACTCTAAACTCAGACGCGATTTGTTGCGTCTCTACAACTCTAAACTCTTTTATATTCCCCACCTTAAAGCTGGTGTCTTCACGGGTGCATCCCAAAGTTGAATCATCTCATCATCTAACTTCAGTAGAGTGATGGAACATCCTTGCATATCCAAAGAGGTGATGTAAGGGCCAATTAAATTACGAACAATTTGAAGTTTTTTCTTTTCGCAGATTTCTGCTAGTTTTCGATAGACAATGTACAACTCAGAAAGGGGAGTGCCGCCCATACTGTTAACAAAGGCAAGAACGCGATCGCCACTTTCAAACGCAGGGTCAATGAGTTCCTGTTCCACCCATTCTCCCTTATCTGCATCCCACTCGCGCACAGTGCGGGTGTAATTTCTGTCTTCGATGATAGAAACCGCTAGCATCTCGGTAATTTCATCGGCTGACTTCAAGGACATTCGCTGTCGTCCCGGTTCTCCGTGAATGCCGATGCCGGATTCTATTTCATCATCCCCCAAACTAAAAGTCGGGCTACCTTTCGCGGGGACGGTACAAGAAGTCAGCGCCATACCCATGCTACGCCCGTTGAGATTAACTTGGCGACAGAGGTTGGCAACCTGCGTGAGATCGTAACCTTGTTGGGCAGCAGCACCGCAGATTTTTTCAGCGAGTACCGTCGCGCCGACACCCCGACGCCCTTGAGTATAAAGGCTATCTTTGACAGCGATATCATCATCGATCAAGATATTGAGTACCGAAATGCCCTCTGAGTGCGCGAGTTCTGCTGCCATCTCGAAGTTCATCACATCGCCGCTGTAATTCTTGACGATATTGAGGACACCCGCACCCCCCGTAACCATCTTGGCAGCTTCTAGCATCTGGTCAGGGGTAGGAGAAGTGAAGACTTCACCCGGACAAGCCGCATCCAGCATCCCCAAACCGACAAAACCGCCATGCATCGGTTCGTGTCCGCTACCCCCCCCGGAGATGAGGGCGACTTTGCCAGGAATGGGTGCCTCGACGCGATAGATAAAGTGGGGGTCAAAATGGACTTTAATCAGGTCGGGATGCGCTGCTGCCATTCCTTCCAGGCTTTCGCGCACTACATTATCGGAGTTATTGATGAGTTTTTTCATATCGTCTTAATTTCGCTAGGAATCACTTTTTAAGTTGATGAGTTTTTTCATGGGCGATCGCATGGTATCTTCAGCATCGGTCAGCTATCTTATTTTTCTTAACTCGCCTCAGTTTTAGGCAAGTGGGATGTTGCGATTCGGTGATGTCTCAATGTTATGCCAGACTGCAACTTTAACTCACCAGGCAACTGCGGGGTTTGCCGTTGTTGAAATCTGGAATCCTTGTATGACTGGCAATTCAAGGATAATTTTCGCAAAGATATTGATAAATAATCGCAATAAGTCTAAAGTAATTTCTAGTTTCCTGGTTGAGCGCACCAAAGCGGCGGTTTCTCATCGTTCCGAGGCGCTTGACGTTACGCCAGCATATTTAGGGTTGCAATAGCAATAAACAAACACAAGGCAGAAGGCATCGATATTGGCACCAATCCAGAAAATAGTGAAAAATCGGTTAATGGGGGAGGTTTTAGGATTTATACAGCCACGACCCTCTCTGCTTGTCGGCTTAATTCTGAGCCTCCTGATTCTCCTAATTTGCCTGGTGGTCAGTATTGGCTATGGTGCAGCCGACATTTCTGCAAGCACCATTTATGCAGCGTTGACAGCGTTTGATGGGTCTGCGGATCACCTGATTATTCGGACGATTAGGCTACCGCGATCGCTCATCGCCATCCTGGTTGGTGCCGCAATGGCGATCGCAGGTGCGATTATGCAAGGCATCACTCGCAACCCCTTGGCTGACCCCGGAATCCTGGGAATCAACGCCGGTGCCGCAATGGCAGTGGTCATCGCCGTATTTGCTTTCGGAACAACCGATCCGAGTTTTTATGCTTGGTATGCCTTTCTGGGTGCCGGTGCCGCTGCGATCGCTGTCTATTTCCTCGGTTCCTTGGGTCGTGGTGGACTCACCCCACTCAACCTCACCATCGCCGGTGCAGCGATTAGCACCTTCCTGTCTTCAGTGACAACCGGCATCCTGATTTTCAGCCAACGCACCCTTGATGAAATCCGCTTTTGGATGGCTGGATCGATTGCGGGGCGGGATTTCACGATTGTCTGGCAAGTACTGCCCTATATTACCCTCGGACTGATATTAGCCTTCGCTTTAGGCAAACAAATCACTACCTTGAATCTTGGTGAAGATGTCGCCAAAGGCTTAGGTCAACGAACCGCATGGGTAAAAATTGCCGCTGCTTTCAGTGTCATCTTACTGGCAGGCAGTGCCGTTGCTGCCGCTGGCCCGATTGGATTTATCGGTTTAGTCGTCCCGCACGTTGTCCGCTTGCTGGTTGGCGTTGATTACCGCTGGATTATGCCCTATTCTGCGGTTTTTGGAGCCATCTTACTGTTAACCGCAGATATCGGTGCCAGATTGTTGATTAAGCCGCAAGAACTCCCAGTCGGAGTCATGACTGCTTTCGTGGGTGCGCCCTTGTTCGTTTATCTTGCCCGCTTCAAGGTGAAAAAATGAACAACTGGTTGGTCGTTCGTTCTAAGGCACTTCCGGTATCCTTCCGGATCGATCGGCGTATCCCGACGATTCTGAGTATCCTGCTGTTCGTTACCCTGGCGGCGATGGTTGTCAGTGTTTCTTACGGGGAATATCCGATTCCCATCATCTCCGTCATCAAAACCCTACTCGGACTGGAAACCGGAAACGCTGACTATCCATTCATTATCAATACACTGCGACTGCCGAGAACCTTAGTCGCGGCTCTTGTGGGAGTGGCATTGGCGGTTTCCGGTACGATCTTGCAAGGCATTACCCGCAATCCCCTAGCAGACCCAGGCATCATCGGGATTAACGCGGGTGCAAGTCTGGCGGCGGTTAGTCTGATTGTTTTGTTTCCCAGTGTCCCGATTGCAATCTTGCCGGTGTCTGCCTTTGGGGGAGCATTGGCTGTCGCTTTTCTGATTTACTTTTTGGCATGGGATCGGGGGAGTTCTCCGGTTCGCCTAATTTTGATTGGTGTCGGGATTGCCGCAGTCATCGGCGCTTTGACTAGCTTGATGGTGACATTCGGTGAGATTAATAGTGTGAGTCAGGCGTTGGTGTGGTTGGCGGGGAGTGTCTACGGTCGCAGTTGGGAGGAGGTATGGTCTGTTGCACCTTGGTTCGCGGTGTTGGTGCCCTTGGCTTTGGGGAAAGCGCGACAGCTGAATGCTTTAAATTTGGGCGATGATGTTGCCAAAGGGCTGGGTAGTTCGGTGGAATGGGAACGCGGCTGGTTACTCGCGATCGCTACCGCGTTGACGGGTGCGGCAGTGGCTACGGCTGGTACGATTAGCTTTGTTGGGTTAATGGCACCGCACATCGCCCGTCAATTGGTGGGTTCAACTCATGAGGGGTTAATTCCTGTCTCGGCAACGATTGGGGCAATGATTGTAGTGGTTGCGGATTTGCTAGGGCGATCGCTATTTGCTCCCACCGAACTTCCCTGTGGTGTCATTACAGCCGTCATTGGCGCTCCTTACTTTATCTATGTGTTGGTGCAAAACCGCAAACAATGAACCCAAAGATGAACCGACTCTCCACCCGCAGGCTCACCTTGGCTTATGAAGGTGTGCCAATTATCAAAAACCTGGATTTGGCGATTCCCGAAGGGAAAATAACCGCTTTAGTGGGTGCCAACGGCTGCGGGAAGTCTACACTGCTGCGGGGCTTGGCGAGATTGCTCAAGCCACGGAACGGGACGGTTTATCTGGATGCGGCTGATTTGTTCAAGTTATCCACGAAAGAGGTTGCCAAGCAACTGGGAATTCTTCCCCAAGGGCCAGTGGCACCCGAAGGGTTAACAGTACGAGATTTAGTGGCGCTGGGGCGTTATCCTTATCAGAACTGGTTGCAACAGTGGTCAAAAGAAGATGAGCGGTTGGTCGCGTTAGCCTTGGCGACGACTGGGATGACCGAATTGGCAGAGCGATCGCTCGATACTCTTTCCGGCGGACAGCGGCAACGCGCTTGGATTGCAATGGCGCTGGCTCAGGATACAGAGATTTTACTCTTAGATGAACCCACAACTTTCTTAGACTTGGCGCACCAAATTGAGGTGTTGGATTTGCTTTTGGAGTTGAACCAGACCCAAGGACGAACGCTGGTAATGGTGTTGCACGATTTAAACCAAGCTTGTCGCTATGCAGATTACCTAGTAGCGGTAAAAGAAGGTTGCGTTTACGCCCACGGAACCCCGATGCAGGTGATGACCGAAGCAATGGTGCGCGAAGTATTTGGGCTGGGTTGTCGCATCGTGGAAGATCCCGTAGCCGGGACACCGATGTGTATTCCGCTGGGGCGGAAACTGAAGATAAGCCAAGAGGCTGTCTTGAAGGGCGATCGCTTTTCTTCTTGAAACTTTAGCAAATCCCAATTATTCACATTTTGATTGAGGAAAGAAGTCGATTACCAATTTGCAAAAAATGTAATGTTTAATTCTTAGAGGATGTCTCAAGAAGTGTCAAAAGTTGCTTCTATCCCCCTAACCCCCGCGAAGAGAGCGCCGCTACGCTAGAAAAAAGTGGGGATAATTTTTTCAAAGTCCTCCTTAATAAGGGAGATTTAGGGGGATTTCTACGGTTTAAGCGCCTCAATTATGACTTTCCAGAGAGCTAATTGCAGCAGATTTTTATTCAAGATTATTTGCCTTTTATTCATCAGTTTACAAAGGGTAGCATGCGCGATAAAACCGGACATTTGAAAAGAAAATTTTCTCGAATTTTCCCATTAATATTAGGTTTCATCTTTACTCTATTTTTGGGGAGCCAGAGTCTAAGCTTACCAGCAGCCTCGACTGAAATTCTCTGGGATACCTACGGCGTACCGCATATCTACGGCAAGGATGCAGGAAGCGCATTTCGCGCCTTTGGTTGGGCGCAGATGCAAAGTCATGGCAACCTGCTGTTGCGCCTCTACGGTCAGGCACGGGGACGAAGTGCCGAATACTGGGGAGAGGAGTACCTAGAATCAGATCAATGGGTACAAACGATGGGAATTCCCGAACGTGCCAGCGAGTGGTATAAAGCGCAAAGTCCGGCTTTTCGCAGTTATATAGATGCCTTTGCCGCAGGAATCAATGCCTATGCTAAGGAACATCCCCAACTGATTGATGATGAAGTGAAGGCGGTGCTGCCAGTCCAGCCAGTAGATATCCTGGCTCACGAACAGCGGGTGATGAATTTCACATTTATTGTCAATCCGCAGATTGTGCAAAGCCTTGCCGATAACAAATCAATGGGTTCTAATGCGTGGGCGATCGCGCCCACGCATTCTGCAAGCGGGAACGCGATGCTACTAGCGAACCCGCACCTGCCTTGGTCAGATTTATTTGTCTGGTATGAAGCCCAGATTACCGCACCAGGAATTGACGCTTATGGGGCGACACTCGTCGGACTTCCCGTACTCGCGATCGCATTCAACAATAACCTCGGCTGGACTCACACGGTCAATACCCACGACGGGTGGGACGCTTACCTACTGGAACTAAAAGACGGCGGCTATCGCTTTGACGGTAAAGTTCAAGCCTTTGAGATAGAAAAGAAAATCTTGAAGGTAAAGCAGGATGATGGCACACTGCGCTCAGAATCACTGGTCATACAACGTTCCCTCCACGGCCCTGTTGTCGCAGGCAAGGAGGGAAAAGCCGTGGCATTGCGGGTTGTGGGGCTTGAGCAACCCGGTGCGTTGGAGCAGTGGTACTCGATGGCGCGTGCCACTAAACTGCCTGAATTTGAGGCTGCCCTAAAGCGGTTACAGATTCCGATGTTTACCGTGATGTATGCAGACCGCGAGGGGCATATCATGCATCTATTTAACGGTCAGGTGCCAATTCGCACATCTGGAGACTTTGAATACTGGGAAGGCATGATTCCGGGCGACACGTCTAAAACCTTGTGGACGAAAACTCATCCCTACCGCGATTTGCCCCGCGTCATTGACCCACCTAGCGGCTGGTTACAAAATACCAACGATCCACCGTGGACAACGACTTTCCCCGTGGCGCTCAATCCAGCAGATTTCCCGCCTTACATGGCACCGCATTTCATGCACTTTCGAGCGCAACGCTCTGCGAGAATGCTGGATGAGGATAAACAGATTTCTTTCGAGGAAATGATTCAGTACAAGCACTCGACACGCATGGAACTGGCAGATCGTTTCCTGGATGACTTGATTCCGGCTGCACGGCAGTATGGAGATAAATTAGCGCGTCGAGCCGCTGATGTCCTGCAAGCTTGGGATCGGAATGCAGATGCAGATAGTCGGGGTGGCGTACTCTTTTACCTTTGGGCGGAAGAGATGGAATTCGATAATGCATTTAGTACCCCCTGGAACGAGAATTCCCCGCGCACCACACCCGACGGCTTGGCAGATCCTCAAAGCGCAGTTAAGGTGCTTTCTACCGCAGCAGCAAAGGTAGAGGCAGCTTATAAAACCCTAGATGTAGCCTGGGGTGAAGTTTTCCGGCTACGGTCGGAGGGTGTGGATCTGCCTGCGAATGGTGGCTCTGGAGACCTCGGTATCTTCCGCGTTGTCAATTTTGCTCCGACAAAAGATGGGCGCTTTCAAGCGGTCGGGGGCGATTCTTACATCGCTGCGGTCGAGTTTTCTAACCCAGTCAAGGCAATGACACTCATTAGCTACGGCAATGCAACTCAACCGCGATCGCTCCATCTTAACGATCAGTTACCGCTATTTGCTCGAAAACAGTTGCGTCCAGTATGGCGATCGCGTCAGGATATCGTTGCTCATTTGGAGCAGCGTAAGGTATTCTGAGGCGCATTCATGAAAATAAAGCCCCTAGCACTAACACTAGAGGCTTTGCGCTTCCAAAGGCGATCGCTCGTCATCAAAAGCGAAGTCGTCAGTGTTACTTTCCAACTGTGCTGATTAAGTTCAGTTCTCTAGAAAGGAATTGAAGCAGCAGGGGTTGAGCTGATTGCACAAAGAAATGGTCGCCGGGAAGCATTTGTAGCGAGAATTTAGCACTTGTCTGCTGTTGCCAAGCCTCAAGACGCTCAACGCTGACTTTGACATCCTGCAAACCACCAAAAGCAGTGATAGGACACTGAAGCGGCGGTTCGGCAGCATAAACATAAGTTTCAAGAACGGCAAAATCTGCCCGGAGGATGGGGAGAAGCAGTTCCATCAGTTCCACATTCTCTAGTACTGCTTCGGGAGTCCCGTTAAGACGGCGCAGTTCCTCGATAAAAGCGGGTTCTGGCAGAGCATGGATGGGCGGCTCTTTTGCCGGGAGTTGAGGGGCGCTGCGACCGGATACAAACAGATGGACTGGACTGATCCCATACTTTCTGCGGAGTAGACGAGCCACCTCGAAGCTGACGAGTGCCCCCATGCTGTGACCGAAGAAGGCAAATGGCTTGTCTAAGTATGGCAAAAGGGCGTGCGCGATCGCCTGCACCAGAGGTAAAGCCTGAGTAAATGGCGCTTCCAAAATCCGCTTTCCTCGTCCGGGAAGTTCGACAGCACAAACTTCGACACCCACAGGTAGACCCTGAGACCAGGTGCGAAAATTGAGCGCCCCACCACCAGCATAGGGAAAGCAGAACAGGCGCAGGCTGGAGAGAGGATTTGGCTTAGGACAATACATGATTGTTAAGGGTTGTTGCAGCGAATTCACCCACTGGGGGAGCATCCAGCAAACCGTTATCAATTAGGTAGGAAAAGTAGGGCGCAAACAACTCAGCCTCTAAGGGCGGACAAACAATAGAAGAACCGGCAAGCCCGTCTAGGGTATTCTGACAGTCAAACTGTAAAATTGCCGGAGTGGAGGCTGGTTCTTGTGATGTTGGTTGATTCATAAAATCCACTAGCGGAGACAAGGCATTTCCTGAAGATTTTTGAGCAGCCTCTAGTAGTTCGCCGTGCCACTGATCGTATGAAATTTCCCGAAGGGGATAGCCAAACGAGCGAACCCAATTAATAACCTGGTTCCAATGGGCGGGATAGGGATTGACGATGTGGAAATCCTTGTTTAAGGATTCTTTTTGCCTGGATAGATAAGCGATCGCTCTACTCGCATAATCTATCGGAACTAAATTCACCATTGCATCACGCTTGGGAACGCTACCGAGTTGGATGCAACCTTTTACCCATCTGAAGGTATTATCGCTTTTGTTGCAAAGCCCGGTTTGGCTATGCCAGGATATCCGTCCGGGTCTGTAAATACAGACCGGAATTCCGCGATCGCGTGCAATCGTTGCTAACTTTTCGGCAACCCATTTACTCTGAGCGTAACCAGTATCTATCACTTCCTCAGGATTGATAGAATCCTGTTCTCGAATGACCCTGACTCCAGAACCGCCCGCCGGAGAAACAGCATTAGTGCTAGAAATAAAATGCACTGGCTTAAGTTTAATTAAACTTGCCAATCTCAAAACTTCCTGAGTTCCCAGTACATTGGCGGCTTTAAGGGCAGAGTATGGGTAAGTAAAATTAACTAAGGCACCATTGTGATAGATGACATCGATTTGACTAGCCATGTCTCGAAATTGTTCATCCGAAAGCCCTAAAAGCGGTTTAGACAGCTCTCCCATAATCGGGATAATTCTGGAGCTGAAATTTTCATCCCAAAGTGAGTAGGATTCCAGGCTATTTTGTAGCCGTTCTTTCCCAGACTCTGCATTAGTAGCACGTACCAGACAATAGATATCTGCTTGTGTTTGTTGCAAAAGTTCGGAGAGTAAAAAAGCTCCTAAAAACCCAGTTGCTCCAGTTAAAAAGATGCAACTTTGTTCAGTGACTAACTCAACAGGTATAGAGTCAGGACGAATTGTCGGATCTAGGACAGCTTCAGCGTCTAGATTTAAATTCGAGGCGGGAGAAACAAAAGGAATAACTCCCTGTTTCATTTCGATGTTTTTCCCTAAATTGGCGATGGCAGGAGCATCAAAAAAATCGCGCAAGGTCAGTTCTATCTGGAAAGTTTCTCGCACCTTGGCAAGTAACTGAGGGATGAGTAAAGAGTGTCCCCCTAGGTCGAAGAAATTGTCATAAATCCCGACCTTTTGAAGTTTGAGAAGGTGAACCCAAATTCCGGCAAGTACCTCCTCAACGCTGTTGCGAGGAGCTACAAACGTATCTGCTACGGGTTTTATTGTCTCCGGTGCTGGCAGTGCCAAACGGTCTATTTTGCCATTTGGGGTGAGTGGCAACGCTTTCAGTATCACGAAAGCAGAAGGCACCATGTATTCGGGTAGCTTCTCTTTGAGGAAGGAACGCAGCTCGTTATCGTTAATGAGTGCTGAATTTGAAACGATATAAGCTACTAAACGCTGTCCCACATCCTCTCGCAGCAAAACAATACTCTGGCGTACCCCAGGATGTTGCGACAGTACCGTTTCAACTTCCCCTAACTCAACGCGGAAACCCCGAAGCTTCACCTGGTCGTCAATTCGTCCCAGAAACTCGATATTTCCATCTGGCAAATAGCGAGCCAAGTCTCCAGTTTTGTAAAGGCGGGATTCAGACCTCTCCTCCAACCCCTCCCCTACTAGACGAGGGGTGTAACTCTCCCCCTTCTCTTGCAGGGAAGTCTGTTGGGGGGTTAGGTTTTGATTAAACGGGTTGGCAATAAACTTTTGCGCTGTGAGTTCCGGTCGATTCAGATAACCACGCGCCAAACCAGCACCGCCGATGTATAACTCACCCGGTACGCCAATGGGAACTGGCTGAAGATGAGCATCCAAGATATAAATCTGCGTGTTCGGGATTGGACGACCTAGAGGAACTGTTTCAGAATTTCGCTCCGCTTTCTGACCTGCTACCTGATAGGTAAGTACGCCTACTGTTGCTTCTGTTGGCCCGTAATGGTTGAAGATTTGGCAGTTGGAAGCTAGTTTTTGAATTGTCTCAATCAAATTCCAAGTTAAAGCTTCACCACCAAGGATTAATCGCTTTCTAGGTAAGATGTGCGCGGGGTTAGAAGCTGTCAGTAAAGCCGATAGGTGAGAAGGAACAATTTTGAGGCAATCAATGGGATGTTTTTGAAAGTAATTTGTCAGTGCTTCTGGGTCAGTTGCGCGTTCTTGGGAGACTATATGGAGACACCCACCCGTACACAAAGCCGGGAAAAGAACTGTATGACCTAAATCGGCAGCGAAGGTGGAAATAATGGCATAACTAGCACCTGCTGGTAAATCTAGTCTATTAATAATACCGTTGACGTAATTCAGCAGTTGTTGATGCTCGACGGCAACTCCTTTAGGTGTGCCAGTGGAACCGGAGGTGTAGATTACATAAGCCAGGTTTGAGGGCTTTTGAATGGAGTTTTGACTTTCGACTTCTATGGTTTCCCAATCTGTATCCAGACATACGACCTTGGCGCTGTGTTGGGGAATTTCTAAAAACTGTTTTTGAGTTAACAACACTGGCACTTGAGCATCTTGCAACATCAAGGCGAGGCGTTCTTTTGGCATTGCCGGATCTAGCGGTAGATATGCACCGCCTGCCTTGAAAATGCCTAGCATTCCCATCACCATTTCTAGAGAACGTTCAACGCAAATACCAACGACGACCTCTGGTTTAACTCCCAAGTTTTGCAGGTGATGCGCTATTTTGTTGGCACGATCGTTGAGTTCTCGGTAGGTTAATTGTTGATTTTCAAATACAACGGCAATGTTGTCTGGCGTGCGTTCTACTTGTTCTTCAAACAGTTGGTGGATGCACTTGGATTGGTGGTAATCAGTTTGAGTGTTGTTGAATTCAACTAATAATTCGTGTTGAGAGCGATCGCTCAGTATATTTAACTCACCAATTGCGGTTTCTGGGCTGTTAGCAGCACTTTCCACTAAGCTATGAAATTGTTCTGCCAAGGCTTGAATCGCCTCTATACCGATGATGCCAGCATCATAGTCAAACTTGGCACTCAGCGACTCATCCCGACGCACGCAAGAGAGTTTGACTTTGAAGCGCTCGCAGCAGACGTACTGCTGGTAAATCGCAAATGATAAATCGCTAGCAGAATACTTGTTTAGCTGTTCTTCAAACTCGAAACCGAAGGGAAAGCCGGATAAGGTTGCAGTGCTAATATTTTCCTGGCAGAAATACTCTTGCCAGTTATTGGCATCGTTTACAGACTGCTGAACTTGCTGTACGATTTCACTAAATCTCAAGCTGTCTTCTAGATGAGTGCGAAGCGGTAAGAATTTGGCAAACAGTCCTAGTGCTGGCTCCAATTCTTCATATTTTCGACCATTAAAAGCAGTGCTAACGATGATATCTGACTGTCTAGTTAGTCGCCAAAGTAGAGTTTTCCAGCAAGCGAGTAAGACGGCTGAAATAGAAGTATTGTATTTTTGCGAGATCGCTGTAATTTTGGTAACTAAATCTGGCTCAATCTGGTACTCAATTGACTTGGGTTTAAACTTAGCTGATAAAGCAAGCAGTTTTTTCTCTAAAGGTAGCTTCAAATTAGCTAAGTTAGAAAATTGCTGTTTCCAGTATTTTTTACCCGTTAAATCATCCTCATCCTCAAGCAATTGATTCTGCCACTCGGAAAATTGCACGTACTGCACAACTTCTTCCTCGGCTATTTCCTCACCTCGAAGACTGGCGGTGTATCCTTTGCTAATTTCTTGTACCAGATTCTTCAATGTCCAACTGTCGGCGCAAAGGGAAGGCAAAGTAACAATTAAAATATGTTGGTCATCCGACAGAGTAATTAGGGATGCACGCAGTCGCGAACCAGTAGGTTCGGAAGTAGAAATTGAGCATTTTTCTTCTTGAAGAATTACCTTTATTTTTGCTTCTTGTTCCTGGGAATTACAATCGCTTAAATTGATAGAACACCAAGAGGTTGCGTCGATGCGATCGCTGATAACTTGGATCGGTATTTTTATCCCTGGTTCTCGATGAAAACTTGTTCGCAGGATTTCGTGCCGATTGATAATTTGCTGAACAGCTTCTTTTAAAGCTGTTGTCTTGAGATTGCCTTCTATCAAAATTGCACATTGGGCGAAATAAGCGGCGCTATCTTGTTGCAATAACCAAAGATATTTTTGCTGAGGAGACAACCGAAATCCATTTATAGTTTGCATTTTTTAATGTTCTCACTACGTATGCTGCTTGCTTAATTTGTAAAAAAAGTTAGACTTGTTACCAAACAATATTTGGTTATAAAACCGCAAAAAATATTTGAATTTTTTGCCAGATTCTACTTAGGCGTTAAGATAAAAACGCAAAAGTTGCTAACTTTTTTTTGCGTTTTTTTGCGTTAAAAAGCCTCTCTCTTAATTTCTTGGTCAGTTGTCATTTCCCCCATCGCTACTACAATCTTCCGCGAACCTATAAATGGGTTACGGCTGTGTGCAGCCAACATATTGTCCAACATTAAGATGTCTCCTTCCTGCCAAGGAAAACTAACAGATGCCTGTTGATAGACCTCTTGAAGTTCTGCGATTACAGAATCCTCGATGGTAGTACCATCTCCGTAATAGACATTCCGGGGCAGGTTTTCTTCTCCAAATACAGATAATAAAGAGGCGCGGACTGCTGGATCTAAGCAGGAGACATGGTGCAAGAAAAGTTGATTAAAAAATACCGTTTCTCCTGTTTTTGGATGCTTGGATATCGCCGAACGAATTTGGCGAGTTCTCAACCCATTGTCTTCTCTCCACTCAAATTCGATTGCCGCTTTCCGGCAATAATCTTCCACGACATTTTTATCGGTGGTTCTAAAAAACTCTTGCCAGCTAACATCTAATCCATCTGTATAGTTGCGGACGTACATAATTTGCTTTTGGGCAAATCTTTCTTTAAGTTGGGAATCGAGTAGCTGGTAAACTTTGCGGCAGTCGATAATCGGAGTTTCTCCGCCTTGCTGTGCAGCTTTGACGCAGAAAAACCAAATTTTTAAAGGCCAACGGTGTAAATGCGAACTCTCGTTATGAAACAAGATAGATTTATCCGCCGGATAAGGAGTGGAACCGTAAACTTGTCCGCTAACTCCTTCTCGGGGTAAGTCTCCGTATTCTCCGAACAAATGGGGACAAATGGCTTGGGCAAATTGCTCAAAAACGGACACTAAAGGTTCGTTAAAGCCTCGAAACAGAATTCCTCCATGTTGTAATAGCTTGGTTTGGATTAAGTCTTGGTTATTTTTTGCCCAATCAACGATATCAACCTCTTTTACGGTAGGTTTGAGAATTAAGGGGAATGTTTCACCTACTTGTAAATATTCAGTTTTGACTAATTCGCCTTTGGGCAGAGTAATTGCTTTTGGTTTAATGTTCTTGAATTTGCTGAAGTTACTCTTTTCGTGTTTAGTTTCTTGCATTGCTTGTTGTTTCTTTTCAGCTTCGGTGAGTGTTTCTAAACGATTGAGTCGCGTATCCGGCTGTGCGACGATGCTGTTGAGGAGAGTTTCAAAATGAGCGGATAGGCGAGCGATCGCATCCGCATCAAATAAATCGGCGTTGTACTTCCAACTGCCAACAATGCCATCCTCTGTTTCAGACACGAATAGCACTAAATCAAATTTTGCTGTCCCGCCCTCTACTTCGATTGGGGTTAAAGTTAAACTCGAAAGTTCTAAAGTGGGTACGGGCGTATTTTGCATCACGAACAACACTTGAAACAGGGGAGTGCGGCTCAAATTTCTTTCAGGACGCAGTTCCTCGACCAACTTCTCAAAAGGCAAGTCTTGATGGACATAAGCTTTTAAAGTGATGTCGCGCACTCGCTTCAGCAACTCGCGGAAACTGGGGTTGCCACGCATATCGGTGCGTAAGACCAAAATGTTGACAAAGAAACCAATCAACGATTCAGTTTCAACTTGAGTGCGATTGGCGACATCGGTGCCAACAATGATGTCATCCTGACTGGTATAGCGGTGCAGCAGCGTCTGAAAGGTTGCTAGCAGTGTCATGAAGAGGGTTACATCTTCTTGGCGGCTAAGTACATTTAGTGCCCCAGACAGTTTTGGAGATAGCTCAAAGGATTGAATGCCAGCTTGAAAAGTAGAAGCAGCAGGTTGTTTGGCGGGTAGTTTCATCTGGGGCGGATTGTGACCTAACTGCTGCTTCCAGTAATCAAGCTTGGTTTCCAAAACTTCCCCTTGCAGCCATTGTCGTTGCCAAACTGCATAATCTGCGTACTGTATGGGCAATTCCGGTAGTGGCGAGGGTTTCCCGGCACAAAAGGCTTCGTAGAGGGTTGCCACTTCCCGAATCAGTACCCCCATAGACCAGCCATCAGCAATGATGTGGTGCATGGTTAGCAGTACCGCATTCTCTGCCTCATCCAGTTGTAATAACGTGACGCGCAGCAACGGCAATTGAGTGAGGTCGAAAGGTCGTTGCGCTTCCTCCGTAGCAAGTCGCAGCACCTCAGCTTCTCGTTCGGATGGTGGCAATCCCAGGTCTATTACTGTCAGTTTGAAAGCCGCAGAGGGGATAATTACCTGAATAGGTTGTCCTGCTTCTGTCGCAAAGATTGTCCTTAAAGCTTCGTGACGCTGGATAATCGCCTGAAAGCTTTGCTCTAGCGCTACGATATTGAGCGCACCAACCAGACGCACTGCTGCCGAAATGTTATAGGCAGAATCGCCTGGATTTAATTGGTCGAGGAACCACAATCGCTGTTGAGCAAAGGAAAGGGGCAGTTTTTCCTCCCGCGCAACTGGCACCAGAGGCGGAATTTGAAGATTTTCTTGGGCGCGACAAGCTGTTTCGATCCGTTCTGCCAACCCAGCGACTGTAGGCGACTCAAACAGAGAACGCAGGGGAATTTCAACTTGAAAGGCTTCCCGGAGGCGAGAAATTACCTGAGTTGCCAGCAGCGAGTGTCCGCCTAAGTCAAAGAAGCGATCGCGCATACCGACTTGCTCTAAACCGAGAACTTGAGTCCAAATCCCTGCGACAACTTCCTCAATGGCGGTGCGGGGAGCAATATAGGCGCTTTCTAACTCTGGTCTAGCGGTGTCGGGTTCTGGCAATGCGCGACGGTCAATTTTTCCGTTGGGTGTTAGAGGAATTGCCTCTAGCAGTAAAAAGCTAGAAGGCACCATGTAATTAGGTAGCTTCTCCTTGAGAAATGAGCGCAGTTGTGTGGGTGTTGTTGCAGCTTCCTCCTGCTTCGGGACGACATAAGCAACCAAACACTTGTCGCTAGAATTATCTTCTCTGGCAATCACTACAGCTTGCTGCACTGCTGGATGTTGGCTCAGTACCGCTTCAATTTCGCCCAACTCAATCCGGAAGCCACGCACTTTAACTTGGTGGTCGATGCGTCCCAAATATTCCAATTCACCATTCGGCAGATATCTCGCTAAATCTCCAGTTTTGTACAGTAATTCAGACTTTTCTGACTTCTCTAAAAATGGATTGGGAATGAACTTCTCGGCTGTCAGTTCAGGTCGATTTAGGTAGCCTCTGGATAAACCTTTCCCGCCGATATACAGTTCACCCGTAACACCCACAGGGACAGGCTGTAGATAACGGTCTAAGATGTAAACTTGCGTGTTGGCAATCGGACGACCAATGGAAACGCTAGCGTCGCTACTTTCAACCGGATGAATAGTAGACCAAATCGTGGTTTCGGTGGGGCCGTACAAGTTCCACAAGCGATCGCCCCGCACCAGTAATTGAGCGGCGAGTTGTCGCGGTAAGGCTTCGCCACCACAGAGGATTTTCAAGTTTTTGTTCCCCTGCCATCCTGCCGCCAAAAGCATTCGCCAAGTTGCAGGCGTTGCTTGCATGATGGTCGCCCCAGAATCGGTCAATGTTGTTAACAACTGTGCGCCGTCAGAGGCGATTTCACGGGTGGCTACAACAACGCGAGATCCTACAGTGATGGGGAGGAATATTTCCAGCGCCGCAATATCAAAAGATAAGGAGGTGACAGCTAATAAAATATCTAGCTGGTTTATTTCTAATTTCTGGCGCATAGAAATTAGAAAGTTGACGACACAGGCGTGGGAAATTTGTACGCCTTTGGGTCGTCCGGTTGAGCCGGAAGTGTAGATAACATAAGCTAATTTGGAGGGATTTTGAACTGAATTTAGACTACCGATTTGTAGGCTTTCCCAATCGTCCAAGCATACAACCTCGGCATTATGCGAGGGTAGGGTATTTAACAGCCGCTTTTGGGTTAATAACACCGAAACTTGAGCATCCTCTAACATGAAAGCAAGGCGCTCTGGCGGATATGCTGGATCTAGTGGAAGGTATGCTCCCCCTGCTTTGAGAATGCCCAGCAATCCGATTACCATTTCTAGGGAACGTTCTACACAAATCCCCACTAAAACTTCTGGCTTTACGCCAAGTTTCTGTAGATGATGTGCAAGTTGATTCGCCTTGGTGTTGAGTTCGGCGTAGGTGAGTTGTTGGTTTTCAAAAACAACTGCAACAGCGTCTGGTGTCCGTTCCACTTGCTCTTCAAACAACTCATGTAGACACCGATCTGTCGAGTCGTTTGTGTGAGTATTATTCCACTCTCCTAACAACTGATGCTGTTCGGTTTGCGTTAAAAATGGCAAAGTAGAGATTGCGCGATCGCTATTTGCAACAATACTTTCTAACAAGGTTTGAAAATGTCCTACCATCCGCTGGATGGTGCTGGCATCAAATAAGTCTTTGTTATACTCAAAGACGCCGATAAGACCTTCTGATTCCTGGGATAAATTGAGTACCAAATCGAACCTTGCCGTCTGGCTCTCCATCTCTTCAAGACTGAGCGTAACTCCCGGCAATTCTAAAGTTTGTGTCGGCACGTTACGCAGAGCAAACAACACTTGAAACAGCGGATTACGGCTCAAATCCCGATCCGGCTGCAACACTTCTACCAGCTTCTCGAAGGGCAAATCCTGGTGACTGTATGCTCCCAGTGCCACCTCGCGCACCCGTCCTAACAACTCCTTAAAAGTAGGATTATTCGATAAATCAGTACGCAAAACTAAAGTATTCGCAAAAAAACCAATAATTCCTTCCAGTTCGGCGCGGTTGCGGTTGGCAATTGGCGAACCAACTAAAATATCCTCCTGTCCGGTGTAGCGGTACAGCAAGGTTTTGAACGCCGCCAACAAAACAATGAATAAAGTCGCTCCTTGCTGCTGACCGACTTTAGTTAGTCCCTCAGTCAGCGCCTTGGACAAGACGAATTTTTCCTCTCCGCCTTGGAAGGTTTGCACCGCAGGTCGCGATCGGTCTGTCGGCAAATCTAGTACGGGAAGATTGCCTCCTAATTGCTTTTTCCAATAAGCAATCTGGGTTTCTAAAACTTCTCCTTGTAGCCACTGTCGCTGCCAAACTGCAAAGTCTGCATATTGGATACTTAATTCAGGAAGGAGTGTAGAGACGTTGCGGGGTGTAGAGACGCGATTAATCGCATCTCTACAAGCGAAAGCTTTATAAAAGGTGGCTAACTCTTGAATAAATATCGCCATTGACCACCCATCTGAGACGATGTGGTGCATCGTGAATAAGACCACATACTCGAATTCGCTCAAATGCAGTAAACTAACCCGTAGCAAAGGTGCCTGTGTGAGGTCAAAGGGTTTTTGTGCTTCTGCGGTGGCGAATTGCCGTACTGCTTGCTCCCCTTCGGTGTTGGAAAGTTCCCGCAAATCGATGACTGGAAGCGTTAATTTCAAATCTGGGGTAATGACTTGAACAGGTTGCCCATTTACTGTTGTGAAGGCAGTCCGTAGGACTTCGTGACGCTCAATAATTGCGTTGAGACTTTGTTCCAGAGCGATCGCATCCAGCGTTCCCTCAACCCGCACAGCCGCAGGGATGTTATAGCTGGTATTTCCTGGCTCTAATTGGTCAAAAAACCACAACCGCTGTTGGGCAAATGACAAGGGAAACGAGTTAGATTCCCGGTTTTGGCGTGGTATTTGGGTTGGTGCAATCGGCTCTTTTTTCTGATTCAGCCGTTTTAGCAGCAATTCGCGTTTTTCTGGAGAAAGTCCGGCGATGCGAACGACGAAGTCGTCGCGCTTCGCTTCGCTTAAATTACTCATTTGCCTACTCCTTCCTTAGCCAAAACTTCTCGAACTTCTTCCTCCGATATTTCATCTAGCTCTGCTAACATCTGAGCCATCATTTCCTCATCGGTCTGTTCAGCGAGTTTTTGCGCGATCGCGACTGCTAAATCCGCGACAGTGGGAGAGTCGAAAAACTGCCGCAAGGGAAACTCCACATTAAAGGCGTCACGTAATCGGGAAATCACCTGAGTTGCTAGCAGCGAATGTCCTCCTAGCTCGAAAAAATTGTCGTAAATACCCACTTGTTCAATCCCAATCGCTTCAGCCCAAATTCCAGCTATTACCTCCTCAACATTGGTGCGGGGAGCAACAAACGTTCCTGCTAACTCTGGGCGAATTTGCTCAGGTGCTGGCAGTTTTTTTCGATCCACTTTCCCGTTAGCCGTTAAAGGCAGAGTCTTTAAAATCACAAAAGCAGAAGGTATCATGTATTCCGGCAACTTCGCCTTTACAAAAGAACGTAAGTCACCCATTAGATTTGATTGAGTAGATTCTTCTCTACTTCCCTGCTGCTGACTGAAAACCGAATAAGCAACTAAACGCTTGTCCCCAGACACATCCTCCCGAACTACAACTACAGCCTGTTCTACGCCTGGATGCTGCTTTAGCACCGCCTCAATTTCTCCCAGTTCGATACGGAATCCCCGGATTTTTACCTGATGGTCAATTCGGCCTAGAAACTCAATGTTTCCATCCGGTAAATAGCGAGCCAAGTCTCCAGTTTTATAAAGTTTTGAGTTTTGAGTTTTGAGTTTTGAGTTTTCTTCTGACTCCTGACTTTTGATATCAAATCCGTTTACCGCATCAGGAAAGCACCCCACCCCCAACCCCTCCCCGCAGGCGGGGAGGGGAGCCGGAGCCGTAGGCTGTGGCGGGGTGGGGTTCAGAGGGAATGCTGGTTCATGAAGGGAACTTGATATGACTGCTGAATTATTGAAAAATGGGTGGGAAATGAATCTTTTGGCGGTTAGTTCCGGCTGATTTAAATAGCCTCGCGCTAAACTCTCTCCACCAATGTAAATCTCGCCAGATACACCAATAGGCACAGGCTGGAGATGATTATCTAGGATATAAATTTGGGTATTTGCTAAAGGACGACCGAGTGGAACTGTCTTTGAAACATTAGCTACGTTCCCACTCTCCACCTGATAGGTAAGTACGCCGACCGTTGTTTCTGTTGGCCCGTAGTGATTGAGAATGCGACATGAGGGAGCTAAGTTCTGGACTTTCTCAATCAAACCCCAATTAGATGCTTCTCCACCCAAAATTAATCGCTGGCGAGGCAAAACAAATTCTGGTTGAGAGGATGCCAGTAAAGCCGATAAATGAGAAGGAACTATCTTGAGGCAATCAATTGGATGCTGTTGAAAATATTGCGAGAGCGCTTCAGCATCCGCAGCGCGATCTTGGGAGATGATATGCAGACATCCTCCCGTACACAAAGAGGGGAATAAGACTGTATTTCCCAAGTCGGCAGCAAAGGTAGAAACCATTGCGAAACTGGCACCATCGGGAAGATCCAATCTTTCCAAAATGCCATTGAGATAGTTAAGAATTTGCCGATGTTCAATCGCAACACCTTTGGGTGTTCCCGTAGAGCCAGAGGTGTAAATTACATAGGCAAGATTTTCGACTGTTGCAACTGATTCTAAGTTGCGATCCGAAGGCTGCGCGGTAGCGCAATCGCTCTCTTGTTGCATTTGCGACTCGGAATCTAAGCAGAAAACGGTAGCTGTCGAGTCGGGAAGGTTTTTGACTAACTGTTGTTGCGTTAACAACACCTTTGCCTGAGTATCTTGCAGGATGAACGCTAGACGATCCGATGGCAAGGTGAGATCTAGGGGGATATAAGCTCCCCCAGCCTTCAGCACTCCCAACAGTCCAACAACCATCTCTAGGGAGCGTTCTAGATAAAGACCGACTAAAACTTCTGGTGCAACACCCAGCTTTCGCAAGGAATGAGCGAGTTGGTTTGCGCGTTGATTTAACTGTTGATAAGTGAGTTGTTCGCCTTCGTAAACGAGCGCGATCGCGTCCGGCGTTTTTTCAACCTGTTGCTCAAATCGTTGATGTATTCCCTGAAATTGAGGAAAATCAATCTTGGTATTGTTAAACTCAATTAGAAGTTGCTGGCGTTCTACGTTGCTGAGAATACCTAACTCACTAATCGCAACATCTGGAGTTTCGAGGATACTATCAACTAAAGTGCTAAAGTTTTCAGCTAATCGCTGAATATCCGCTTCATCAAATAAGTTTGCGTCGTAGTGGAACTCGATACTCAAAGAGTCATCCCGCTCAACGCCAGCCAGTTTGATTTTGAAGCGGTCAATACAGGTGTAAAGCCGTTCAATTGAAAAGGTAACACCAGCAGCAGAACACTTAGCAAGTGACTGATTAAATTCAAAACAAACTGGAAAAAAGGATGAATCAGCCGAGGCATTCAAATCCCAGCTAAAGTATTCTTGCCATTGGTAAACTTCTTGCTGCGCCTGATGAACTTTTTGCAGTAAGTCAACAAATGAAAGCTTTGGTTCTAAATGGCTTTGAATCGGTAAATATTTGGCAAACAATCCCAGCGCTGATTCCAATTCCTCGTATTTTCGACCATCGAAAGCTGTCCCAATTACCAAACAGCCAGATTTGGTGAGCCGCCAAAGCAAAATTGTCCAGCAAGTCAGAAGAAATGACGACACAGTTCCATTCTTACTCACGAATGCTGTTATTTCGGCTAATCGGTCGGGATTGATTGTCTTTGTAATAAATCGCGGTTGAAAATTTGCTGGTTCTGAAACTAACTTTTCAAACGGTAGCTCGATATTTAACCGTGCAAAAAAGTCTTGTTTTCCCCAATAGTTTCGTCCCGCTTCCGTGTCTTCTCCTTCTAGCAATTCATTCTGCCATTCGGAGATATCTGCATACTGCATTATTTCATCGTCGAGTTCCGTACCGAGACAGCAAGCAGCGTATGTCCGGCTAATTTCTTTTGCTAAATGCTGTAAAGTTGCAGCATCGGCACAAAGACCCGGTAAATTAATCAGCAAAATATGCTTCTGCTCGGACAGAGTAATTAAGGATAGGTGTAATAGCGAATCTTGCTCAAAATTGCAGTGTTCATTACTTATTTTGTTAAAAAGCGCTTCCAGTTGTTTTTTTTGCTCTTGGATATTGCTAGAACTCAAATCAATAGATTGCCAGTTAATAGGGCTGCTATCTGAAATAACTTGTAAGGGAATCGTCATTCCAGGTAGACAGCGAAAATGGGTGCGAAGGATTTCATGTCGATTAACAATTTTTTGCAAGGATGCTTTCAACATCTCTACATTAAGAACGCCTTCAATTGAAAGATAGCACTTCGCTTGATAAGCTTGAAGTGAATTAAGTTGTTGCAAACCCCACAGGCGCTTTTGTTGAGGAGATATTTGAAAGCCTTGAATGATTCCATTTTGCATTTCTAGAACTTTATTATCCATTTTTAAAACTCATCTATTCTGGATTAAATATGTTTACTGCTAAAAGGTTCAGCCATACCTACAACAACTTTGCGCGAACCAATGAAGGGTGTTCTTCCATGAGCCGTTAACATATTGTCAAGCATCAGAATATCTCCTGCTTGCCAAGGAAACATCACCGTTTCTTGGCGATAAGCAGAGCGAATTTCCTCCAAAGCTTCCGGTTCAATGGGGGAACCATCTCCGTAATAAGTGTTGTAGGGAAGCTCAATTTCCGAAAATGCTAACAATGCTTGACGAACTTTTGGTTCTAGAGTTGATACGTGAAAGAAAGCTGCATGATTAAACCAAACTGTTTCGCCAGTTTTCGGGTGGTTAACTACCGCCGGACGAATTTGGCGAGTTCGCAGCTTGTCGCCTTCTTTCCACTCCATCTCAATACCGTTCTCATGACAGTATGCTTCGACAACGGTTTTATCTGAAGTTTGAAACGCTTTTTGCCAGGGAAGTCCGAGTCCACCGCTAAAGTTGCGAACATACATCACTTGTTTTTGGAGAAAGCGATCGCGTATTTTAGGGGAAATGCGATCGCAGACTTTCCGAATATCCGCTATTGGCGTTTCTCCACCTTGTTCCGCAGGCTTTACGCAGTGGAAATAAACTTTTAAAGGCCATATATTGGCGTAGGAAAGTTCACTGTGAAGAAAGATAGTTTGGTCGGCTGGATAGTCGGTGGAAGTATAAACATTGTCCTTCACCAGAGTGCGCGGTGATGAACCCTCTTGATACGGTAAAAGTTTACCATCAGAACTGGCTTTAACAAACTGCTCAAATACTTCAATGCTATTAATTTTAAAGTTGCGGAAGAGGATTCCCCCACAATTGGGAAGTTGAGTTTCAATGAATAAACGATTATTTCGCGCCCAACTAATTAAATCCAAACCGTCTACTATTGGTTCGATAACGAGCGGTAAAGGTTGGTTAGGTTGCAGGGGTGCTACTTGAATCAATTCGCCTTCAGAGACAGTAATTGATTTTCTCTGGGCAGTCCCTATTTTTTTAAGGCTGAGTTTGAGCGATTTTGGGATGTTCATTGTCATACTGAGTTTATTGCAGAAAATTGTGTGTAACTCCCTTAATAACCTCTCCCCAACCCCTCTCCTCCTGGGAGAGGGACTTCCGACTCCCCCTTCCCTGCAAGGGAAAGGGGCTGGGTGAATATGGTTCTATCCATGCAGTGCCTTGCGTTTAACTCGCTTTAACTTTTGCAGGCTAGTTTGTGCGAGTTCTTTTTCTTGAGCGATTTGCTGTTGTTGTTCGGCTTGCGTAATTATTGCTGCAAGTTGTTCTAATTTAATCTCTGGTTGTGCTACAACTTGGCGCACAATAGCTTCTAAATGTCCGACGATTCGAGCAATCGTTGCAGCATCAAATAACTCGGCTTTGTACTCGAATGAGCCTTTCAAACCTGTGGGTGTCTCCGTTAAACCCAGCCTTAAGTCGTATCGCGCGATACCGCTGTAAAACTCAACTGGACCCAGGGTTAAATCTGGAAGTTTTACGTCTGGGATGGGGGCATTTTCCAGCGCAAACCAGACTTTAAATAAGGGAAATTCACTTTGTTTGCGATTGGGCTGTAACGCTTCTACTAGCTTTTCAAACGGCAAATCTTGGTGAACATAAGCGCCTAAAGTGACTTCGCGCACCCGCGCTAATAATTCTCGAAAGCTGGGATTTCCAGATAAATCAGTGCGAAGAACTAAGGTATTGACAAAGAAGCCAATTAGTGGCTCTAGTTCAACGCGATCGCGATTGGCAATTGGGGAGCCGATGAGGATATCTTGCTGTCCCGTGTAGGCGTAGAGCAAGGTTTTGAACGCCGCCGAAAGCGTCATAAATAAGGTAGCTCCTTCCCGCTGACTAAAAGCTTGAATTGCATCGCTCAAATCTTTGGGGAAAGCAAAATTATGGATGGCACCTCGATTTGACTGAACGGCGGATCTAGGGCGATCGCTCGGTAATTCTAATGGTAAAGTACCGCTTAATTGCTGTTTCCAATAACTCAAATGCTTTTCCAGCACCTCTCCTTGGAGATATTGCCGCTGCCAAACCGCAAAATCAGCATATTGAATCGGTAACTCAGGCAACAAGGAAATTTCCCCAGTCGTAAAAGCTTTGTAGAGTTCAGTCACTTCTTGCAGCAGCACCCCAATTGACCACAAATCGAAGATGATATGGTGCAGGACGAGAACTAAAATATGTTCTTCCTCACCGAGTTGCAGCAGTTGAATCCGAAACAGCGGTGCTTGAGTTAAATCGAAAGGTTTTAATGCTTCCTGGGCAATTAGTTGTTGAATTTTTCCTTCTCGATCCGCCTCTATAAATGCTTGCAAGTCGATAACAGGAAATGTCACTGTCATACTAGGAGCAATTTCTTGAATCGGTTGCCCTTCCATCACGAAACGGGTGCGTAATATTTCGTGTCGCCGAACAATTTCGTTAAAGCTTTGTTCTAGCGCCGCCACATCTAATTGTCCTACTAGGCGAACTGGTGCAGGAATATTATAGTCAGGCGAACCGGGTTCCAGATTATCGAGAAACCACAGCCGTTGTTGGGCAAAAGATAGCGGTAGTGGCTGATTGCGGGAAACACGCGGAATGGAACTAGAATCTGTTTGTTTTGCTTGTTGAGTTGAGAAAATTACTTCAGCTAATTCTGCAACAGTTGGTGACTCAAATAAAGTCCGTAGCGGTAATTCGACTTTGAGAGTTTCCCGCAGCCGGGAAGTTACTTGCATAGCGAGTAGTGAGTGACCACCTAATTCAAAAAAGTTATCAGAGGAACCTACCTGCTGTAGATTTAGAATTTGGGCATAAATATTGGCAACTGCTTGTTCAATGGGTGTACGCGGCGCAACAAAGGTTTTTTCCAATTCTGGGCGGACTTGGCTGAGAGTAATGAGCGATCGCCTATCGATTTTACCATTCTGATTTAGGGGAAATTCTTCCAGCAGGATAAAGTTAGAAGGCACCATATATTCCGGCAGCTTTTTCTGCAAATAATCGCGCAATTGAGGAACTAATTCATGAGTTAGCTTTCCTTGCAGCGGATTATTTGCATAGTTTCTCCAAGGTTTTACTTTGCCACTTGTTTCCAAAAATGCTGGTAATTTGTCTGGAGATGCCAAGTTTTTATACACAAATACTGCATCATAATGGTCGCCGGAATAATTAAGGTGAATGCAGTAAGATAAGTCTTGACCTAGAGCCAGAATCTCTTCAGGTTCAATCCCCTCTTCCGTATTGCTTTCTCGCAGTAAATTCCGCAAGTCGGCAACAGTTCCTCCTCCATCATTTTTAGCTAGCAATTCTAAAGTTTTCATCTCAGATACCAGACGGGCATTAGGAATTCCCGTGATTCCCAAAATCTCTGGGTTGGTTTCTTCCAGTAACTGACGAATACCAAGAGTCGGATTTTGCTTCTGCCAATTTAGCCAAGGGAAATCTTGCAAACAATCGACTTCAGCACCGACTCGAAGAATCACATCGTAGCGAAACTTGGTCAATTCATTTTGGTATTTACCTGGTTTCAGTTGAATTTGGACGTGACTAATTCTGGAAAATTCATGCTTCAGTGCCCTGAAAAATTCCGGATCGATAATTAGTTCCTGCTCTTGTTGTAAGCGTTTTTGAATCCGCTGCCGTAATTCAGTTATAGAAAGGTTAGAGGGAGCTTGATGCAGTTGTACAGAAGTATGGAAAGCTTCTAATAGCGGCAAACTACGCACATCCCCAATGAAGATAGAACCACCTGGTTTCACAGCATTTACAGCGCCTTCCAAGACGCGCAACAGATAGTCAGTGCTGGGGAAATACTGAATCACGGAGTTAATAATCACCACGTCGAAGGCACCCGCTTCTATTCCCTCAAAGTTATCTGCCAGTCGTCTATCTAGCGTTACTTGGGGCAGGTTTTGCGTTGTTAATTGCTGCTGAATATAGTCAAGTGCAGATTGAGAGAAGTCGGTGCCCAAGTAATGGGAACAATGAGGCGCAATGGGGAACAAAAGTAGACCAGAACCACAACCAATTTCAAGAATGCGAGAGGGTTTTAAGGCGAGAATTTGCTCAACAGTGCTGTCAACCCAAATCCGCATTTCTTCGGCGGGAATTGGTAAGCCTGTATAGCTACTATTCCAACCACTAATATTCAAAGTATCTTCCTGAATATTGGAATTTTGGTGATAAGTCTTTTCAAAGACTGTTTTCCATTCCGATACCTGCTCAGAATGCCATTGTGTTTCTGGCAATTTATCTGAATCTTGAGGAAGTTGTTTTGTTGTCAAATAAGCAACGAGGCGGTGAGTATTCAGGTCGTCCTCTTGAGCTAAGACAACGGTTTGCTCAATGGCTGGATGTTTAGCCAATACAGCCTCAATTTCCCCTAATTCGATGCGGAAGCCGCGAATTTTCACTTGATGGTCAATTCGACCTAAAAACTCTAGGTTGCCGTCAGGAAGATAACGAACTAAATCTCCTGTTTTATAGAGGCGGAACCTCTCCCCCAACCCCTCCCCTAGTAGGAGAGGGGCGTCAGGCTCCCCCTTCCCTCGTAGGGAAGGGGGCAGGGGGGTTAGGTTTTGATTAAACGGGTTGACAATAAACTTTTCGGCTGTCAGTTCTGGACGATTGAGATAACCTCGCGCCAGTCCTGCACCGCCAAGATAGAGTTCGCCAGCAACGCCGATGGGGACAGGTTGTAGAGAGTTATCTAATACATAGGTTTGTGTATTGGCAATCGGGCGACCAATCGGCGGATTTGACTGGCTACCGCGTTCGATTAAGGCGTATGTTGAATAGGTAGTATCTTCCGAAGGCCCGTAGAGATTAAATACCTGCTGGATGTGGTTTAGCTGATAGAGTTGCTGCACCAGATTATTTGGCAGGGGTTCGCCAGCAAGATTCACGGTGCGGACTGTTGCGGGGATAGCGTTATCTCGGAGTAAGGACGCGATCGCACTGGGCACAGTATTGATTAACGTCACCCGATCCGCCACTGGTAAAGTCGGCAAATACAAGGCGTTTTCAGCCAGAATGACCGTACCACCGCAGCTTAAGGGCACAAACAATTCAAAAATTGACAAATCGAAGCAGATAGAAGTAGAAGCTAAAACGCCTGCCATATCCGCTGGTGTAAACACTGTTTTCGCCCAATCAATCAGCGCCACAGTGTTGTGATGCGCGATCGCAACCCCTTTCGGTTTGCCAGTAGAACCAGAAGTATAAATGATGTAGGCGAGGTTATCTGCGCTTACTTGAGTGGCAGGATTTTCCGGGTTTGACTGAGCAATCATGTCCCAGTCAGAGTCTAGAGAAACAACCTTCGCATTGTGTTTAGGAAGACTCTCAATCAGTTGCTGTTGCGTCAACAATACCGATGCTTGCGTATCCTCTAACATGAACGCTAAGCGTTCTTGGGGATACTTGGGATCTAGCGGTACATAAGCACCACCTGCTTTGAGAATCCCCAAAAGTCCAATCACCATTTCCAAAGAGCGTTCCATGCAAATGCCAACGAGAACTTCGGGTTTCACTCCAAGTTTTTGCAGGTGATGCGCTAATTGATTCGCTCGACTATTGAGTTCGGTATAAGTTAGCTGTTGATTATCAAAAATTACCGCAACCGCATCAGGTGTCTTTTGTACCTGTTGTTCAAATAACTGATGAATCGATTGTATAGATGCGATTAATCGTGTCTCTACATTATCCTGCGCCTGAATATTGTTCCAGTCCAACAACAACTGATACCGTTCTGCGGCGGTCAAAATTGGCAAGTCGCCAAGACGCTGATTAGGATTAGCTGCAATACTTTCCAACAATGTTTGGAAATGCCCCAGCATCCGAGTAATTGTGGCGGCATCAAAACGGCGATCGTCGTACAAAATTCTGAGCGACAACTGGGTTCCCGTTCCTGCCATGATCGTTAGGGGATAGTTTGTCTTCTCAAAAACCTGCAAATTGTATATCTTTAGGTTCTGATTTTCTTCCCATTGTTCCGGTTCAACGGGATAGTTTTCTAAGGTGACAATGCTCTCAAAGAAAGATACGTTGGCAGGAATTTCACTCCATCCCTGAATTTTGACGAGAGGGCTATACTCGTACTGACGCATTTCTGCTTGTTGAGCTTGAAAACGATTTAACCAAGGCAAAAGTTCGGCTTCGGGATTGACATATACCCGCATTGGCAAGGTGTTGACAAACATCCCGACAATCGATTCCACCCCCACTAAATCGGTTGGACGCCCAGAAGAAATCGCCCCAAAAATTACATCCTGTTCGCCACTGTAGCGACTCAGCAGAATCGCCCAAGCTCCTTGCACTAAGGTGTTAATCGTTAAGCGATGCTGACGTGCTAAGGCTTCCAGAGCAGCGCTGACAGCCTGCGATAGCTTCATTTGCTGCTCGTTCTCGTTGTTTTCTAGACTCGCCTGATTGTGCATCCGGTCTAGTCCTAGAGGAGTCGGTGCGGTAAAGCCTTGCAGTGTCTTTCTCCAGAACGCTTCCGCTTTCGACAAATCTTGCTGCTGTAGCCAGGTAATGTATTCCCGGAACGGACGGGGGCGTTCCAGGTGTAATTCTTGACCTTGGCAGAAGGCTTGATAAAAGGCGTAAACTTCCTGAAAGACCAGGGGACCCGACCAACCATCTAAAAGGATGTGGTGATGGCTCCAAACCACTTGATAGGTATCATTTGCTAACCGAATCAAGGCGAGACGCATCAAGGGGGCTTGGGAAAGGTCGAAATCGCGATCGCGATCTGCCTGCAAAAACATTTCTAACCGTTCTGCTTGCAACTCCTGCGAATGCCGCCAATCTTGTTCCTCCCAAATTAGTTCAGCTTGGCGGTATACCACTTGATAAGGCTTTTCCAAATCTTCCCAAAAGAAGGCAGTCCGCAAAATCGGATGTCTGTCGATTACCTGTTGCCAAGCTTGCTTGAACGCGAGGGCATTAAAATCTCCTTGCACCGTCCAGCTATACTGCTCGAAATACATTGCCGATTTTGGGGCGTACAGCGTATGAAACAGCAACCCCTGCTGCATCGGTGAAAGTTCGTAAATGTCTTCTAGATTTTCAACTTTCATGGCGGCTGCCTTTGGTAGATTGACTAATTTGGGCAAGCAACTTATCGAAGTCGCTGGTACTAGCTTTGGCGGCGATAAAGTCTGAGGGAGTGTAGCCACCTGCTTCTGGAGATTGACAGTGGGTAATAAGCGATCGCAACGCTTCTATATATCCCTCAGCTAGTCGCTGCACCGTTTCCCGGCGATGTACCGATTCGCTAAAACTCCATTCCAGGCGCAGTTGACCGACTGCAACTAATCCATTAATTTCTAATAGATAGGCTCGGCTTCCTCTTGGGCTGTAAAGGTTTCCAGTAGATTCAGAGGCGATTTTAAATAGCGAGGATGACGGTAAAGTTTGGTCGAATTGACCAAGATAGTTGAAAGTTACCTCCGCTTGAGGCAATGCTTTTAGTGCCAAGGCGACTTCTTCACTGCTGAGGTAGCGCAATGCACCATAGCCAAAGCCACGACTGGGAATCCGGCGGAGTTGTTCTTTAACTGCTTTTAAAGCTTCTCCGGGTTTGCTATTTTTACCCACATTCAGCAGCACGGGAAAGACTGAAGTAAACCAGCCTACAGTGCGGGATAAATCAATTGATTCTGAGAACGTCTCTCGTCCGTGTCCTTCCAGATCCACTAGAACCGAATCCATCCCTATCCATTGCGAAAAAGCTTGTCCCAAAGCGGTTAGTAACACATCATTTATTTGGGTGTTATAAACTTTGGGAACCTCTTGTAATAGAGCTTGAGTTTCTGCTTGGCTCAAGCTAACGGATACAGTTTGAGCCGTAGCCATTGTATTGATTCCGTTAGCATCTATTCCGTTAGCATCTATGGGTAAGCAAGAAATCGGTTTTTGCAATTCCGTCAGCCAATAATTTAGTTCTTGCTGTAATGCGGCTGAATTTGCATAGTCTTGTAGTTGTTCAGACCACTGTTTAAACGAAGTTGTTTTAGCTGGAAGTTGAATAAATTCGCCTTGACTGATTTGTTCGTAACTTGTCTGTAAATCTTCTAGTAAAACTCTCCAGGAAACACCATCAACCACTAAGTGATGGATGACAATCAGCAAACGGTTCGGCTGATTGTCGCCAAGCTCAAATAAAGCAACTCGAATCAGCGACCCTTCAGATAAATTTAAGCTAGCTTGAAGTTCATTAGCCGTGTCTTCAATCGCTTGCTTTTGCTGATTTTCTGGCAGGTTAGAAAAATCAAGTTTGATGAGTGGTATTACTTCATCAACATCAGCGTAAAACTGTTGCCAACCGGATGCATCCTTGACAAAATGTAATCGAAGGGAATCGTGATGCTTCAGTAATGCCTGTACCACCTTTTTTAACTGATTGACATCCAGGCGTTGCCGGGTTTCCAGCAAAACTGCCTGATTCCAGTGGTGAACATCGAGTAAATTTTGTTCAAAGAACCATTGCTGAATTGGTGTCAGAAGTACCGATCCAGTGACGATACCTTGTTCAGCTTCAATTATCGTTTGGGTGGTACCCGCTACCGCCGCTAACTCTGCAATTGTTTGATATTGAAAAATTTGTTTTGGACTTAGCTGAAGTCCTGCATCGCGGGCTTTAGAGATTATCTGAAGACTCAAGATAGAATCTCCACCTAACTCAAAGAAGTTATCGTGAATGCCAATTTTATCAACTCCCAGAGCCTGCGACCAAACTCTCGCTAGAACTTCTTCCCTTGTGGTTTGAGGTGCGGTGTAAGCTGCTTCAGTTTGGGAACGAGTGGGATCTGGAACTGGAAGCGATCGCCTATCTAATTTACCATTAGGTGTTAGCGGTAAAGCCTCCAACACCACAAAAGCCGATGGCACCATATAATGCGGTAGCTTTTCCTTCAAAAAACTACGCAATTCTTTAATTAATTCTGAATCTTGTAGGGACGCACAGCCGTGCGTTTGCCCTAATTTAACATCATTAAGATTGCTCACTATATAAGCAATCAAGCGCTGGTTTCCTGGTTCATTCTCGCAAGCTAAAACCACAGCCTCACGCACCGCAGGATGTTGACTTAACACCCCCTCAATTTCTCCTAGCTCAATCCGGTAGCCGCGAATTTTTACTTGATAGTCAATTCTGCCAATAAACTCAATATTGCCATCAGGTAGAAACCGCGCTAAATCTCCAGTTTTATAGAGACGGGACTCTGGCTCATTACAAATTTTTTGTCCCCTTACTCTGCTTGCGGAGAGAGGGCTATGGGATGAGGTTCTTACTCTAAAAGGATTAGAAATAAACTTCTCTTGTGTCAACTCAGGACGGTTGAGATAACCCCGCGCCAAGCCAGCACCGCCAACGTACAATTCGCCAGGAATGCCGACAGGTAGTGGCTGTAAATGGGAGTCTAAGATGTAAAGCTGAGTGTTGGTAAAGGGACGCCCAATTGGTACTAACTGCTCACTAGATAAATTAGGCGTTTCTTCAAAATAAGAACTATCAATCGTGGCTTCTGTTAAGCCAAAAGAGTTAATCAGTCGCGTCTGACTTCCACAAAATTTGCGATTTATTTCATACTCTCGTACATACCAACTATCAGAGCCGCAAATTAGCAGCCGCATAAAATCGAGACGTTTTTTGTTATCCTCTACATATTGAACTAAACCCCTTAAAACAGCCGGAACAAATTCCGCACAATTCACTTTTTCCTGGATCATCAACTCATAAAGCTTTGGCGGCTCTAGTAAGAATTCGCGGGGACACAGAACCAACTTCCCACCAGAACATAAGGCGCGAATGAAGTCTCCTGTAAATACATCAAAGGAGAAATTCGCCATCTGAAGATGACAACTAGATGCAGCGCGAAGTTGATAAGTTTCTTCCCAAGCTAGATAGATACTAACCAGGCTGCTATGCTGAATCATTACTCCTTTAGCTGTACCAGTAGAACCAGAGGTATAGATGATATATGCTAGGTTCTCGGCAGTTATTTTGGTAAGTGGATTCTTGGTACTATTTTGTGAAATTACCTCCCAATCTGCATCCAGGCACACAACTTTTGCTTTGTGTTGAGGTAGACTCTTTAACAGCAGATGTTGAGTTAGCAACACAGGCACTTGGGTGTCTGATAACATGAAAGCTAAACGCTTTGGAGGATAGGCAGGGTCTAGCGGTACATAAGCACCACCCGCTTTGAGAATGCCTAAAATTCCGACAATCATTTCTAGGGAGCGTTCTACACAGATGCCTACTAAAACTTCTGGTTTTACCCCTAGTTTTTGCAAGTGATGCGCTAGTTGATTCGCCTTGGCATTGAGTTCTGCGTAGGTTAGTTGTTGGTTCTCAAATACAACGGCAACAGCATCTGGTGTCTTCTCTACCTGTGCTTCAAATAACTGATGAATACAGTGATTTTGAGGGTAATTTACTTGGGTGTCATTCCAGTCAACTAGCAACTGATGCTGTTCAGCTTCTGTCAGTAATGGCAAATGTGATAGGGGGCGATCGCAATCAGCGACAATGCCTTCCAGCAAGGTTTGAAAATGCCCCACCATGCGAGTAATCGTGGTCGCGTCAAACAGGTCAGTATTGTACTCAAACGAGCCAATCAATTCTTCTCCCCGTTCGACCATATCCAGGCTCAAATCGAACTGTGCCGTCCCGCTATCCACTTCCAAGGGACTCAAAGTTAGTCCCGACGCCAGTTGCATCGCTGGCATGGGAGCGTTGTTCAAGGCAAACCACACCTGAAATAGAGGATTTTGGCTCAAATCCCGTTCTGGTTGGAGTTCTTCTACTAGCTTTTCAAAGGGCAAATCCTGGTGAGCATAAGCACCTAACGTTACTTCCCGAACTCGATTTAGTAACTCTTTGATAGTGGGATTGCCACTTAAATCTGTTCGCAGCACCAAGGTATTGACAAATAACCCGATGAGTCCCTCAACTTCTGCTCGGTTGCGATTTGCGATCGCGCTCCCCACAATCAGGTCATCTTGGTTTGTGTAACGGTGTGCTAGCGTCTTGAATGCCGCCAGCATTGTCATAAACAAAGTCACACCCGTTTGCTGACTTAGAGATTTAAGCGCTGCTGTTAAAGACTTGGAGAGGGTGAAGAATTGTTTTCTACCCGTGTAAGACTGAATAGCAGGTCGAGGGCGATCGCTTGGCAGTTGCAGCACTGGCAAAGAACCACTCAATTGTTGTTTCCAGTAATTGAGCTGAGTTTCCAAAACTTTCCCCTGAAGCCAGTCACGCTGCCAAACAGCAAAGTCTGCATACTGAATTGGAAGTTCCGGAAGCGGTGAGGGGTTGCGATTAGAAAAGGCTTCGTAAAGTGCTGCCATTTCTCGCAGAAATACCCCCAAAGACCAACCATCAGAGATGATATGGTGCATGGTCAGTAGCAACACATGATCTGCTTCATCTAGTCGTAACAGCGTGACTCGCCACAGAAGAACTTTAGTTAAATCAAAAGGTTGTTGGATTTCCTCATTTGCTCTTGCATAAATCTCAGCTTCTCGCTCACTTGCAGGTAGCGCTGTTAAATCTACAATCGGCAAGTTTAGAGTCAAGCTGGCTCGGATAACTTGCACTGGCTGACCATCTTCAACCGCAAACGTCGTCCGCAAAGCTTCATGGCGTTGCACCATTTCATTGAGACTTTGCTCCAAAGCGACAACATTCAGCTTCCCTGTAAGGCGGACAGCGGCAGGAATGTTGTAGAAAGGACTGCCTGGTTCAAATTGATCCAGAAACCACAATCTTGCTTGTGCAAAAGAAGTTGGAAGAACGAAAATATCGTCTTCTTGAATGTCTGTTGTAGCGTCCCAGGAAGAATGCAATGTCATTGTTTACTCTCCCTTTTTTGATTGATTATGGGAACCGCGATGAGCCGTTCTGGAAATTGGCTGAATCGCCGCTTTCTGAGCATCAGCGTTACTCTCTTTAGTTTGGGAAATGCTTTCAGCAAGTCCAGCAATTGTTGGCAACTCAAATAAATTTCGCAAAGGAATTTCTACTTGAAATGTGCGACGCACCTTAGAAATCAGTTGAGTTGCTACCAACGAGTTACCACCCAACTCAAAGAAGTTGTCGTAAATGCCTACCCGTTCAAGGTCGAGGACTTCAGTCCAAAGTTGCGCTAGCTTTTCTTCAACCGGATTCCGGGGAGCGATATAAACAACTGCCGATGAAGATAGATTTTCCGGTACAGGTAATGCTCCACGCTCGATTTTGCCATTTGCAGTTAAAGGTAAAGCCTCTAAAAACATGAAGGCAGATGGCACCATATAACTCGGCAGTTTCTGCTTCAAGAAGTCGCGTAGATCGTGAATGCCGGTTGCTTGTTCTTTCGGCACAATGTAAGCGACTAAACGCTTGTCACCTGGGTTATCCTCTCGCAGCAAAACTACTGTTTCTCGAATAGCTGGGTGCTGCATTAGCGCTGCTTCAATTTCTCCCAGTTCGATGCGGAAACCCCGCAGTTTTACCTGATTATCAATCCTGCCGAGAAACTCAATGTTGCCATCAGGTAGATAACGCGCCAAATCTCCAGTTTTGTATAAGCGACTCTCTCCCCTCCCCTCCCCTACGAGGGGAGGGAAGCAATTCTCCCCCTTCCCTCGTAGGGAAGGGGGCTGGGGGGTTAGGTTTTTAAACGGATTAGAAATAAACTTCTGGGCTGTTAAATCAGGACGATTGAGATAGCCTCGCGCTAAGCCAACGCCGCCGATGTGAAGTTCCCCAGCCACACCTACTGGAACGGGTTGCAGGTGGCGATCGAGGATATAGAGTTGAGTATTCGCGATCGCGCGACCAATCGGAACGATAGGGAGTTCGCTTTCCCGTTGACAAGCCCAATACGTGACATCAATGGCTGCTTCCGTTGGGCCATAAAGATTGTGTAATTGGGCGTCCAACCGCGCAAAGAAGCGTTGCTGAAGTTCGTAGGATAAAGCCTCGCCACTGCAAATCACTCGTTTGAGACATTGACATTTTTGTACTTCCAATTCTTCTAGGAAAACCTGAAGCATTGGCGGCACAAAATGAATGGTAGTGATTTGCTCTTGGGCAATCAGCTCCACTAAATAAGCGCTATCTTGATGTCCTCCTGGTCGAGCCACAACTAGACGAGATCCAGTTAGCAAAGGCAAGAAAAATTCCCAAACAGAAACATCAAAGCTGAAGGGAGTTTTCTGTAAAACTCGGTCTGTTTCTGTTAGTTGATAAGTGTCCTGCATCCACAGTAAGCGATTGCAGATACCCAGATGGGTATTCATCGCCCCTTTGGGAGTTCCTGTGGAGCCAGAGGTGTAAATAACGTAAGCTAAATTTTCCGCAGTCACCCTGGTAGAAGGATTTTCTACGCTCTCTTTGGCAATGCTTTCCCAATCTGCATCGAGGCATAAAACTTGAGCATTGTGTTTGGGAAGATTTTCGACTAAATGCTGTTGAGTTAGCAGCACGGGAACCCCAGCATCTTCAAGCATGAAAGCTAGGCGCTCTTGGGGATAGGATGGATCGAGTGGAACATAAGCTCCACCGGCTTTCAGAATGCCAAGTAATCCCACCACCATTTCTAGGGAGCGTTCCATACAAATACCAACCAAAACTTCTGGTTTTACGCCTAGCTTTTGCAAGCGATGCGCTACTTGGTTGGCTTGTTGATTTAATTTTTGATAAGTTAATTGTTTGCTTTCAAAAACAACAGCAATATTATCTGGTATTTTTTCTACCTGAGCTTCAATCAGCTGATGAAGACACGCATCTTTCGGGTAATCAACCTGAGTCTCGTTCCACTCTACGAGTAACTGATGTTGTTCTGGTTCAGAAAGCAGAGTCGATAACTCATAACGTGCCGAAGGTTGGCTTGCCATGACTTCAAGAGTCTTAGCGTAATATCCCCTAATCGCCTCTCTTTCTTCTTGAGAAAATGAGGCTTGATATTCCAGCTTTACTTGAACGCGATCGCTTACTGGATTCAAAACAAAATTAGCAATTAAAGCAAAGTTTGTCTCTTCAAAGAAGGCCGCGTCTAATATCTCAATATTTTCCAACCCTAAAACACTTTCATAAACGTGAAAATGCGTAAAGTTAAAAGCTGTTTCAAAAAGCGATTCTCTACTTAGCTCTTTCTGCAACTCTGGCAGGGGATAGCGCCGAAAAGGTAGCAATTCCCGCTCAGAGGTAAAAGTTTCTTTTACCAAATCTATCCAGGTTCCTCCTGGCAATTCTTGGCAAAATGGTAGCGTGTTCAGGAAAAGTCCTAGAACCTTTTCACCATCTTTTTTTGCTAGTCTGCCATTGGAGACTAAGCCAGTTAAAACTGCTGATTGACCGCTCAACAAACTTAATACTCGCAGATGTGCTGCAAGCAGAACACTTTTTAGGGAAACGCCTGCTGATTCAGCGAGTTGCTTTAAACTTGCGGAAGTTTCAGAAGAAAGAAAAATTTCCTGCACGCAAGGTTTCTTTTGATGCGTTTCTTCAGCGATAGGAAACCAGCGAGGCAGTTTGGTAATGGTACTGTCTTTTAACTTTTCGCTCCAAAAGTTGCGACATTCCTCGGAAGCGATCGCTTCCCGTTCTAAAGATACAAAGTCTCGGAAATGACTAACGGGTGATGGCAAAACTTCCAGCGTTTCTTCCCCTTCCAGCAACGCAGAATACTGTTGAAACAACTCGGAGAATAAAGAAGCTACACTCCAGCCGTCGAGAATAGCATGGTGGAAGCTGAGGGTAAGTTGAAATGTTGCGTCAGTACGGCGATGTACCTGAAATTTCAGCAGAGGAGGACGAGTCCAATCAAAATTTCGGCTTTTTTCAATTTCAAACCAATTCGTGAGTGCGTCTGCTTGTTCAGAATGACGCCAATCCTCTACTTGCAGAGGAACTTCAACTGCCTGATAAATGAGTTGTAGGGGTTCTTTGAAAGTAGTTAAGTCGAAGCAGGTGCGTAACACTGCATGACGACTGATTAGAGATTTGATAGCTGTTTGCAGTGGTTCAAGGTCAAAAGTTGCTTGCACTTGGAAGCTTACAATGTCGTGATAAACTGCTGTTTCTGGACTGTATTCGCTATGAAACAGCATCCCTGCTTGCAACTTGGTGAGGGGATAAGCGTCCTCGATTCCATTGGGTAATTTTTGACGATCTGCTTCGGAAATAAGGCTAAAAGGTGCAACAGAAGCAGTCTTGTCAATTTCATTCGCTTCTAGATGTGGAGCGAGTTCGGAAATTGTCTGATATTGGAAGAGTTGTTGGAGAGAGAAGTTTAAGCCTCGGTTTTGGACAAGCGATCGCACTTGGATACTCCGAATCGAATCTCCACCCAAAGCAAAGAAGTTGTCGTAGATGCCAACTTGCTCCAGGTTGAGAACTTCGCGCCAAATTTCTGCCAAAACCTGCTCTGCGGGCGTTCTAGGTGCCACAAACGCATCGTCTAAGTTGGGTCTAGCTACCCCCGGAGATGGCAATCCTTGACGATCTACCTTGCCGTTAGGAGTTAGCGGTAAAGACTCCAAAGTCACAAACGCAGATGGGATCGAATATTCTGGCAGTTTCTGTTGTAAGTAAGAGCGCAATTCGCTAACTGTGGGGACTGCTGCTGACTTAGGAACAACATAAGCCACCAATTTAGATCCCGCTTCATCTTCCCGAATTAGCACCACCATGTCTCGAATTTGTGGGTGCTGTGCTAACACCGATTCAATTTCTTCTAGTTCAATCCGAAAGCCTCTGAGCTTGATTTGGCGATCGCATCTTCCCAGATACTCAATCGTGCCATCAGCTCGGTAACGCGCCAAATCCCCCGTTTTATATAGGCGAGACCTCTCCCCTAACCCCTCCCCTACCAGGGGAGGGGAGCAATTCTTTCCCTTCCCTAGCAGGGAAGGGGGTTGGGGGGTTAGGTCTTTAAACGGATTGGGAATAAACTTCTCTGCTGTCAATTCAGGACGATTTAGATACCCTCGCGCCACTCCTGCACCGCCGATATGTAGCTCACCAATTACGCCAATCGGGACAGGTTGCAGATGCCGATCCAAAATATAAAGTTGCGTATTCGCAATCGAACGACCAATCGGAATCGATCCAGATTGATGCTTGCCTAAAGGAACTTGATAAATGCAGCATCCCACAACCGTTTCTGTAGGGCCATATTCATTTACCAACACAGTATCTGGAGCAAATTTTCGCCAAAATTCAAGGCTTTGAGCTAAAAGATTTTCGCCGCCAATAATAAAGGATTTGGTTCGACCCGCCACTTCTGCTGGGGCTAACTGATGACGCAGCAAATCCAACTGAGCCGGGGTGATTTTAACCAAACTAAAGTCACTACCCTGCCGTAGCGCCATACTCAAAGCTTCGATACCCTGCGCTTCAGACAGCAAGATTACCCGATTTCCCACTAATAAAGGTGAAAATAACCCGGTAATCGTCATATCGAAGCTCAGGGAAGAGTGAACTGGAGCGCCTTTTCCGGCTTCGACGGCGTAAGCTTGCGAACACCAACTTAAGTAATTAACCAATCCTCGATGGGGAATTAATGTTCCTTTTGGCTTACCTGTGGAACCGGAAGTATAGATGACATAAGCGAGGTTATCAGCGTTAACTTCTTTGGCTGGACTGGCTACACTTTCTTGGGAAATGCAATCCCAGTCTGCATCTAAATAAATAACTTTAGCGGTGTGGTGAGGTAGCTTTTCGACCAAATGCTGTTGAGTTAACAACACCGGCATCTGAGCGTCTGACAGCATGAAAGATAGGCGCTCTTGGGGATAGGAGGGGTCTAACGGCACGTAAGCTCCCCCTGCCTTGAGAATGCCGATAAGTCCGACCATCATCTCCAAAGAGCGTTCTACACAGATGCCAACCAGAGATTCGGTTGTTATCCCCTGTTTTTGCAGGTAATGCGCTAGTTGGTTTGCACGTTCATTTAGCTGTTTGTAGGTGAGGTGTTGGTTCTCAAAGACGATAGCAACAGCATCCGGTGTTTTCTGTACCTGCTGTTCAAACAACTGATGAAAGCAGCTATCGGCGGGGTAATCAGTCTGAGTCTGATTCCACTCCACCAACAATTGATATCTTTCCGCCTCCGTCAATAACGGCAAGCCCGACAAACGGCAATCGGGATTCGCCACAATACCTTCCAGCAGCGTTTGAAAATGCCCCAACATCCGAGTAATCGTGGCTTCATCAAACAAGTCAGTGTTGTACTCTAATGACCCTGTCAACCCTTCCTCGGTATCCGTTATCTCTAGCGTCAAATCAAACTTGGCGGTGCCAGTTTCCACCTCCAAAAGGCTCAAACTCAGACCTGGTAACTGCAACGCTGTTTTAGGGGCAGTGTGGAGGGCAAACATCACCTGGAACAGGGGTGTATAACTGCGATCGCGACTTGGCTGTAGTTCCTCTACCAGCCTTTCAAAAGGCAGCTCCTGGTGAGCATAGGCTTGTAACGCCACTTCTCGCACCCTCGCCAGCAATTCTCGAAAACTCATGTTTTCAGACAGCAGCGTGCGTAAAACCAGCGTGTTGACAAAGAACCCAATTAGAGGCTCGATTTCCTTTTGAGTACGATTGGTCATGGGAGTGCCAATCGAGATATCTTGCTGCCCCGTATAGCGGTAAAGCAGCGTGTTAAAAGCCGCTAATAGAGTCATAAATAGTGTGCTTTCTGACTGCTGACTCAACGTTCTTAGAGATAAGGCAAGCGGTTGGGAAATGGTAAAAAATTGCCTAGCACCCCTAAAAGTATTAACAGTTGGTCGCGGTCTATTTGTAGGGAGTTCCAGAATTGGGGAAGCACCCGTTAATTGCTGCTTCCAGTAGTTAAGCTGAGTTTCTAGAACTTCTCCCACAAGCTGCTGTCGTTGCCATGCAGCAAAGTCGGCATACTGAATCGGAAGCTCAGGCAAAGGTGACGGCTTGCCTTGACAAAAAGCTTCATATAATTCTGCCAATTCTTGAATAATCACACCACGAGACCAACCATCAGAAACAATGTGGTGCATCGTGAACAGCATTAGGTGTTCTGTCTCACTCAGCTGCAACAGCTTCACTCGCAGCAGTGGTTCTTGTGATAGGTCAAAAGGTCGTTGCGCTTCCTCCTTTTTCACATCTTCTAATAACTGCTGCCGTTCGTTTTCAGGCAAATCCCGCAAATCAATTACGGGCAGATTTAACGCCAAATCTGAAAGCTTTTCCTGCACGGCTTGCCCCCCCACCGCTCTAAAACGGGTTTGCAGAACTTCGTGGCGTTGCCGAATTTGATTCAGGCTTTGTTCCAGCGCTTTTACATTCAAAAATCCTGTCAATCGTATAGCGATGGGGACGTTGTAAATAGGGCTATCTGGCTCTAGCTGATGAAGAACCCACAGCCGTTGCTGATGAAAAGATAAAGGCAACGACTTGGAATCTTTTCGTTGAGAAATTGCTTGGGTTTTAACAGGAGTCAAACCCTTTTGTTTAAGTCGTAGTTCTAGTAACGCCCGTTGTTCCGGAGATAAAGCAGCAATTCTTTGAGAAATATTATTCATAATTAATCACCTATAAAAGCTTAGTGCTTTAAAAAGAAGTGAGAGCATATAGCATTTTCATTTGATTCGTGAGATTTTTTAAACGAACCGCAGAGGACGCCGAGGGCGCAGAGGAAAGAGAAGAAGAGAGAAGATGAGTTCGCGAATCAAATAGGATTGCTATATAGCACCATAAACAATTTTTAAGATTTTCCATTTCTCTTCCTCTCTTCCTTGGCGCTTTTTGCGTCTTGGCGGTTCATTCACAAAGATAATGTTCGCAAATCAGATATAACCGATCTAATCTTTCTGCTTGCTAACGAAAGCTTGCTTGTGATTCTTTATCAACCAGCGCTTGTATTTCATCCAAGGAGAGATTTTCTACCTCCGCTAACATCTGCTCTATCTCGGCAATTTGTTCTGGATCAGGCTGTTTTTCGGCAATGACAGTAGCAAGTTCAGCGACTGTAGAAGCTTCAAAAAGGAGAGTACGCAACGGTAATTCCACTTGGAAAGTTTCACGCAGTCGGGAAATCGTTTGTACAGCGAGTAAAGAGTGTCCGCCTAACTCAAAGAAGTTGTCGTAAATTCCCACCTTTTCAATTCCTATCAGTTCTTGCCAGATATTAGCGATACCTTGCTCAATCTCATTACGAGGAGCAACATAGGCATTTGCTTGCAGGGGTCTGGGATGTCTAGTTGCCGATAATTGACTAGACTCATCTGATGTTTGAGCGTCATAACTTGATAAAGAAAAGTTAGAACCTTGCTCAATGACATCGGATAAATCTTGCGTTGAAATGACCACTTGAGAAAGTGAATTCTCCAAAATTCGGCTCAAGGCATCCACAGCTTCTGCGGGTAAAATCCCACTTTTTAAACTTTCTTCACGCCACTTTTTGAACTTTTCAGGAACGGCAGTATTGACCGCCATGCCGACTTCTTGCCACGCATCCCAGTTAATTGAGATTGTGCGAGCATTAAAATGATTGCGGTGAGCAAAGGCATCTAAAAAGGCATTAGCAGCACTATAGTCTACCTGTCCAAATCCGCCTTGGATTGAGCTAAGAGATGAGCAGAAAACCACGAAGTCTAAATTGACATCCTTGAGGACATTCTTTAGTACCAAAGTTCCCATCACTTTCGGAGCAAAAATACTTTCAACAATTTCTGGTGTTTTGAGTTGAATCATGCCACCACCCGCAACTCCGGCGGCGTGGATAACACCGTGAATCTCACCAAAACGTTCTAGGGATTGCGCGATCGCATTCTGCATTTGTTCATCATTCGCAACATCGGCAGCGACTACCAGAACATCAGCGCCTAATGCTTCCAATTCCTGCAATTTCTGAATCTTACGGCTGGTAGGATCGAGCGCATCATGGGTTGCTAGCCATTGCTGCCACTGCTCTTTTGCAGGCAGTGCAGAACGTCCGATTAGAATTAACTTGGCTTGTACTGTCTTGGCAAGGTATTCGGCGAAGACTAAGCCCATCCCTCCCATGCCACCTGTAATGAGATATACTCCCCCTTGTCGTAACCGGGTTTGGCTGGCTTTTTCTAGCGGGACTGGCTCAAATGTCTGAACCCAGCGATGATTGCCACGGTAGGCAATCATCGAGTCTTTTGAATCTGCCCCTAGTTCTGCTAACAGTTGTTCTACTAAGTTGTTCGTTCCTGATTCCGAGATTGCCACATCAACTTGACGACAATTGATGTGAGGATACTCTTGAGGAATGACTTTGCATGAACCGATGATGGTTGCTTTTTCAGGACACAATAGCTCGTCGCCAATAATGTCATGAAGATTGTTACTGGCAACTAGAAGTTGAATCGAATTGCTAACAGGTTCTTGTCCTAATGCTGGCGCTAAATAAATCAGACTATAGAAACCGAGATTTTGGCTAGTTTCCAAGGACTGCGGCGGTGATTGGGTGATACTCCAGAGATGCGCGATCGCATTCGGTGTTTTCCCTTGTTCCCGCACGGCTTGAATCAAGGCGTGATAGTCATCCTGGCAAGCCGGATTAATCGTGTAAGCGTTGCTATCCAGTTGCTTAAATTGCTCTCCAACCCAAACAGAAATCGCATCTTGTCCAGCTTGTTGCAATCGTTGGACAATTTGAGAACCGATCCCACACTCATCAACAAAAACTAGGTAACAAGCAGATGAAATCTCTCTCGTTTTAACTAAGGGAATTTGCTTCCAAGAAGGAACATAAAACCAGTCAGTAATCTTCGATTTCCCAAGCTTGCTTTCGTCTGTACTGTTTGCTCGGACTTGCGTTTGAGGTTCAATCCAGTAACGCTGACGTTCAAACGGGTAAGTCGGTAACGGCACGCGGTGACGCTGTTCGCCAGCATAAAAACCAGACCAATTCACCGCAACTCCTGCTAGCCAAAGCCGCCCTAAGATATTGAGTAAAAAGGCAATATCTGAGTTTTGCTCTTGGGGATGGCGTAATGAAGGCAATACCACTTGCCCAATTGCATCATGGGAATGCTGTTTGGCAAGGGTACATAAACTACGCCCCGCACCAACTTCTAAGAGGATGCGATTTGGCTGTTGCAGTAATGTCGAGATTCCCTCAGAAAAGCGTACTGTCTGCCGTAAATGCGTTGCCCAATAACCGGGATCTGTGGCTTCTTCTGCCGTAATCCAGGTTCCCGTAACGTTGGAGATAAAGGGAATTCGAGGAGGATTCAGTTTGACTTTTTTCACTTCCTCAATGAATGGCTCCAATATAGAATCCATCATCTGAGAATGAAAGGCATGAGAAGTATGCAACCGGCGACACTCGACCCCTTTAGCCGTAAGTTGCGCTTCAATTGCGTCTACAGCGTCAAGGGTTCCGGAAACGACGCACAAAGAAGGTGCGTTACTGGCGGCTAAAGATAACTTCTCATTCAGTAACCTGTTAACCTCCGCTTCTGGCAAGGAAACGGCAAGCATCGCCCCGGCTGGCATTTGCTGCATCAGTCGCCCACGAATCGCCACCAAAGCTAAAGCGTCTTCAACAGACATGACACCTGCAAGGCAAGCCGCTACATATTCGCCAATACTGTGACCCAGCATCGCTTGGGGAGAAATGCCCCAGGACATCCACAATTGAGCTAAGGCATACTCGATCGCAAATAATGCAGGTTGAGCAAAGCAAGTTTGTTTGAGTTTTTCTGCGGCTGCTTCCGGATTCGGCTGGTTGGGATAAAGTAGCGATCGCAAATCCATCCCGATATGAGGTTGAAGAAGGACAGCGCAATGGTCTACTTGCTCTCGAAATATCGGCTCACTCTGGTACAGTTCCCGCCCCATATCCACATACTGCGCTCCCTGTCCGGGAAACATGAAGGCGATGGAGGGTTCAGTAGGCTCTTGGAAGTGAGTTAAAACTTTTTGAGAATGAGGGGTTTCCAATTGGTTTACTAACTCCTCAACCGTCTGGCAAACCAAGATCCGGCGATGTTCAAAAGCCCGACGACCTACTTGCAGAGTGTAAGCAACATCTGCCAAATTGAGATCGGGATGCTGCTTGAGATGAGCCGCCAAATTTGCCGTAGCCGTCTCCAGTGCCGATTCCGTTTTCGCGGAAAGTACCAACAATTGCCAGGGACGAGAAGAACCCGATGCTTTTACCGTTGGCGCTTCTTCGAGAACCACATGGGCGTTGGTGCCACCAATCCCCAAAGAACTGACTCCGGCGCGGCGCGGGGTCGAAGCCTTCCATTCTGTCAGCTGGGTATTGACGTAAAAAGGACTATTGGCAAAATCAATCTCAGGATTTGGCTGTTTAAAATTTAAGCTGGGTGGAATCAACTTGTGTTTTAGTGCCAAAACCGTCTTAATGAGTCCCGTGACTCCCGCGGCTGCATCCAGATGACCGATATTGGTTTTGACAGAACCGATGGCGCAGAAATTCTTTTTCTCGGTATTGGCACCAAAAACATTAGAAAGTGCGGTAATTTCAATCGGATCGCCTAATCTGGTTCCAGTTCCGTGAGTTTCGATATAGGTGATGGTTTCCGGATCGACTCCAGCGAGGGCGAGTGCTTCTGCGATCGCGTCTGCTTGTCCGTTGACGCTGGGTGCTGTATACCCGACTTTCTCAGAACCATCGTTATTGATGGCGGAACCTTTGATTACCGCCTGAATGCGGTCGCCATCTGCGATCGCATCCTCTAATCTTTTTAAAACGACCACTCCCACACCATTCCCAATAATGGTTCCCTGTGCATCAGCATCAAAGGCGCGGCAATGACCATCAGGAGATAAAATTCCCCCTTCTTGATATAAATAACCTGTTTTTTGCGGTACCCGAATCGAAACTCCACCCGCCAATGCCATATCGCATTGGTAATTTAATAAACTTTGGCAAGCCAGAGTTGTCGCCACTAATGAAGTAGAACAAGCTGTTTGAACGGTCAGGCTTGGCCCTTTAAGATTTAATTTGTAAGAAACGCGAGTCGTGAGGAAATCTTTATCGTTGCTAATCAACTTTTGGAAACTGTCCGCCGACCCAATTTGGTCGCGATTTAAATTAAAAGATAAATAATTATTCAGGCTGGCACCTGCATAAACGCCAATGCGACTTTCACATCTTTGGGTGTCGTAACCAGCATTTTCCAGCGCTTCCCAAGCACATTCTAAAAATATCCGGTGTTGCGGGTCGGTCATTTCCGCTTCTTTGGGGTTAAATCCAAAGAAAGAAGCATCAAAAAATTCAACATCTTCTAATACGGCACCAGCTTTTACATGATTGGGATTATCGAGTAAACCTGGAGCGATTCCAGCATCTATTAATTCTTCATTGGTGAAGACCGAAATTGATTCGACTCCATCGCGTAAATTTTGCCAAAATTCTTCGACATTCTTCGCACCGGGAAAGCGCCCACTCATGCCGATAATGGCAATGCCTTCCAGAGAATCGTAATTTGTAGCGCTATCCATGAGTCTTTCTACCTTGCTTGCTCAATAATTCTTTTTGGCGATTGATAGCCTCTATTTGCTTTCGAGCGCGCTGGACACTATCGCGTCCAGCTTCGCGATCGCGCATCTCTTCAAAAGAAGGCTGTTGTTGGCTTAAATATTGCGCCAGCGAATAAATGGTTGGGTTTTGAAACAAAGTAACGACTGATATCTCTCGGTTAAAAACTGTCCGCAGTTTGTGATTCACCTGAAGCATCAGTAATGAATGTCCCCCGATATCAAAGAAATTATTGTGAATCCCGACTTTCTCTAAGTTCAGTATTGTTTGCCAAACAGTTGCAATTGTTTTTTCAATCTCTGATTGGGGAGGTTGATAAACTGCTAACTCTAAACGCTGATTTTCCGGAGCAGGTAAGGCGCGACGATTAACTTTTCCATTGGGTGTCAGCGGCAAAGTGTCTAGGAATACGAAAGCCGAAGGCACCATGTATTCAGGAAGGCTTTGTTTTAAGCGATCGCGCAATTCATTAATCGAAAGTTCAGCATCGTGATTCGGAACTACATAAGCGACTAAGTGGCGGTCGTTGGGCATATCTTCTCTGGCAAGCACCACCGTTTCTCGCACCTGGGGATGTTGTAACAATACCGCTTCAATTTCTTCCAATTCGATACGGAAACCCCGAATTTTTACTTGGTGGTCAATTCTCCCCAGAAACTCAATATTTCCATCGGGTAAATAACGAGCTAAATCTCCGGTTTTGTAAAGGCGGCTCTCCCCCAACCCCTCCCCTAGCAGGGGAGGGGAGCAATTCTCCCCCTGCCCTTTTAGGGAAGGGGGCTGGGGGGTTAGGTCTTTAAAAGGATTCTGAATAAACTTCTCTTGGGTTAACTCTGGTCGATTCAGATAACCTCTAGCCAAACCAAAACCGCCAATATGCAACTCTCCCGGAACGCCAATCGGAACAGGTTGTAAATGCGAATCTAAGAGATATATCTGTGTATTGGCAATCGGACGACCGATGGGAACAATTCGCCGTTGGCTGTTACGCTGACAGGCCCAAAAAGTAACATCAATTGCCGCTTCTGTCGGCCCGTAAAGGTTATGTAATTCTACTGCACCTAGACGGATAAAAAAGCGCTTTTGCAAATCAAACGATAGAGCTTCACCGCTACAAAATACCCGCTTAAGACTGTTACATTTTACTACACTTAACTCCTCTAAGAATACTTGCAGCATGGAGGGAACGAAGTGCAGTGTCGTGATTTTTTGCTGAGCAATCAGTTGGACTAAATAACCGCTATCTTGATGACCACCTGGTTTGGCTAAAACGAGGCTAGCACCCGTTAACAAAGGCAAGAAAAATTCCCAAACTGACACATCAAAGCCGAAGGGAGTCTTTTGCAAAAATCGGTCGGTTGTTGTTAATTGGTAAGTGTCTTGCATCCACAGCAAGCGATTGTTTAACCCCAGGTGGGTGTTCATCGCTCCCTTGGGCTTTCCTGTGGAACCGGAGGTGTAAATTACATAAGCCAAGTTCTCTGGTGTAGCAGATGAAAGAGGGTTTTCTGTACCCTTTTGGGTAATCGTTTCCCAGTCGGTATCTAAACAGATAATCGCTTGATGTCGCGGTAATTGATGAACCAAATGTTGTTGAGTTAAAAGCAGTGACACTTGGGCATCTGCCAACATGAACGCTAAGCGCTCTTTCGGATACGTAGGGTCTAAAGGTACATAAGCACCACCCGCTTTTAAGATGCCTAAAAGAGCGACTACCATTTCCAGCGATCGCTCCATGCAGATGCCAACCAAAATATCTGGCTGCACGCCCATCTGTTGCAGGTGGTGCGCTAACTGGTTCGCTCGGTTGTTTAACTCGCGATAAGTAAGAGACTCAATGAATCCCGTCTCTACATTGTCGAAGATTAATGCGATCGCATCCGGTGTTTTTTCTACCTGCTGCTCAAATAGTTGATGGATACACTTTTGGGGATAATCAACTTGAGTGTCATTCCATTCCACCAGCAAAGTATGACGCTCAGATGCACTGAACAGCGGCAAATCTGATAAACACTGCTCTGGATCGGCAACAATTCCTTCCAGTAAGGTTTGGAAATGCCCTAACATTCGGGTGATGGTGTCCGCGTTGAACAAATCGGTGTTGTATTCCAGCGTCCCGCTCAATCCCTGTTCCGTATCTATCATTGATAGGAATAAATCGAACTTTGCGGTTCCACTCTCAACTTCCGAAGTTTTTAAAGTTAACTCTGGTAACGAAACCGTCGAAAATGCGGGATTCTGGAGGACGAACATTACCTGAAATATCGGGTTATAGCTCAGATCCCGACTCGACTGTAATTCCACCAGCTTCTCGAAAGGCAAATCTTGGTGAACATAGGCATCAATTGCCATCTTTCGCACACGCACCAATAATTCTTTAAAGCTGGGATTTCCCGCCAAATCGGTACGCAACACCAAAGTATTGACAAAGCACCCAATTAAGGATTCCAGCTCAGCGCGATCGCGGTTGGCAATCGGCGAACCAACTAAAATGTCCTCCTGTCCTGAATAACGGTAAAGCAACGTCTGAAACGCCGCCAGCAAGGTCATAAATAAGGTGACACCCTCCTGCTGACCTAGCATTTTGATTGCCTCAGTCAATGCTTTGGGCAGCACTAACGTTTGCTGCGCCCCCCGAAAAGTCTGAATTGGCGATCGCGCCCGGTCAGTCGGCAACTCCAATACGGGAACTCCCCATAACTGCTGCTTCCAATAATTCAGATGAGTTTCTAGCCTCTCCTTGGAGAACCATCGTTGTTGCCAATCGACATAATCAACATATTGGATCGGAAGTTCAGCCAGTGGCGAAGGCTTTCCGGTCGAGAAAGCTTCGTAAAGTGCTGTCAATTCTCGGACGAAAACTTTAACCGACCAACCATCGGCAACAATGTGGTGTAGCGTGAGCAGCAACATCGACTCTTCTGCGGTTAGATGCAGCAGTTTTGCCCGGAATAACGGGGGTTGTGCCAAGTCGAAGGGCGTTTGAGCCTCTGCGATCGCAAATTGTTGCGCTTGCGCTTGTCTCTCAGCATCGGGCAATTGCCGCAGATCCACCTCTGGTAAATTTAAGGTGACGCAGCTTTCCCCAGAAGTCGCTTGCACGGGTTCGCCCTCCACTACGGCAAAGCTTGTCCGCAAGATTTCGTGTCGCCGGATAATTTCGTGAATACTGCGAACCAGCACTGGCACATCCAGCCGTCCCGTCAGGCGAACTGCGATGGGAATGTTGTAAGCCGGAGTTCCTGGTTGCAATTGATTGACAAACCACAATCTAGCTTGAGAAAAAGAAAGTGGATACTCGTCAGTAGTTTTCTCAACTCTGCACAAAGGTATCGATGCAGACGGAACCACTTGAGTCAGTTGGTCGAGTATCTGCGTTGCCAGTTGCGTAATGCTAACTCCCTCAAACAAATCCGCGATGGATACAGCTACCCCCAAATCAACCTCGATCCGATTCTTCAACTCGAAAACCATCAACGAGTCGAGGCCAAAACGGCTCAAAGGCTGCTCAACACTAATATTTCCTCTGTGATTCTTCCTCTGCGTCCTCTGCTTCCTCTGCGGTTCGTTCCCAAAATCTAATTCAAACGACGCAACACCCAGCACCCGCGCCACTTGCCTTTGCAGATAAGCCTCTAATCGCTGCTGACGTTCTTCCGACTCAACAGCCAGTAACTCTTCGCGAGTGAGATTATCTTCATTTTCGAGATGATAGGAATTCTCTAAAATACTGCTGCCAATAACATCCAATTCGCCTGCCAGAAACTCAGCACGAGTGGCGCGGCGTTGAATCTTCCCGCTGGAAGTCTTGGGAATACTGCCACCTTTAATCAGAACTACCGCATAAACTTGTATCTCATGTTCTTCTGCAACTGCCTGACGAATGGCGGCGGTGACTTCCTCAACATTCGGTTTCGAGCGAAATTCTACCTCTTGCACTACGACAAGCCGTTCTTCATTGCCGACTTCTACCGCAAAAGCTGCACCACTGCCTGAACGTAATCCTGGATGGCTGCATTCTGCCGTTCGTTCGATGTCTTGCGGATAAAGGTTGCGACCCCGGATGATAATTAAATCTTTGGCTCGACCTGTGATGAACAGTTCCCCGTTGTGCAAAAAGCCCAAGTCGCCTGTTCTTAAAAAAGGCTTTTCGTCCGTATCTGCGAGGTAGGCGCGGAAGGTTTGCACCGTCTCCTCTGGTCGATTCCAATAGCCGTGACCTACACTAGGGCCTGAAACCCAAATTTCACCAATTTCATCTGGCGCACATCGGGTTAAAGTTTCAGGATTAGCAATAACAATCTCCTGTTCTGGTAAGGTGTTCCCGCAACCGACGAGCGGCTGGGAATTGTCGTCATCATCAGCATCAATGACTTGGTTGCGTTCTAATGCCGTTTTTTGAACGGTTTTCGTTACCGCAACCGCTGCCTTGACACCACCAGAAACGATTAGGGTTGCCTCCGCCATCCCGTAACAGGGATAAAAAGCTGTTTTTAAAAAGCCGCAGGAAGCAAAGGCATCTGCAAACCGCTCTAAAGTATCTTGGCGAATCGGTTCTGCACCGTTAAAAGCGACACTCCATCTGCTTAAATCAAGGGTTTCTTTTTGCTCAGGTGTAATTTTCTGAACGCACAGTTCATAGGCAAAATTCGGGCCACCGCTGGTCGTTCCTTGGTAATCAGAAATCGCTTTCAGCCAGCGATACGGACTCAGCAGAAAAGACGCGGGTGACATTAAGTAGCAAGGGAACCCGCCATACAAGGGTTGCAGGACACCGCCGATAAGTCCCATGTCATGATATATCGGCAGCCAGGAGACAAATTTGCTACTGGGCGCATGTTCCATGAGTCGGTAAGTCATGGCGGCATTGTGCAGTAGATTGCCATGACTGAGCATGACTCCTTTCGGTGTCCCTGTAGAACCGGAGGTGTATTGCAGAAAAGCTAATGTGTCTTGATGAATGCTTGGCGGTTCCCAATTCTCTTCGATGCCGTTGGCTAAGTTGTCCGTAGTTAGCCACTGGATGTCATTTGGCTCAGTTTTTTGAGCCAGAAGCGATCGCACTTTCGCAAAAATCGCCGTTGTGGTGAGCGCGATTTTCGCCTGTGCATCTTGCAAAATTGCTTGAATTCTCGGCGTGTTGCGTTGGTTGCGAGGCGGATAAGCGGGAACGGCGATCGCGCCTGCATACAAACAACCGAAAAATGCCGCTAGATAATCCAAACCCGGTGGATAAAGCAATAAGGCACGTTCGCCACTTAAACCCATCGCTTGCAGCTGGGATGCGATCGCTCTACTGCGCCGATCCAACTCTCGATAAGTCAGGTTCTCGGCTGATATTTCCCCATCCTGCAAGAAGGTAAACGCCAGTTTTTCCGGTTCGTTTACGGCTCGATAGCGCAGAAGGTCTGCTAAAGTGGCAATTTTCTTAGGCGGGTTTTCTGGAAAATCTTGGCAAAAATCGACCATGTTACTTTTTCTGCTTTTTCAACCCTGAACTGTTGAATCCGACGACAGAGTTTGAACTAGAGAGTTTGAACTTTGTGGTCAAAGATTCGCGTTGCCGAACGGAAACCGCGCATCTCTAGCTCCAACCGAGTCGTCGATTAAAAGCTGAGCGCTTCATCTGTATTTGCTGTTAAATCGGCGTTTTTGGGAGTTTTAGGAACCCTCGGCAGAGCAAAAAACTTCACAAATCCTGGTGTTGGCGTTACGGTCAACGCTCCTCTTCAAGAGGTTTTTTAGCGGCAAATTTTCACTGCTATTGACATTCATTTTTAATAAGCTTGGATAACCTTAGTACAAAGCTTGCAAGTTTGGCAAGTAGCAATCGCAAAATTTTTTCAGAAATAAAATTCCGGCTTTTGCTCTTCTAGGGTTGGGGGAAGCATGACTTAAACTAGCCGGAAAGCTTACCCCGACGCTTGTGCAGTAGAGTCTGACATAACCCCAGCCCTTCTCCTACAAGGAACGAGACTTGCTCCGCTTCCCTATCACGGAATGCGGCTGGGGGTTAGGCTTTGTAGATGAGCGAACGGAAAACCGCTATAGTTTCATGCTCTCCCAGTCAAGGCGTGCAAATTTTTCTGGACGCTAAATCGCGTATTTTCAGAAAAAACTGACATGAGTTCTCAATAGACTAATTTTTTTTATACCCTTGACATTGGCAGATAAGACGTTATATGTTGCTGACCTAGTGATAATAACTTTCAATAACCAACTAGGTCGTAGCGAGCGCATCGATTGGGCGTGAGGAAATTTGAAGCAAACAAATTGTTACACCGCAAGTAATCAAGCGATGAATGGATTCTTTTGCGCCGAAGAGTCACGCCAAGCTGGAGAACAGATTATCGGGTGTGCAACGAATCACAAAATCTATGTACTGATTGAGTGTCCACCGCCTTGGACACCCGATCCACTTGATTCAAAATTCCTCCCGGCTAATTTAAAAGCCTTGAAGGAGGAAATTGATACAGAGGAGCTTTCTGTTCGGGTTGTATTGATTCATCGCGACCAAACTAAGCGCGATCGCAACAAGCGACTGATAATTTTCCGAGCAAACACCGGACTTTCGGCAGGTTACACCAAGCAAGAATTTCTGATTTCAGATATCAATGATGTAGCTTCTTTACTGAAAGACTGTTTAACAGGTAACGCTCCAAAACATGAAGCTATAGATATTCAAACCAGAGATATTTTAGTCTGTACCCACGGTAGCCATGATAAATGTTGCGCTAAGTATGGAAATCCTTTTTACAAAGCTGCCTTAGCCACTGTCTCTGACTTATCACTCGATCGTGTCCGCGTTTGGCAAGCTAGCCACATTGGCGGTCATCGCTTTGCCCCTACTGCAATTGATTTTCCAGAGGGAAGATATTATGGCAGGCTCAACCAAAAATCATTTGCTGCCATTCTGACCCGAACGGGTGACATTCAGTGCTTGAACAATGTCTATCGCGGTTGGGGCATTTTACCTTGGGCAGCTCAAATCTTAGAAAAAGAACTCATCCTCAAATATGGCTGGGATTGGTTTAACTATCAGGTTGCCTATCAGATAATTGAGCGAAGCGAAGATGAAAGTTTTAATCAAGTTGAAATAACTTTTAAAACTCCGAATGGAGTTCTGAGTGTCTATAGAGCCGACATTATTGAAGATAAACATAAAACTCTTCATTTAAAAGGAGAATGTGACAGCAATGAATTGTATGAATTCAAACAATATATTACGAAAAACCTGGTAAGTATTTCGTAGTAATAGATAAATTGCTAAAAATATCCTTTTAAGACATAGAGATTATATTTCGATTGTCAAATCATCTTTTTCTTGATTTGTGTTCTTAACGTCTTGGTGGTCAAATATTTTTTAAAATTAATATGTTTTCAATCAAACAAATAGCCCGTTTTTTAAACAAAGTCGCTATTTATTTTCAGTATTTTATTTTCCGCTGTTATCCAATTTGGAATTCAAAGACCAACTATAGTCAGCGTAATATCCGACTGTTGTTAATAACAATTTTAACAATTTGTATCGTTTCTGCCTGTGGGAATAATGCCAAAAGGAATGGGACGAATAACAGTATTAATGTTTCTCTAAACTTGCCTTCTCAAGCTGTACGAGTAGTCAAGCACGCAATGGGAGAAACAAAGGTTCCCGTTAATCCGCAGCGGGTAATTGTGCTGGGAAACTTGGAGAATGTCTTAGCTTTAGGGATCAAGCCTGTAGGTGCCACAACCTTAGGAGATGGGGAGTTTCCCTCCTATCTCCGGAATCAAACTGAAGGAATTACAAAACTTGGCATAAATGGGCAACCAAGCCTGGAGAAAATTTTGTTCTTGAAGCCAGACTTGATTTTGGGTTGGTCTTGGGATGAAGAAATCTATGAGAAGCTATCACAAATTGCCCCGACAGTTTTTGTTGAAGGGAGTATTACCTGGAAAGAGTGGCTGAGAACATTTGCCGAAGCGCTGGGTAAGACGCCAGAAGCCGAAAAGCTTTTAAGGAATTATAATCAGCGCGTCGAAACGTTTAAAGAGCAAATGGGCGATCGCTTCTCGCAAATCCAGGTATCTGTGGTTAATTTTTGGGCAGATCAAGTCCGCATTTACATGAAGCGCTCCTTCAGTGGACTCATTCTCAATGATATCGGTATGCTCCGTCCATCAGCGCAGAATAAAGATAAAAACTCGGAAAATCTCTCATTAGAACTAATTCCCAAAATGGAAGGTGATGCGATTTTCTTAGTACTCGGAGAAGGTAAGGAATCTAAGTTAAACCAATTTACAAATCATCCGCTTTGGTTCCAATTGAATGCGGTTAAACAAGGTAAGGTATACCAAGTCAATAGCGATGCCTGGATTAGCAGTTGGGGCATTATCGGAGCCAATCGAGTTCTCGATGACTTGTTTAAATATTTGGTAACAGAGAAATCAAGCAAGGGCAAGGAATTCCCTAAAGTTGCAGCTTTGACTCAATAGTTTAATCCCTAATCAAGATTCATCCAAAACCGCCCACAATCGATAAAACACTACATTCACCAATGGGAGGGATATTCTACTCGGATGGAAACCGCCTTAACAAAACTAATATGCGAACCTTCTTCATCATTTGGATCGGTCAGCTAGTCTCAACGATCGGTAGCTATATGACCAGTTTTGCCATCCAAATCTGGATGTGGGAACTGACTGGTCAGGCGACGGCACTTGCTTTAGTGGGTTTCTTTACCCTGGTGCCGAGTATCTTAATTACACCCATTGCTGGGCTAATTGTAGACCGCTGGAACCGCAAATTCCTGATGATGATTGGCGACACAGTGACAGCTTTGTGTACCCTGGTAATTCTTTGGCTGTACCTGACCAACCAATTGCAAATCTGGCATCTTTACGTCGGTGGCGCGGTTAGCGGTGCTTTTAGCGAAATTCAAGCGCTGGCGTATTCAGTATCGATTGCAATGCTGGTGCCCAAACAGCATTACACCCGTGCCACCAGTCTGGATTCTGCGATTCATTACAGTTCGATTATTATTGCTCCCGCGCTGGCGGGTGTACTCTACTACACGATTGGATTTGCCGGGATCTCGCTCATCGATATCGTTACATTTGCGATCGCGATCGGCACCGTTCTCAAGATACATATCCCCCAACCCACAAGTAGCGAGACATCCTCTCACGATAAAGGGATCTTCCAGCCGATTATCTTCGGCTTCCAGTATATTCTGGTGCGTCCCGGTCTGCTCGCCATTGTAGTCGCGGCGTCCTTGTTCTGGTTTGCCCACGATCTGGGCGCTGCCTTGTATGCACCGATGATTTTGGCACGCACGGGAAATGATGCCAGAGTGTTAGGCAGCATCGGTTCAGCAGCCGGATTCGGTGGGGTAACGGGAGCGTTTCTTTTGAGTGCCTGGGGCGGTTCTAAGCGGCGCATCCACGGCTTTTTACTGGCAATGGTGGGGGCGGGTCTGAGTAAAACCGTCTTTGGGTTGGGTCAGATGCCAATGATTTGGCTTCCTGCTCAGTTCTGCTCATCGCTGAATTTTCCCTTATTGAGCAGTTCCAACACAGCAATCTTGCTCAGCAAGGTAAGACCGGATGTGCAAGGACGGGTTTTCGCTGCCCGATCGGCAATTAAGCAAGTTGTTAGCGCGATCGCTCTATTAATCGCTGGGCCACTTGCCGACCACGTTTTTGAACCAGCGATGATGCCAGGAGGTGTTCTTGTACCCATCCTCGGCAGGCTATTCGGCACGGGATCGGGTGCAGGGATGGCGCTTTTGTATGTCATCACTTCCATCAGCTTATTGCTGATTGGTTTGGGTGGGTATGGCTTCCGCGTGTTGTGCGACGTGGAAATCAGCTTACCTGACCATGATGTTGAGCCAGAAGTTGAGGACTCCAGATGCGGAGGCTGAGGGTGAGGTTTTTTAGGTGCAAGCCAGGTAAGCGGAAGCGGTTAATGAACGCTTCCGCTCTCAGTATTGCTGCATTATTAGAACTTGTGGCGCTAGTCGCTAGCTGTTTACCTCAGCGCTACCCAGCGATCGGCGCTACTGGTCGCTCTTCCGGTTCTATCGAATTCAGCAACGTCTTCTTAGCTAAATATTTTTTACTTTCTTCAGGATCGAAAAACCACGGAGACAGATTGGGTGGATTGTTGATACCGTTCAAGTAATCCTTGGCAACTTCTGGATTTTGAGCCATTGCGATCGCAATCTCTTGCAGATGAGCTGGAGGCGTCAACAAGCAATCCGTTAAGGCGTGCCCATGCTGACAATATTGCCAGAATTCATCGAAAACTCCCTGCATCCATGACTCATCAAAGCGTTGGTTGCCATGTTCGACAATCCGTTGCGCGACCAGATGTGCCATCTTCGTGGCGTTATTCGCTCCCTGCGCTCCAACCGGATCGTGCAAAATCACTGTATCGCCTATCCCCATCACCGTTGCACCTGATGGCAAACGACCAATCGGCTTCCGCACAGTCGGTGTAACTGCCCCACGAACCCATGCTTGCTCGTCGAGCAATTCCATATCCTTGACCGTTTCGTAGTTCCACGGGGTCAATTCTTGGATGACTTGTTTGCTGAGTTCCGCTAATTCTTGACCGGATTGCACCTGGCCAAACCGATCCATTGCTCCACCAGGGTAGGCTTCAAAGGCAACAGTGTAAGCGGAATCTTTGCTGTTGGTATAAAACGGAAACTGGAGCATCTCTCCAACGCCGGGTATATTACTGACCTGAAAGGTGCGTCCCTTCTTCGGATCTTCCTTCAGTCCGGTGTAAATACCACCCCCTAAATGGCGCTTTGGTTGGTCGTATTGGGATTTTTGCTCGTCCCGCTCAAACAAGGTCGAGAAGGAGCCACGACCAGCAGATACCACGACCAGATCGTAGTTTTGAGCAGACTCCTCCAAGTCTTGTAACGTCATTGCCTGAACAACTAATTCGCCGCCTCTGCGGACAAACTCCTGCATCCAAACGGATATTTTGAGGCGTTGATCCACACCTCGCCAGGGCTTTTCTAGAGTGGAGGAGATAACTAAGGCAACATTGCCCTGTGGGTCGCACAGGTTGTTATGAAATTGGTCGCAACCCAGAAACTGCTCATCCCAGAAATTGAGTCCTAGGTCACGTTCAAGTTGTAGCGCATCTGGAAACAACAATGGCATTGCCATGATTTTGCCATTAAGGATAGCTTCTGGAGTGCGATCGCTAAATAGAGTCACTGCATAGCCTGCATCCACCAGACTAATGCCTAAGTAAAGACCTGCTTGACCAGCGCCAATAATTGCAATTCGTTTCATGGGAGATCCTCCGGAGTTGAGTCGGTCTGAGTTTAAATCGCGATCGCTTTCAATGAGAACTCAGCAAGTTACTTTAATAAATTAGCCGATACGAATCTCTCTAATATCGGGACGCAGGCTTCTAAAACCAAGCGTGGCAAACGCTTCCACTTCCTACGCAACTAATCGGTTTCCACCAAAACGGTAACAGCCGCAACCGCGATCAGCATTTCGTCATTCTTATCATTGAGTGAGGCAATTGCTCGACCTTGAACAACCATTCCGCCAGACTCAACGGTAAGAGTTTTGCGACCAAAAGGTAACATAGCTAATACCTCTGCTTCCCGCACTTGCTCTGGGTAAGGCACTGCCACCTGTACTTCAACGATCATTTGATCGGGATCGCTTAAACCTGCAACTTCCCAGACACCTGGCAAAGCATTGTGAGCGATCGCATTCCTGACCGCCCTGGCTGCGGCAACAGTCGGTTCCTGTCCGTGCTGATCGATTCCCATCCCCATCTCGATAATTAAGCGTTTACGAGCCACCGTTACTCCTCTGACGACACTTTATTTTTCCAACTGACCTGCAATATATTCTCTGACTTCTTTGGCTGAATCTAGCTGCAAGACAGCAGATGCGATCGCTTCCGCTTCATCCATCCTCAACTTTGAAATTGCTGCTTTTACTGTAGAAATGGCTGGGGAGTTCATACTGAATTCATCAACGCCCAATCCGACTAAAATAGGTGTCGCTAACTCTGATGAAGCTAATTCGCCGCACACTCCCACCCAAATCCCAGCATGATGAGCTGCGGTAACAGTTTGCTGAATCATTCGCAGCACTGCTGGTTCAAAAGCATCAGCCAGAGTAGCCACTTTGGGATTTGTGCGATCGCTTGCCATGACATACTGGCTTAAATCATTGGTGCCAATACTAAAAAAATCCACCTCTGCTGCCAGTTTGTCAGCCATTGTCACCGCTGCTGGCACTTCCACCATGATTCCGACTTCCATTGCTTCATCAAAACTCATCCCCAAAGAGCGCAATTCTGTCTTAGCTGCGGCTAAAATCTCTTTGGCGGCGCGGATTTCTCTCACGGATGCCACCATCGGAAACATGACCTTAATAGGGTGTTTGTGACTGGCGCGTAAAATTGCCCGTAGCTGAGTTTTTAGTAAATCTGGGGAATCCAGTAAATAGCGAATTCCCCGCCATCCGAGGAAGGGATTGGCTTCTGGTGGCAAATCCAGGTAAGGGAGGGGTTTGTCTCCGCCAATATCGAGAGTGCGAATAATTAGGGGATGGGGGGATAGGATGGATGCGATCGCTTCATACGCTTCTCGTTGTTCTTCCTCAGTCGGGACGCTGACTCGATCGAAATACAAAAATTCACTCCGCAGCAATCCCACCCCTTCTGCACCCGTACTTACAGCAATTTTGGCCTCTTGTATTGTCAAAATATTTGCCATCACCTTAATTTGATGTCCGTCGTGGGTGATAGCGGGTTGCTGTGCAGCAGCTTGTAACGCTTGTTGTTGCGCCTGCTGGCGATTGCGTTTTGTTTGTAATTCTTGCAACTGCGTGTCGTCTGGTTGCACCCACACCTCGCCAGTTTCCCCATCCAAGGCGATGAGCGTGCCATTCTCCAAGCGCAGCAACTCAGCACCCACGCCTACAACCGCCGGAATGCCGAGCGATCGCGCTAAAATTCCACTGTGAGAAGTCGCACCACCTGCAACCGTACAAATTCCCAAAACTTTGCCGGGATTTAGTTGTGCCGTTTCAGAAGGAGTCAAGTCAGTCGCCACCAAAATCCCTGGTTCTGGCAAATTTATAGAAGCGGGTGCTGTACCTGTAAGCGATCGCATCACTCGCTGTCCCACGTCAAAGACATCAGCGGCGCGTGCTTGTAAGTACGAGTCTGGCAAAGTTTCGTAAGCTGCAACTGTCTCATCGATAACAGTCTTCCAAGCTGCGGCAGCACTAAAATTTCGATCGAAAATCAGCTGGCGCGCGCGATCAATTACAAAGGGATCTTCTAAGCAAAGCAAATGAGCATCAAAAATCGCCGCTTGTGCTTCTCCCGCCGTAGCAGATATTTGGTGGCGGAGGGTTTGAATTTGATGACGAGTTTGCTCAATTGCTGTGTGTAACTGTTGCCATTCCGCTTCGGGATTGTCTGCTTGCTGTTGTACGTTGAGAACGGTGGGTTGATAGATCGCAATATTGCCGATGGCAATACCCGCAGAGGCAGGAATCCCAGAAAACTGAGAATTGGAAATAGGGAATTGGGGTTGCTCCGGAAGCGGGGTTTCCCCACCTCGAACGTCTGCGACTGATTCCCCGAAGTTGTCTTCTACTAGCTGTTGCAAGGCTGCCAAGGCGGCTTGGGCATCCGCTCCAGAGGCAGCGATCGCTATCTCATTCCCTTGGCGGATGACCAGCGTAACGACTTGATTGATGCTTTTACCATTGACCGATCCGCTGCTAGATGTGATGTTTTGTAACGTAATCTCAGATTGAAACTGGGAAGCGGTAGCAACAAATTTGGCAGCCGGACGGGCGTGCAAACCCATCTGATTTCGGACGGTGAGATGGATTACCTGACTTTGGGCACTTATTGGGGCACTTACCAATGCCCCGGCGGACTCCGAAGGATTAATACCGGATAACTGGGAGGCTTTCGCTGCTAATGCTCCTCGTGCTTCGCGGATGACTTGCTCAATATTTGCACCGGATGCTGCTGTTACCGCTGCGGCGATCGCTCCCTCTACCAGCGGTGCCTCGCAGAGCCTCACTTGATGCCGCCGTTCTTCTGGCAGAAACTCCAACGCCATTTCCGCACTCAGTACAGCACTCCCCAAATCCATCAAGATGAGGACGCCATCCTCACTGTAAACCGACTCAATCGCTTGATAAACCTGCATTACATCCGTACCAAAGGGATTTTCCGGATCGTCAATTCCCGCTGCGAGAGCCAGCGACACGGCACCTTGAACCATTTGCTGCACTAACGCTTGCACTCCCTCTGCCAGCTTTCGACTATGCGATACGATGACAATTCCCACCATCTCTCCACCACTTCCTGAGATAACTCGCTCAATTATGTTAAGATTTATTAAAGAGCTTAGGATTTTATGACTCATCCCAGCTTAGAAAATATTGGTGCCCAGCTAGAAAGTCCGAATTCACGCGATCGCATGTTGGCGCTTGCCTCTTTGCGTGAAGTATCGGCAGATGACGCTGTACCCCTGATCAAAAAGGTTTTAGACGACGAAAACCTGCAAATTCGCTCAATGGCGGTGTTTGCACTGGGTCTTAAACCGACCGAAGAATGCTTTCCGATTCTCGTGAAATTGCTAGAAACTGACCCCGACTACGGGATTCGCGCCGACGCCGCTGGTGCCTTAGGTTACCTGTGCGATATCAGAGGATTTGAACCCTTGGTGCGAGCGTTTTACGAAGATACCGATTGGCTCGTGCGTTTCAGCGCTGCCGTTAGTTTGGGCAATTTAAAAGATCCCCGCGCTTTCGACGTACTGGTTCGGGCGTTAGATAGCGAAGAAGTCGTGTTGCAACAGGCAGCGATCGCGGCACTTGGTGAAATTAAAGCAGTAGGAGCCGTCGATCAAATCCTTCGCTTTGCCCAAGCTGAGGATTGGCTTGTCCGTCAGCGGCTTGCCGAAGCCCTAGGACACTTGCCCAGCGCGAAGAGTATCTCAGCCCTCAATTACCTGGAAAAAGACCGTCATCCCCACGTTGCTACCGCTGCCACCATCTCCCTGAAGCGGCTATCTGAAAACAATTAAAAATTAGAAATTAAAAATGGGGGATTCTCCATTTTTAATTTTTAATGGGAACATTTTTAATTGCTTACAGCCAGTGAGCGACGGAAAACAAGCCATCTTCTACCTGAATATGCTCCACACCGCGCATCTTGACGATGGGCTGTCCCTGATATGATACGCACAGCCAACCACCGATGACGAAATCAACCGTAATCTCATTCGAGAAGATTTCGTCTAATCGTAGGATATCGATTCCCGACTCATCCTCAATGGTGTCAAAACCATCGCCGGGAGCGTAAATATAGACATCATTGCCGGGACCCCCATCTAAGCGATCGTCCCCTTCGCCGCCAACCAAGACATCGTCACCGTTGCCTCCGAATAAGCGATCGCGCTCCGAACCCCCCAGTAAAAAGTCATCCCCACCTTCGCCATACAGGGAATCCTCGTCCTCTCCCCCTTGAATCAGGTCATTTCCTTGCCCACCGTGGATGATATCGTTGCCTGACTTGCCAACCAGGGTATCGTCGCCAGCATACCCAAAAATAACATCGTCGCACTGGGTAGCTTCAATGTAGTCATCGCTGGGAGTGCCATGAATTCTAGACATGATGCAGGTTTACTCATCCGAAAACTCTTTAACCTTTTATAAAGTAGAGGTCAGCGGTTATCACTCTCTCTAGCGACTGGTCAATCTAAGATATTGAAAGTGATGTTAAAAATTATTAGTCCAGAAGAGTTTGATTCATGGATATTCAAGAGTTTTTCCAGCTGAGTGCAGGCAAATGGTTTTCCCAGCGGACTAGTCACCATCTGGCTTTCAAGCAAGCCGAAAGTGGCAAGTCAGACATCAAGATCGAGATGCTCTCGGCAGAAGATCCGGAAGTGATCAAGCTCTGCGAACAGTACGAAGTTAACCCAGCATTAGCTTGGGGAGGCGCTCGCGTTAGCTGGGATGGCACGATGGAGTGGGATCAAGAAAAGCACGCAGGTTCTAGCGTTCTCGTCCCGATTCCCGACCCGGAGAAGCCGAATGAAGGTCAGTTGCTGCGCGACATGGGCTATGCCGAAAAAGCTTCGGTCGCCGGTCGCTATGTCATCGGTAGCGATAATTCATTCACGCTGATTACCGAGTATGAAACGATGTACTCGGAAGAACGCATCTGGTTTGCTAGCGAAAACTTGCGGCTACGAGCCAGCATTTTAAAGCGATTTGGCGGCTTCTCAATGGCTTCTTTTTGCTCAGAAATTCGCATGGGCGTCGCAAAGCCACAAGAAAAAGCCGCTGACACCGTCGCCAACACTTAAAAATTAAAAATGAGGATTGTTCATTTTTAATTTTCCGTTTTCAAGGGCTTAAGTCTCTTCATCACTCTGAGCAACGGCTTTGAGTTTTTGGTAAAAATCTGAGTCATCTGCCGTTGGGATGAATTGGTGTATTGGTCGCTTGCTGACATCCCAGCGCGACCAATTTGCTTGATAATTTTTGTGGCTAGAACGCAGCGCAAGGCTGGCGTTGGCGTCTTCTGAATTGGCAACGTCCCTAGGGTTGTCCGTGTTTGTCGGTTCTGACAGGACGGAAGCAGCAGCCTCCTCTGGGGACGGCGTCTGGGCGATCGCAATTGGGTGGGCGATCGCGATCGCCTCGTCACTGGCACCCACAGATGCTTCCGTTGAGGATGAATAAACTGGATTTATCGCGTCTTTCGCCTTGACTCGCTCTAAACTTGGCTCAGGGTTAGAAGCTAAGGTTGCTGGTAGCGGATCGGCTGCTTCCGTCAAATTTTGGGGAAAATTGCGGCAAACCAAGCGCTCAAAATCATAGTTAAAGTGATACAGGGCTTGACCGCGCCGAGACCAGAAATTTAAGATTTGCTCGACAGAAATCGCTTTGTAACGTCCCTGATAAAGCGCCTCAATCACGGCTAGAGGCACCCAGTCGGCACCAAAGTCGCGAACCCAATGGGCTACCAATTCCTCAGCCGTGTAACCCCTAATCAGTTCAAAACAATAGTAAAGAAGCAGCGTCGTTGCGTAGGCAGTAGCTGAGTCTTGTGTTGACTCTGTCATCAGAAGTTAACTTGGCAGACCAGAAATAATATTAATCGCAGATTAGCGTTTAGCTGTCATCGGTCATTAGTCAGTGGTGATATTTATATCTTGCACTCTCAGCACTCGTTCAGGAGAAGTATTGGACAAAAAGGGCATTTGCCTACGGGCGATAATTTATTGCGATCGCCCAAGATTTTTGTCCGAAGGCGAAAGCCCCTAGGAAGCAGGCAATCGCCCAGTGGCGACTAATGCCTGATAAACCATAGCAGCTGCCTCGGCTCGTGTGGCTTCTCGATTTGGGTTAAGTTGTGCGGGTGCCGGGTGGTTCACAATGATACCTCTTTGTGTAGCAGCAGCAACAGCAGGGCGGGCATAGGCGGGAATCGCTGCGCGGTCTTCGTACTTGTCTAAGAGTTTTTCATCCCCAGAGGCAAAGCCCAATCCACTCACCAGAGAAACAATCAGCTGGACTCTCAGAACCGGCTGCTGAGGGCGGAAAGTTTGGTCGGGAAAGCCGGTAATGAAGCCACCGCTATAAGCTTGTTGAATCACCGCCTGCGCCCAAAAAGTCGGGGGGATATCGGTAAACTGGATGGCTGGGCGTTTGGAAGTGGGGTTAAAAGCTTTCACTAATAAAGCCGCAAATCCCGCCCGATTCAGTCGATCGTCTGGCTTGAAAGTGCCATCGGCAAAGCCACCCAGCAGGTTTTGATTTGCCAATCCTCGAATGGAATTCTCTGCCCAGTGTCCCTGAATGTCGCTGAAGCTGGGAAGGGAGGAGTCGGGATTCACCTCCGGATTGACAATATAGGGAGAAGCGATCGCCTTGACTTCCCCAGTTGTTACCAATGCCTGATAGATGAGTGCGGCAACTTCAGCGCGGGTAATGTCTCGCATCGGTTCGAGTTGTTGAACTTGGGGATAATTCACCACCATGCGCCTCGTCGTGGCAACAGCGACGGCATCTGTGGCGTAGCTAGGAATTTGAGCGCGATCGCCATAAACTCCCAAGACGCTAGAATTACCCCCCGTAAGTGCTAAACCACTGACTAAAGATGCGATCGCTTGCACCCGCGTCAGATTTTGCCCCGGTCGAAAGGTGTTATCTGGAAACCCAGAGATAAAACCCATCGATGCAGCCTTCGCGATCGCCCCCGCCGCCCAAAAATCTGCTGGAATATCCTTGAAACTGCTCTGATTTCCCGGTCGTGGCGGCAAGTTAAAGGTTTTCGCGATCGCTGCGGCATATTGGGCGCGAGTCATTGCCGCTTCTGGCTGAAACGTCCCATCCGGGAAGCCACTCATCAGATTTTTCGCCACTAGCGCCTGAATAAACGCTTCCGCCCAATAACCGGCAACATCGCTAAACTGGGCGGGTCCCATTGTAAAAGTAGAACCAGCAACCGTCGCCGCCACAAATTCCACCGTTCCCTGCACCCGCACTGGATTCAGCTGATTTCCCGCTGAGACGACCGCGAACCGCGTCAGATTTTGCAGATCGACTTCCCCGTTATCCCGCAAAATATTACCCGCTGGCTCTTGACGGCTCCCTAGCTGTGGTTTTGCCCCATCATTGATAACTAGCCCCGCTTGTGTATTTTTCTCAATGAGATTGCGACGCAGCACCGGGGTCGCGTCACGAGACAGAAAAATCCCCGCCCGATTCGCAAAAATCTTATTATCGGTAATTAGGGGAGCCGCTTGATCTCCAATCAAAATCCCGTAACCCGTTCTCTCTGCCACATTCCGACGCACTTCCCCCTTGGCATTGCGGACGAGAGAAAGACCTGTGGAGGCATTTTGGGTAAATACATTATCTAAAATTGCCGGTTTCGCAGTACCCGTGACAAAGACGCCATCGCGACTGCAACTGGTAAAGGTATTATTCGCCAGCCTTGGCGATGTCGATTCTATCCAAACCCCTGTCCCCTTCGCCCCCCGATTCGTCACTGAGACTCCCCGCAGTTGGGCATCCGTTTCCAGCCGCAGGGTAATATTTTGGGAGCCAAAGCTTGGGCTAATATATTCCCCACTGCCTTCGATTTGAATTCCCTTGCCTTTGCTGGATTCATTCCCTACCACCGTCACCCCAGCCGGGATTACCAGAGGAAATACTTCTCCCCCTGCCGCATTGTAAATCCCAGATGCCAACTGAATCGAAGTTCCGGCTTGAGCCTGCTTCAGGGCACGAGTCAGCGTCTTCAGTGGGGCAGATGAGTTCCCGACACTGTTATCTTTGCCAGTTGCTGGGTTGACATAAAGCATTGGTTGACCCATAAAGTAAAGAGTTTTGAATTTAGTCCTTTGTCATTTGTCCTTAGTTGTTTGCTTTTGACCAATGACCAATAACCAATGACCAATGACCGATGACCCATAATGATCGAAGTTGAAAATTTAAGCAAAATCTATGGCGCGACCCCAGCCATTCAGGATGTCACCTTTAATGTGGAACCTGGGGAAATTTTGGGCTTTTTGGGGCCGAATGGTGCCGGAAAAACGACAACCATGCGGATTTTGGCGGGATATCTACCCGCTTCCAGTGGGACTGCCCGGATTGCTGGGTACGATGTGCATGAAGATTTAATGGCGGTACGGCGGCGGATTGGATATTTACCGGAGACGCCACCTTTGTATCCTGACATGAGCGTGGAGGGATTTTTGCATTTTGTGGCGCGGCTAAAGGGGGTTCCCGGACGCGATCGCAAATCCCAAGTAAATTCAGCAATGGAACGCTGCAACCTCACCGAAAAACGCAAGGTACTCATCCGCAAGCTTTCTAAAGGCTTCCGCCAACGGGTTGGCATTGCCCAAGCGATCGTCCACGACCCACCCGCGATTATTCTAGATGAACCCACGGTTGGTCTCGACCCTCGGCAAATTATCGAGGTTCGCAACTTAATTAAAAGCCTTGCCGGTAGCCACACAATCATTCTCTCTACCCATATTTTGCCGGAAGTTAGTATGACTTGCAGCCGAGTGGCAATTATCAATCGCGGTCGGCTTGTAGCAACGAATAGCCCGGAAAATCTGGTAGCACAGCTAGCGGGCGGATCGGGCTATGAGTTGGAAATCGACGGGGATGTAGAAGCTGTGCAACATATGCTCTTAGTTTTGCCCGGAGTTCGTTTTGTCGAATCCATCCCCAGCCAGGAATTACCGCCCAATCGCACTCTTATCCGTGTAGTATCAGAACCGGGTACAGAACCGGCGCGTGATATTGCTGCGGTTTTAATTGGGGCGGGGGTGGCATTGTATGAAATGCGACGCACTCGCGCTAGTCTTGAGGACGTGTTTATCGAACTGACAACCCAAGAAAAGGTCGTCGATATGGATACGGATGAAACCGATGGCAATGGGACATCCCCTCCCTCGCCAGCAGAAGCTGCTGTCATTGTTGCCACAGATGAGCAATCTGGAGGAGTTGAATAAATGGGCGTAATTATTAGTAATATTTTGGCGATTTATCGCAAGGAATTGCAGGGCTATTTTGCTTCGCCGCTGGCATATATCGTCGCGGGTGCTTTCTGGTTTTTAGCTGGATTATTCTTCCTCACTGCATTGCAAAGTGAGAGCGATCGCGCTTTGGATATTTATTTTCAAGGACAGCAAATTGGCGCACCCGTTCCCCCCATCGATGTCGCCTATAACACCCTCCAAAGCTTTCTGGGGGCAATGTTCTTTTTATCGTTATTTATTCTGCCCATTCTCTCAATGGGGCTGTATTCCGAGGAACGCAAGCGAGGGACTTTAGAGCTATTAGCCACTTCGCCAGTCACCAACTGGGCGGTGGCGGTGGGTAAATTGTTGGGGGTAGTGACATTTTTTATCACAATGGTGCTGCCGTTGCTGGCATACGAAGCGATCGCTTTTAATGCATCAAGCCCACCCCTACCCCCAGCGGTGCTGCTATTGGGTCATGCAGCATTAATCTTGGTTGCCACCGCGATTCTTAGCTTGGGAATGTTTATTTCTTCCCTCACCGAAAGCACCATCTTGGCAGCAATTCTTACCTTTGTGCTAATTTTATGCTTCTCGCTGATCGAGCTTTTAGCGAAACTGACCGGCGGCGTTTTAGGAGAGGCATGGAATCATTTATCTTTAGTCAAACATTACAACACTTTGGTGCAAGGCGTAGTTGATACCAGCAGTTTGATTATGTTTGCAAGCTACATTATCTTAGGCGTGTTTCTGACTGCTCAATCTATCGATGCCTTGCGCTATCAGCGTTCTTAAATTGACGAATGGCGAATCGCGTATGGAGTGGTTGCGATGAGAAGACCGAATGCATGAGATGCAAGTAGCCCACACCTTAAAGGGTGGGGCTTGCGTCTACAAAGACCGCCTTCGAGGTTTCCTGCATCTCGATTGAACAGATCGGCACCCGCAAACCTACCATTAACGAACTGTTACCTAAGCTAAACACTTACCTAAAATCTATTGGCAGCAATTACCAATTACCAATTACCAATTACTGATTAGCCAACATGAAAACCATTAATTGGAAGTATTTAAAATATCTCTTTTTGCTTGGCCCAGTTCTAACAATTACGGGTCTAGTTGCTGGATTGGTATCCAGTAGCTGGGGTTCTGTGCCCGTAGGTTTAATCGTTGCTGGAATTGTAATTATTGGGTTATGGCTGCTATCCTTGGGCGGTTCGCCAAATGGCTTTTGGGGACGCCGGTCAACTCAGGCGGGAACCAATGCTCTAGCAGCAACGCTGGCGGTTTTGGTGATTTTGGGGCTAATTAATTTTCTGGGTGTTCGCCGTGTTGTGCGAGTGGATTTAACGGAAAATCAGCTATTTACCCTCGCCCCCCAGTCGCAGCAATTAGTGCAAAATTTATCGCAGCCAGTCAAGTTGTGGGTATTTGAAGAAAATCCGAATCCTCAAGACCAACAATTGCTGGAAAATTACCGACGATATGGCTCTCAATTTAGTTTTGAATTTGTCGATCCGCAACTGCGACCCGGACTGGCTCAAAGGTTTAACCTTCAATCTCTAGGGGAAGTTTATCTGGAATCGGAGGGACGACGAAAGCTCATCCAGACAGTGAATCCGCAGCGCGGGGAGAGCCTTTCAGAAACAGTGGTGACGAATGCGATCGCCCAAATTACGAGCGATCGCGTTGGCAAGGTTTACTTCCTCCAAGGTCACGGCGAACGTCCCTTACAAGCGGCGCAAGGAAGCATCTCTCAGGCGGTGACTAGCCTGGGAGAGAAAAGCTACACCACTCAACCCCTAGATTTGGCGAAAAGTCCAGGAATCCCCCAAGATGCTGACCTCATCGTCATTGCTGGCCCCAAACGGGCGCTGTTTGCAGCTGAAGTCACCGCTTTGAGCGATTACCTGAAGCGCGGCGGTAGGCTACTGGTGATGGTAGACCGGAATACCAATCCCGGTCTGGATAACTTGCTTAAAGATTGGGGCGTGAGGCTGGATAATCGTCTTGCCATTGACTTGTCCGGCGGTCAGGCGGGACTGAGTCCGGCGGTGATTATGGTTACGCGCTACGGTCAACATCCGATTACTAAAGATTTTCAGGATGGTCGTTCTTTCTACCCGTTTGCACGACCGATTGAAGTGACTCCCATCGCCGGTATCCAGGCGACGCCTTTGCTGGTGACAAATGACCAGAGTTGGGCTGAGAGCAATCCCGAAAGCGATCGCTTGCAGTTTGATCCCGAAAGCGATCGCCAAGGGCCTTTAATTCTCGGCGTCGCCTTAAGCCGCGTCTATCCTCCCCAAAGCGCGTCTGCACCATCCCCAACTCCCACCCCGACTCCCACGGCGACTCCTGGGGCAACCGCTAGCCCCAGCGCGTCCCCAACCCCGACAGCGACCACATCAGCTTCTCCCTCCCCATCCGCAACTGCTAGCCCCAGCGCGTCCCCAACCCCGACAGCGACCACATCAGCTTCTCCCTCCCCATCCGCAACTGCTAGCCCCAGCGCGTCCCCAACCCCGACGGCGACTACATCAGCTTCTCCCTCCCCATCCGCAACTGCTAGCTCCAGCGCGTCCCCAAGCCCAACCAATTCACCGGCAAAGACGGCAAATGCTGACCAAAAGCCAGCAGAATCCCGTCTAGTTGTCCTCGGTAATTCTGATTTTGCTAGCGATGGTTTGTTCGAGCAGCAACTAAATGGCGATGTATTCCTGAACTCCGTTAGCTGGTTAAGCAAACAGGATGAGCAACTTTTATCGATCCGTCCCAAAGAAGTAAAAGACCGTCGCATCAACTTGTCCCAAGACCAAGCCAATGTATTGGGTTGGATAGCTGTGTTGATTATGCCCTTAATTGGGTTCATTACAGCTGGACTGGTTTGGTGGTTCAGACGTTAGTAATTTCAGATTTTGGATTTAATCTAAAATCAACTCGCGTGTTGATTATGAAGCTAAAACGAACAACTTGGATTCTGATACTATTGGCGCTGAGTTTGGGGGGATTCGTTTATTTTTATGAAATTAAAGGTGCCCCCCAGCGAGAAGCAGCACAGGCAAAACAAAAGGAAATCTTTTCTTTTGAAAAAGACCAGATACAGGCTTTGACAGTTAAAAGTCAGGAACAAACCTTGAAGTTTGAGCGAGTCACGCAGGAAGCTGTGGACAAGACGAGTATTTCTCAATGGCAGATGAAATCGCCCAGCGACGTCCCAGCCAGCGATCCATCTATTTCATACTTGCTAAATTTACTGGTAGATGGCAAGAGCGATCGCACCCTCTCCATCTTCCCTAACCAGCTACAAGAATATGGACTCGACAAACCCCAAGCTACGGTAGAAGTAAGGCTAAATAATCAGCAAACTCATCAGATAATTTTGGGTAAGCCTAACTTCAATAGTAGTTTCTTGTATGCTCAAGTTGACCCCCCTGGACAGACCCCTCAGCAGCTAGAGGTGCTTTTAGTCCCGATAGACTTCGAGTATGGTGTAAAACGTCCTCTGTCAGAATGGAAAGCCAAGGAAGCGGTTCAAAAAAATAGTCCGGATAAAACCTCTGACAAAGCAACACCCTCTCAATCACCTCAGCCGAGTCCTTCTTCTTCTCCAGCAAGTAAAAAAGATACTTCCGGCAAAAATTCAGACAAAGCAACACCCTCTCAGTCACCTCAGCCGAGTCCTTCTCCTTCCCCGGAAATTAAGAAAGATACTTCCGGCAAAAATTCAGACAAAGCAACACCCTCTCAGTCAAATAAACCTAGTCCCTCCCCCTCTCCAAAAACTACTAAAAACCAGCCTGCTGAAAAAGCAACACCGTCTAAGTCAGATAAGCCGAGTCCTTCTCCTTCCCCAGCAAGTCAGAAAGATACTTTAGACAAAAAACCAGACAAAGCAATACCCGCTAAGTCACCTCAGCCCAGCCCCTCTCCTTCACCAAAAAATAGTAAAACTGAGACTTCAAAAACCGAAAAGTCACCTCAGCCTAGCCCCTCTCTCTCACCATGAACAGCCCCACCGCAACGCTGCTAGTTTCCTGCCCCGATCGACGAGGATTGGTGGCAAAAATTGCTAATTTTATCTACGCTAATGGCGGTAATATTATTCATGCCGATCAGCACACCGATTTTGCGGCTGGGTTATTTCTCACCCGAATTGAGTGGCAGTTAGAAGATTTTAATCTACCGTGTGAGTTGATTGGCCCAGCATTTAACGCGATCGCGCAACCTCTACAAGCCAACTGGCAGCTGCACTTTTCCGACACAGTACCCCGTATTGCCATCTGGGTAAGCAAACAAGATCATTGCCTCTTTGATCTAATTTGGCGTCACAGAGCAAAAGAATTCTCCGCCGAAATTCCGTTAATTATCAGTAACCATCCCGATTTACAAGATGTAGCCGCTCAATTTGGCATCGACTATCATTACATTCCGATTACTAAAGAAACCAAACCACAGCAGGAAGCCAAACAATTAGAACTACTGCGGCAGTACAACATTGATTTAGTTGTGCTGGCGAAATATATGCAAATTGTTAGCCCTGATTTTATTACTCAATTTCCGCAGATTATCAATATTCACCACTCATTTTTACCTGCCTTTGTAGGAGCTAATCCCTACCACAAAGCCTATGAACGTGGCGTCAAAATTATCGGTGCTACAGCACATTATGTCACCGCCAACTTGGATGCAGGCCCAATTATCGAGCAAGATGTTGTGCGAGTTAGTCACCGAGATGAGGTTGACGATTTAATTCGCAAAGGCAAAGATTTAGAGCGAGTGGTATTAGCAAGAGCAGTGCGATCGCACTTGCAAAATCGCGTGCTGGTATACGGGAATCGCACAGTAGTCTTTGAGTGAGAGTTTATGAGAAACGAAAGTTTCGGCTAAATAATTTGCAGTTAATTATTCAACCGTACACCTACTTTGATTCGTGAGAGCCTTATTAACGAAATGCCTCTGCATTAATACGGCATGGTGCCTCAAAAATAATAGGAACTACCTCTGGAATCCCAGGCTCATTTGGCACCCCTGGAAGTTGAGTACCCCACCACTCTTTAATCGTAGTCCTTTTAGAAGACGGTTTCTGATACGGAATACTGAACTGTGTTTCCTGTTTTGAAGAAGCTATGGCAGCATTCACCCACTTTTGATGAAACCGCAGATCGATAGCTTGGTAAAGTGGTTTAACACAACCATTTACAGTATCCATCATCAAGGATACGTGCCATTGCTTCAGTGAGCGGTCATAGGCGGGTGCGCCTGTATCGCCCAAGCAGGGAACAGTTCCAGAAGGTTTTTTGAGCATCAAACCTTCATCCGAATCATTAGGAGTTGGATCGTAATAGTAGACCTCGCGTATCCTCAGTTCCCTTGCCGAGTTTTTGGCACCATTCGCTGTCTCGCCATACCCAGCAAACTGAACCAAATGGGCGCAGTGAATTGTTCTATTTTCCCGATGTACAGGAGTTGGACTAAACCCAGAGGGTGTTCTTCCTACTTTCAATATTGCAACACGCGCACTCGAACCAGATTGATAAATCTTCTGCGTGACAGACACTTTTGTGCTATTGCTCAAGAATCTACCGAAAGCAACTGTCAAATCACTTTGACGGAACTTATCTACACAACTCAAAGGAACTAGAACAGAATTTGTTCCTACTAAAGCTCCAGAGCATTGGTACTTATTCCCAGAATAAACTGCTACCGTAGACCGAAGTGCTGTATCAACAGCTCCCGCAATTCCTACTTGGTTTCCACCCCAAAGCCTAGAGTTTTGGACAACAGCTTGGGTAGAAAACAAAAAGGTGAGAATAAAGGCAAACACAAGAGTGAAAACAGAGAATTTACGCATCGCTCAGTTTTATGAATAAGAAAAATTAACTTTCAGTAGAGGATGGAGGTTTTGGACCTGCATTACGAACGTTGACAAACTTATTCAGCAGGTCAAACCAAAATGGTGCGTTCATCATAATGGCAAAAGCAGACATTATCCAACCAAGTAAATTCAGGATATTTGCTCGATTGCTCAAGTTAAATGATTCGATGAAATGCTCTTGTGTCTTCCATCCAAGAGGTAGCTGGTCAGCTTTTAGGGTTTCCTTAATCTTCGTATCAAGAGTATCAAAGCAAGCCGTTTTTTTATCGTCAGACACCTCCTTACAATTATCAACTGCATTTACAGCAGCTTGAGTAACTGCGTTACGCACTGTACTTTGATGATACAAGCTACTAACAATATGAAAAGCATTAGCATTGGCAAAAACTGCTGTTATTAAAGCTATCCAAAAAAGTAAAAACTTAGTATTGCGCTTGTAGGTTCCAGAAGTACGATTTTGCGAACGATCATACCATTTCTCAATTTCTTTTTTAAATTGATAGGTTTCTAGCTCCTTTTGATTACTGTTTTTAGCCTTCAACTTCGCTCGCATAGCAAGTTCATAAAGATTATGTTTCAGTTTTGTAGGTATTGTTTCTATTTTGTCAAAGGGGTTACACTCCAGTTCGACTTGAGAAAAAATGTTATTCTCTTCATCAACCTTTAGTATTGGTTGTAAAATATCAAGCAAAGCAGAGGCGAAGGTTTCTGAAGGAATGTAAGAAGGACCATACAGAAGCTTTGTTAGCCCATCGTTTCTACTAAAACCTAGGTTAGACTGGGTTAAAGAGGCAATAAGAGAATTTTCATAAAGCTTATTAGTAAGGTTAATCGCCTTTTCCTTATCAGACTTTTGGGGAGTTGAAACTTTGCTTTCATTTAGACCTTTTAGTGATTGCTCAACTTCTTTTGAATTATCAGGTCCTCCAAGCATAATATAAATGGATTTTTTTAAATGCTTAGCTCTGAACTGGAGAAAAGCAGCAATTAGTTCTTGAATCTCAGATGCTAGTAAGCTCAGGATTAAGTAAATAAAAGTTATGCCAATTAGAATATCAAAAAAAGCAGGTAGGCTTAAGCTCATGGTTTTTATCCAATTGTTGTGTAAGTGGGTATAAGGCTAATTGAGATAAGCCAGAAAGAGGCGCGAGCGCGTCTTGCGTGTTTGGGAAAGCGATCGCACACTTCCTGAGTGCTTTTACTCAGGGAATAGGTCAGAAAACTCTTCTTCAGTGGGTTCTTTTTTGGGAACTTCGTTCCGTTCGTGACGCAACTCTGAAATCGCTTCGTAAACTTTCTGACGAGCGCGATTAATTCCGCCTAGTGGCTTATGTTCGGGCAGAGAATGCCACGGAGTGTAGGACAGATGCTCGCAAAATCTCATCTGTTCATCAGAGTCAAAAGACTGATCTGGAATCTCGATAGTGGCAACCTTATGAAAAGGCGACTTCCACTCGATAGTTGGATCTTCGATTGGCATCCGCTCAGCGTCAGTTTGGAACTGAACTAAAAAATCAAAAGAAGCTTGCTTTTTCTGCATCTTCAAATGCTCGACCATCGCTTCCCGCAGATAGTTCGGAGACTTAGAGGCTGACCTACCCAACTGGTTTTTAGAAGAGGGTTTTACGGCAAACTTGATTGCTTGTGAACCGAGTTTGTATGGAGTCGTACTCCAATATTCAATCTCAAGCGGACTAACAACCTTATGACTTTGAATTGCTCTGGCAGTCATAAACTCATGCAAGCGCCATTTAAACGGATTGAAGCCGGGAAAGAAAAACTTTAATGGTGGCTTGCCTTGCGACTGTTCAACAGCTTTAAAGAACTCTGCAAAGTCTATAGCGTTCCGAATAAAGAAGACCGGGTGGTTGATCGTTACAAAATCCTGAGTCTTCTCTTGCTCTTCGTCTGACACAAAGACTTTAATCGCCATACCGCGAGCATCATCTTTAGTATCAGGCTGTTCGATATCTCCTGAAGCATTTGAGAAGCGAATACAAGCAGTAAAACGCTTACCTGGCTCTTTAAAAACGCCAAATCTCATTTCTTCTGGCAAGTTAGCTTCAACAGTGAATTCTCCTCTCACACAACCATGATGTTTAGCGTGTTGTCCGCGTGGAACTAGCGGTTGCTCGCGCAGACGTTCTTTGCTAATCCTGACAATTTCATCGATAGCCTTACCTTGCAGTGTATCTGCAAAATTTCCTGCTAGTTTCATTGTTTAATCTCCTAAAATACGATGAGGCGATCGCGTCTGTGCGACCTGTTGTGTAAAGTTTGTGTAAGGGATGCGATCGCTCTTGCCAGTTCCCGAAATTAGTGGGATGCGATCGCATTTGCCAAAAGGGGAGTGCCTAGTAATGGATTCCAGTAACTAGGCATCACTAATTTTTAGTCTTCTAGAGCATTTCACAAGTCAGGTATCTGAACTTGATTAACCTGACTTGTGAGTTGCATGAAGTTACTTGAAAAAAATTTCTAGAAGCTATCAGAGCCTCTTTTGAACTTCTTGACGAATCTTTGCTAAACGCACTGTTTTACCTTCTGCTGCCCCCGGACAATCAGTCTTAACCCGATCCCGGTGTCCACAGATTCGAGGTAAATTTTTCAGGCCAAAGTCAGCTGTCGGAGTAGATACAGGTGTCACAACATCGTTAATTCCGTGGCGCTTACAAAGCAGCGTACACAGAGCCACAGCTGAGTTAAACTGCACGTCGGTAATTTCCTTGCTGATAAAAGAGCCGTGGAAAGCAATACCTAAGCCATCATTAATGATGTCGTGCGCTCCCCGCTTACGTTCGGAACGACCTACGTAAACTCGACCGCTGGGCATAATGACGAAATGGTAGCCAATGTCACTAAAGTCCCTTGCTATATGACCCTGCCGAATTTCGCGCATCTGTTCTGCCTCCTCAGACTGGGTAGCGCTAGGAGATATATCCCTCATCTGTGTGTGATGGATGGTAATGCGTTTTGCTTGCAGCAGGTCAATAACATTTGATGGAGTTCCTTGGCTAGTCCAAACACTGCGAGACAGAATTGGAACGTCCACACTTGCTGGCTTCACATCCAGTTCAACTTTGGCAATGTTTTGCTCAGACCCTTTTATTTCAACAAGTCGCTTACCAGGTTTATGAAACAACACTGGAGCCTGCCATGTGCCACCTTGAACTTTAGGACGTGCAAGTTCAAACGTTTTATCAGCTATAAGTACAAGCTCCTCACCGTCATCGTAGCCCTCGGCTTTACCGCTCAAAGTGAAGACTTTTTCTGTTTTAATTTCTTCCGCGGGCGTTGTAATACTAAGTCGAGTCGAGTCTACACGGTTTTCCTTGGCAGGAATAACCAGAATTACTGAGTCCACACTTTCCTCGTCGAGGGAAAACTCTAGGCGACGAGTACCAGACTCCAGAAATTGAAACTCAATCTGCCAAGAGCCATCTGGTTGTACAACAGTACCCGCTGCTTTAAACTTGTTATCTACGACTAGATTTACAGTTTTACCTACCTGAGCTGAATCAGCTTTTCCATCAATTGAAAAGGACTCTCCAACTTTGATTTCTTTGGGAATGCTGGTAATTTCAATCATGTTTAAAAAATCTTAAAGTGATAGTTACGTTAGAGATGCACCCAGTAAAACTGGCGTGAAAATCTGCTTCACGCTCCAATCGGACAGAGAAATTCAGAATTCAGTCTCTTGTAGGTTAGGTTGAGGAACAAAACCCAACAAACGCATCTAGTTGTGTTGGGTTTCGCTGTCGCTCAACCCAACCTACTAGCGCGGCAAGCTAGCCTGGAAATTGCTTTACCAAGTCATCTCCGGGAATAATTGTTGTTACGAATCTGTAGTCCTTATTGAGTTGGTAACGCTTATCTTGCTTAATCAGTGCCATGAAATCCCTGTGACCTTGCCGGGTGCGTCCCACAAGACAGCCAGCGCCCGCGTAGCCAATGTTATTGCGAGGCAAGTCATAACCCCAGTGCTGGTTGATGTAAAACATACCTGTGTCTAAAAAGTCGCCCTTACGAATAAAATCTTTGTTTTTGTCCCGGTAAACGGAAACGGGTGATACTTGCACAAAAGCTTCATGAGGATCTGCACCGCTACCATAGTGCGTACCAACCTGCCAAGCCTTGTATTGTCCAAAGGCAATCCGAGCTGCTCCAAATTCTTTGCCCCTTCCCATCGGGTTGAGGGTATAGGCAGTACCAGGTTCTGTTGTAGCTTCCCAGTTTTGCCTGAGAATTGGTACTTCATTTGGAATCTCAATCACCATGCGGCGATCGTTGAAATGGTTAGGAGCATCGCTATTTAGGCTACCGTCCGCATCCATGCCCTCAACATATACAATGTTGTACCTTTGTGGCCCTACCGAAACGCGGTAGTTCATTTTCAACATATAGCGGATGATGCGGGCTTCCAAATTATTTTTGGTTAGATCCACTTCAGGCTTAGGGACAACTGAAGGAGGAGTTTCAATCAATAACCTAGCTGTTACTAACCCAATAAACCCTCTTTCCCCAGCTACAGATGGTTCTAATGACTTCATTACATCCTGAAACTCAACTAGAGCGTCAGAGGAAATTGGACCAAACTTGCCATCAGCAGGCGGATCGAGAAACTTCAGCCAAATGAGAACCTCTTGAATATGTGTGGCTAATTCTTCGTCAGAAGCGATCGCTTCAATGCCATAATCCACACTCTGGTTATTTAGTCTGGCATTGTAGAAAGTTTGCAAACGCATGGCTCTAAACCTCTAAAAGAATAGGTGATATGAGTGCTAAAAAAAGATAGTCAGCAAGCGTTGAATTTCTAATCAACGCTCTGGGATGAACGCCTTAATCGATCGCAAAGTTTGTACTTAAGGCGGAAGGAATCTCCAAAAACCACTGCGCTATTTCTGTTGAGCTTTATTCCTGAAAATGGCTAAGCGATTTTTGGACTAGGTTCTTAGGACTGTTCAAAGGATCGGTGCTGCTGCAACAGGAGTTGTCGATGCTGGCTGTGAAGAACCGCTCAATGGAGTCCAACCTGGTAGCTTCTTGTGTGCATCAAGCGCAGCCCAAGTCAGCGGTCCCACATCACCATCGTCATTCAGTCCCACGCTTCTTTGAAACTTCATAATGATGCGCTCTGTTGCTGAGTCAAAATCGTTATTAACGCTGAGAGGGCCAAACCCACATCCATTAACTGTGTGTTGAGCAACACCCACCCAAAACCCGTTGTCACCAAAGCGGAGGATCGGTTTTTGCCCATTCGGCACTGGTGGTACAGCAGGTTGTACTGGATCGAAGCTGATATGTCCGAGTTGTTCGATTCGCTTGAGGATGGCGGCGGCTCCTACCTGCGAAGAACCTGCATTTGGATCGAAGCGACCATCTGCGGTGAACTTGCCTTTAGTCCAGTGATTAGTCTTAGACCAGAGATAGGGCGAACGTCGCGGCGGTGTCGAGTTGCGCCCTGCACCTGTCTGATAGCCCCAGCCGTTGTATCTCTCGCAGTACCAGAGGATTTCTTCTGGAGTATCTAAGAAATTCACCTCATCTGTGCGTTTCATTGCCAAAGCATCAGCAGCCGACTCTTCCCAGATAAAGGGAGGAGTCCCTAACGGTCTTCCAGCTGGAACATTTCTAGTTCTAGCGCTGAGAGGATCGCCATTGTGCAGGTGTCCTTTAAACGAAAGCGAGGCTTCAAGACTATGAATAGCGGCAATGACGGGCCACCACACGCCACTCTCGCGCTGCGCCTGTTCGTACCGACCCCGGTTAGACATAATCTTGGAAACAACTGCATCAGTGGCGCTTAAATCGGTTATTTTGACGGTGCGCCAAAGTTGCTGATAAGTGTCTTTCATCTCTGTAAATCGCATTGCTTCTCCTTTGAGGAATTACAAATGAGTCTTCAATTGGGGAATTAATTGACATGAAGCCAAGTTAGCCACTATCTCTACACATCGACAGTCGCAAAAAATCATAGCGATCGCATTGTTTCTGCCTAACCTGAATCGTTTCTAGTGGAGCCTGCGTAACTTTTTTAAGCATATTTGCCTACGTCTAAAGGCTTATTTCTAGCGAATTACGTAGTTTTACTGTCATCTGCTACCCCACCCGGACAAAATCAATCGGACAAAATTTAAGAAAGATTAAGTGGCTTAGCTCCTAAAGTTTCGTTCTGTATCATCTTGTTTGACTAAGGTTTTTGTTTGTGCATAAGACCAAGTTAAGCTTTCTGTACTAGGCTTGACAGTCGGAAAATGTCATAAAATTTGTCAGATAAATGTCATAAAGAGGAGAGGATAAATACTGACAATTCGCTGACAAAAAGCCACAATAGATTTTCCAGAGAAAATTTCAAGCTTTTGCACGTAATCGTTGAGCGGGTGTTTGAAGTCAGGTACTTAGCTATCTCAATCGGGCAATGCAACTACTACCCGCTGTTTGTCAGATTTAAAATCGCTTACATTTACTTCTGAGGCAAGTTTTAATAAATGACTGTTGAAGAAGCGCTAGAAATTGTAGAGAGCGTTCTAGCTCAAGGACGCTTAAATAAAGTTCAAAAAATTGTGTTTGAGGAATCTTGGGAAGGGCAGTCTTACGAGGAGATTGCAAAAAAAAATACTTACGATCCTGGTTATATCAGGGATGCTGGTTCTAAGTTGTGGAAGTTACTCTCAGAGGCATTTGGAGAGAAGGTAACAAAAAATAATTTGCAGTCAGTCTTGAAGGGGTATTCGCGCCGCGTCTTGTCATTGCAGCAGATGCCAGAAGTGGTGTCTAATCCGATTGCTCCTTCAGTAGCGATCGCTCATAAACGTCAAGAGTGGGGAGAGGCGGTTGACGTATCGCTTTTCTATGGACGCACAGCAGAACTCGCCACGCTAGAACATTGGATTGTGAGCGATCGCTGTCGCTTGGTAGCGTTGCTGGGTATGGGCGGAATTGGCAAAACTGCTTTGTCTGTAAAACTAGCGGAACAGATTCAGGATAATTTTGAGTATGTTGTATGGCGCTCGCTGCGTAATGCGCCACCTATTCAAGATACTTTGGCAGACATCATCAAATTCCTGTCCGATCAGCAGGAAACCGATTTACCAGAAACAGTAGACGGTAAAGTATCGCGGCTCATTGAGTATTTACGCTCATCGCGCTGTCTGCTGGTACTGGATAATGTTGAGTCAATTTTGCGGGAGGGCGATCGCGCTGGACATTACCGAGAAGAATACGAGGGTTATGGACAGCTATTAAGATGTGTGGCAGAAACCAACCATCAAAGCTGCTTGGTGCTAACCAGCCGGGAAAAACCGAGAGGAATAGCATCTAAGGAAGGCAAAACTTTGCCAGTTCGTTCGCTACAACTCGCTGGTTTGACAGAGGTAGAAGGACATAGAATCTTTCATGCCAAAGGTTTCTTAGTTTCAGAAGAAGAGCTAAAACTCCTAATGGCTCGTTATCGAGGCAATCCACTAGCCTTGAAGATAGTTGCTACGACTATTCAAGAGTTATTTGATGGTAATATTTCTCAATTTCTAGAACAAGGCACAGCAGTTTTTGGTGATATTTGGGATCTTTTAGACCAGCAATTTAATCGCTTGTGTACTTTAGAAAAGCAGATTATGTACTGGCTGGCAATCAATCGAGAGTTGGTCTCGCTGCTAGAACTGCGAGAGGATATTGTACCACCAGTATCGCAACGTGAACTATTGGAAGCACTGGAATCTCTACAACGGCGATCGCTAATAGAGAAAAAATCAGCAACTTTTACGCAACAGCCTGCGGTCATGGAATATATGACTAACCAATTAATCGAGCAGGTATGCGAGGAGATTAGGACTAAAGAAATTAAACTATTCAATAGCTATTCTCTCATCAATGCTCAGACAAAAGACTATATTAGAGACGCCCAAATTTGCTTTATCATCCTACCGTTGATAGATAGATTAACGGTAATCTTGAGGCACCGGGACAAAATCAAATATTATTTATCGAAGATTCTTTTCAGTTTGCAAGATAATTTACCAATAGAGCCAGGATATGCAGGTGGGAATCTTATCAATCTGCTTTGTCAACTCCAGACGAATTTAAGCAATTATGATTTTTCCTATCTGACTGTTTGGCAAGCTTATCTGAGAGATGTAAATTTGCACCATGTCAACTTTGCTCATGCCGATCTAGCAAAGTCTGTTTTTGCTGAAACTTTTGGAAGTATTTTGTCAGTGGTATTTAGCCCCAATGGAAAACTTTTAGCAACAGCAGGTGAAACTGGCGAGATTCACCTGTGGCAAGTTTCAGATATGAAGCCACTTTTGACCTGTAACAGTCACCTGCGTTGGATACTGTCAATCGCCTTTAGCCCGGATGGTCAAATCTTAGCCAGTTCCAGTGACGACCGAACGGTGAAGCTGTGGGATGTCCGTGACGGTAAGTGCCTGAGAACTCTGGAAGGTCATAGCGGTTGGGTTCGGTCGATTGCCTTTAGCCCAGATGGTCAAATGTTAGCCAGTTCCAGTGATGATAGAACGATTAAGCTATGGGATGTCCACACGGGTGAAGTTTTGAAAACTCTGCAGGGACACAGGAGTTTAGTTCGTTCAGTTACCTTTAGCCCCGATGGCCGCACCTTAGCCACTGGCAGTAATGACTGCACTGTAAAGTTATGGGATGTTAGCACGGGGAGCGGCGGGTTTGAAACGCACCCTTACAAAACCTTGGAGGGACATACTCATTGGGTACAGTCAATTGCTTTTAGTCCCGATGGTCGTACCTTAGCCACTGGCAGCGATGATTGCACTGTAAAGTTGTGGGATGTCAGTAAGAGTAGGGGCGAGTTTCAAACCCGCCCCTATAAAACTTTGGAGGGACATACTTCTTTAGTGCAATCAATTTCTTTTAGTCCTGATGGTCGCACCTTAGCGAGTAGCAGTCACGATCGGACAGTGAAATTGTGGGATACCACTACCGGACAATGCCTCAAAACTTTGCAAGGACACGCAAGCCAGGTTTGGTCAGTTGCCTTTAGTCCCGATGGTCGTACCTTAGCGAGTGGCAGTGACGACCGAACGGTAAAGTTATGGGATGTCTACACAGGTCAAGCTTTGAGAACTCTATGGGGATACACGAATCGAGTGCGATCGGTCGCCTTCTGTCCTCAAGGTAAGACTTTAGCGAGTGGCAGTGGTGACGCTACAGTGAAGTTGTGGAATGTTTCGGATGGTGTAAAGACGCTGCATACAACGTCTCTAAAAACTTTGCGGGGGCATAGTCACTGGGTGTTGTCAGTTGCCTTTAGTCCTCAAGGTAAAACCTTGGCTACTGCTAGCTGCGATCGCAATATCAGGTTGTGGGATGTCAGTAGCGGTCGATGCCTCAAAATATGCCGAGGACATACCAACTGGGTATTGTCAGTCGCTTTTAGTCCTCAAGGTAAGACTCTGGTTAGTAGCAGTGGCGACCGTACTGTCAGGTTGTGGGATGTCGGTAGCGGTGAATGTCTGAAAACTTTGCAGGAGTTTACTAACTGGGTTTGGTCTGTTGTCTTCGACCCGGAAGGGAAGACTTTGGCGACTGGGAGTGGCGACCGTACTGTCAGGTTGTGGGATGTCAGTAGCGGTGAATGTTTGAAAACTTTGCAAGGGCATACCAACGAGGTTTGGTCTGTTGCCTTCAGTCCCAATGGTCAAATTCTCGCTAGTGCTAGCGATGACCGGACTGTCAGGTTGTGGGATGTCAGTAGCGGTGAGTGTTTGAAAACTTTGCAAGGGCATACCAACGGGGTTTGGTCTGTTGCCTTTAGTCGAGATGGTCAAATTGTCGCTAGTGCTAGCGATGACCATACTGTCAGGTTGTGGGATGTCAGTACGGGGCAATGCCTGAAAACGTTGCAGGGACATACCAATGGGATTTGGTCAGTTGTCTTCAGTCCAGATGGACAAATACTCGCGAGTGCTGGGCAAGATGAAATGATTAAGCTGTGGGATGTAGCGACAGGCGAGTGCCTGAACACCTTGAGAAGTGAAAGACCCTACGAAGGCATGAATATTACTGGCGTTACAGGTTTAACAGACGCACAGAAAGCGACGCTGAAAGCGCTGGGGGCAGTAGCGTTGGAATGATATTTTCCTCATCTTCTGCAATCCTGGGTGTAATTATATTCGCCTGTAACTCCGACTAGAAATGACTTTCTCCTAAATCGCCCTTCCCCCTCTGCCTGGAAAGCTCTGGTTTTCCGGATGGAGTGTCACAAGTTCGTAGTTATATGAATAACTCCCGACGTTGATCCTTCGATTCGCTACATTGGTGTAGAACGCCATTTAGCATTCCGCCACAAGCGGGAACCATTGTCAAAGTGGCAGCGTCTTGGAGGGTTAGGATGTTTTAACCCCTATATCCATCCATGACTCAATCGATTCCTGTATCCTGGTCAACAGCTGAAGCAACGGTTTCTCAAGCGCCGGTGCAACCTGAAAAACTGTCAAACTACGATCTAATTCTGCATTGTCAGGCGGGGCTGCGTCCTGACCGCGCTGCCTTTGCCGAACTTTTGCGCCGGTATCAGTCTCATGTCGATAAGATTTTGTACCATCTGGCTCCAGATTGGCAGGATCGGGCAGATTTAGCTCAAGAAGTCTGGATTCGGGTTTACCGCAATATTAAGCGGTTGCAGGAGCCAGTCAAGTTCCGGGGGTGGTTGAGCCGGATTGCCACGAACCTGTTTTATGATGAGCTGCGTAAACGCAAACGGGTGTCTCATCCGCTGTCGTTAGATGCACCTCGCATGATGGATGACGGCGAAATGGATTGGGAAATTGCATCTGACAATCCAAGTCCCGACGAAGACATGACGACGCGGGAATTTTATGAACAGCTGCATGATGCGATCGCCGATCTGCCAGAGGTGTTTCGCACTACCATCGTCCTGAGAGAAATCGAAGGCATGGCTTATGAAGAAATTGCCGAAATCACAGGTGTCTCCCTGGGAACGGTAAAATCTAGAATTGCTAGAGCGCGTCAGCGCCTGCAATCTCAGCTGCAAAACTACCTAGACGGAAATTAATCTAACTTAGGGATAGAATCTGGTTTCAGCTATTCGGTGGATTCGTACCTCCGGGGTTGCCGATTATCTTTAAAGCAGTAGGATAGCCTTCCTTGTTCGCTTAAGTGCTGCAAGGTGTGGCTTCCAAGAAACGATTTCAGATAGGTCGTGAAAAAAGGGTAGATTTTTACTGGGTGCGATCGCTTGCTAAAAACTAGACTAAGCGTAAATCGTTAAGTTCACCCTTGGTTGTCACGGATTAAGTCAGCTCCCCATTACTTGTGTTTTACTTCTTGGCAAAACAGTTAAGATTGTAATGAAATACAAGTTTCTACGTATATACTGAATGTGGCAAAGATTAGTGACTGCTCTGCTTTCCTATTGTGTGACTTGCTGGTGATGTGAAAATGACCTCTGATTTGAACAATCGTAAGGATTCTGGACAGCGGTGCCCTGCAAACGCACAAGTCTCTAAGGAGATGGATATTTTGCAACGCGATCGCTTTGAATTGCTCAGTGCCTACTTAGATAGTGAAGTAACCGCTGACGAGCGCAAACAAGTTCAGGAATGGCTTAAAAGTGACCCCAAAATGCAGTGTTTGTATACCAGACTGGTGAAATTACGCCAGGGTTTACAAACAATTCCCGTTCCAGAGTCCGAGCAATCAGCAGAACAGGCTGTTAATCAAGTTTTCGGACGCATCAACCGCCGCCGCTCCCAACGGGTTGCTGCATGGGGTGGCGCAGCGATCGCAGCTTTGTTTGTCGGCGCTTTGTCAGGAATTCTTCCGGGTAATCACTCCCTGAGTCCCCAACTAGCAAAAGCTCCCATTTCAGAGACAGCAGCAGAGCCTTTGATGGTTGCCCTGAATCATCCCGCAGTGGAGATTCCCAAAGCAGCAGTCGCGGCTCCAGAAAAATTTGTGAAGCCATCAGTAGATGGATCTGACGCCAAGGGATATCAGAATTAATCCGCTTTGACTTAAAAAATATTGAGCAATGAGTGATGAGTTTTGGAATGAACTCATCACTCATTGTTTTTTAAGCGGCTCCACCATCCAGAGGTCAGCAGAATCCCTTTTTGGCGTCTAACCCGATCAACGCTCATCAAGTAAGCCCAAGCTATTGCTAGTGGCTGCCCAGATGGTTTATAGGTCTCGATTTGATGCCGGTTATATTCATTTTGTGCCTCTGGACGGCTAGGGTCATAGCCTTCCAGATTATCCAATTTCTGTAACACAGTTGAATCGGGAAAAGTGAGTACAAACCCGTGAATTTTTGCATTGCCAGGGATCATTGCGGGATACCCTGCTGGGAGGGAAAAAAGTTCGCCGAATGCGATCGCTCTTTTCTCTTCCACCACCTTTCCAGCACAGTATCGCTCGTAATTGCACTCTCCCGGTTTCAAAGTGCCGTAAACAAAAACTTGTAAATTATTCAAAATATACTTGCTATAGATATGTAAAAGATTGCTGCTAAAAAGATATTACTCTTACTTAAGACCGTAATTTCAAATAATTTATTAAATCCTATTCTTACTCTTTCTCCACGTTCTATATCGCTAATACATATAGGCTATCGTCCTTGGAGCATGGCAACGCGATCGCTAGTGGGTTCTAAGGGCAAAGCGCAGGCTCCGCAAACGCAGTTTTTTCAAAAAATATCCACTCACTCAAATAGGATTGCAATAAACACTGATTATCCTTAGTGCAGTTCAGCTCCTATCTGCGTAGGATGTGGATATCTTCAGCGTCAGCAAAAAATAGAAAAATTTAAATCGATAGTGTAGCCTACCGTCCAGACTATGGTGAACAGTTGTGTCAGAATATTGAGGCAAACACGATTACTAATCCAGCAGGAGTTTTTTCCGTGGAGTCCCGTTACAACCCAGCAGCAATCGAGGAAAAGTGGCAACAGACTTGGGCAGAACAAAGCTTAGATCAAACCCCCACAGATAGCACTAAGCCCAAGTTCTATGCTCTGTCCATGTTCCCCTATCCATCGGGCAGCCTGCACATGGGACACGTCCGCAACTACACCATCACGGATGTGATTGCCCGACTCAAGCGGATGCAAGGGTATCGCGTACTCCATCCGATGGGTTGGGATGCCTTTGGTTTGCCAGCCGAAAATGCCGCTATTGACCGGGGTATTGCCCCAGGAAAATGGACTTATCAAAATATTGCTCAGATGCGGCATCAATTGCAGCAGTTAGGGCTTTCAATTGACTGGAACCGCGAAGTTGCTACCTGTTCTCCCGATTATTACAAGTGGACGCAGTGGCTCTTCTTGCAGTTTTTAAAAGCCGGACTAGCTTACCAGAAAGAAGCCGCCGTCAACTGGGACCCCATCGACCAGACGGTGCTGGCAAATGAACAAGTCATCGACGGCAAATCTTGGCGTTCCGGTGCCAAAGTCGAACGGAAAATGTTGCGGCAGTGGTTCCTAAAAATTACCGACTACGCCGAGCAATTGCTCAACGATTTGGACAAATTGAGCGGATGGCCCGAACGAGTCAAGTTGATGCAGGCAAACTGGATTGGTAAATCCACTGGCGCTTACCTAGAATTTCCGATTGTCGGGTTGGATGAAAAAATTGGGGTTTTCACCACTCGTCCCGATACCGTCTATGGCGTGACTTACGTGGTGCTAGCGCCAGAACATCCTTTGACCGCCAAAGTGACGACTCCAGACCGAAAAGAGGCGGTAGAAGGATTTATCCAAGAAGTCGCCCAAGAAAGCGAATTGGAACGCACCGCAGAGGATAAGCCAAAGCGCGGTATTCCGACTGGCGGGAAGGCGATGAATCCTTTTACGGGAGAAGAGATTCCCATCTGGATTGCCGATTACGTATTGTACGAGTACGGCACTGGCGCGGTGATGGGTGTTCCAGCCCACGACACGCGGGACTTCCGGTTTGCTAAGGAGCAGAATCTCCCCATTCAGGTTGTAATTGTTCCGCCAGGGGATGATGTAGAGACGGGAAATATCGCATCTCTACAGGAAGCTTATACCGAACCAGGAATTTTGGTGAATTCAGACCAATTTAATGGGATGGATTCAATTAAAGCGAAGACAGGGATTGTTGAGTACGCGGAAAAAGAGGGTTGGGGGAAAGCGCGGGTGCAGTATCGCCTGCGGGATTGGTTAATTTCGCGGCAACGCTATTGGGGGGCACCCATTCCGGCAATTCACTGTCCCAGCTGCGGTACGGTGCCGGTGCCGGATGAAGACTTGCCGGTTCGATTGCCGGAAGAGGTAGAATTCACGGGTCGCGGGGCGTCTCCGTTGGCTCAGATGGAAGCTTTTGTCAATGTCCCTTGTCCCGCTTGCGGCACCCCAGCCAAGCGGGAGACGGACACGATGGATACATTTATTGATTCGTCGTGGTATTTCTTGCGTTATCCCGATGCGAAGAACGAACAGCACGTTTTCGACCCCGCAAAAACCAATGACTGGATGCCGGTAGACCAGTATGTGGGCGGGATTGAACACGCGATTTTGCACTTGTTGTACTCGCGGTTTTTTACCAAGGTTTTGAGAGACTGCGGTCTTTTAAACTTTGACGAACCCTTCCAACGCCTGCTAACTCAGGGCATGGTGCAGGGCACTACCTACAAAAATCCTGCCACTGACAAATACATTCCCGCGGCACAGGTAGATCCAGCCGATCCAAAAGACCCAGAAACGGGGGAACCGTTGCAAGTCTTCTATGAAAAGATGTCCAAGTCGAAGTACAACGGCATCGATCCAGAGGAAGTCCTCGCCAAGTACGGGGCAGATACGGCGCGGATGTTTATCTTGTTCAAGGCACCCCCAGAAAAAGATTTGGAATGGGATGATGCCGACGTGGAGGGACAATTTCGCTTCCTCAACCGCGTCTGGCGACTGGTGGCAGAATTTGTCGCGCAGATCCCCGTTAGCTCCCCTGACAAAGGTGGGGAGATGAATAAGGGCGAAAAAGACTTGCGACGGGCAATTCACGGGGCGATTCAAGCGGTTACGGAAGATTTAGAGGGCGAGTATCAATTCAATACAGCGATTTCCGAATTAATGAAGTTGAGCAATGCTTTAGCTGATGCCAAATGCAAAGACTCGCCAGTGTATGCCGAAGGGATAGAAACTCTGATTCACCTGATGGCTCCTTTTGCTCCTCACATTGCTGAAGAACTGTGGCACACAATCGGTCACAGCGATTCGGTACACACCCAAACTTGGCCTACCGTCGATCCGGCTGCCTTGGTGGTCGATGAAATCACGCTGGTGATTCAAGTCATGGGCAAAACCCGTGGGGCGATTCAAGTGCCCGCTGATGCGAATCGGGAAGCTTTAGAACAGTATGCCCGCGAGTCAGAAGTTGCTCAGCGGTTCATCGAAGGCAAGGAAATTAAAAAGGTGATTGTAGTGCCTGGAAAGTTAGTGAATTTTGTGGTGGGTTGAAAAGAGAGGCTACGCGATCGCCCTCTTGCCATCTCGGTTCAGAAAAAGAGTGCGATCGCTATTCCATTCAATTATCAAAGCCTCCAGTCTTCTTCAATAATCCTCGTGCTTGAACTTCTCAAAGTCTTTGGGCGAAACTTGTTCTTCAGCAGCTGCCTGACCAATCTTGCTCTGGACTAGATTGCTCTGGAATCAGAAGAAAGTTTTGATAACTGGTTGCAAGTCTAAAAATCACCCATTCAGGTGAGTCAGCTGGGTGAAGTACTCGAGTGTCTGGGATAAGAGAATTTGGTGTTACGCAAGGCACGATGTCACATCAAATGTTTTGGTAAGGTTTATTAGGAGTTGGGGTAGCGATCGGGATGAAAAGCGTATGCATTTTTTGCGGTTCCAATAAAGGCTTACGACCCGCCTACGCGGAGGCAGCCCAGCAAATGGGTGAAGCGCTAGCACTCCGAGGAATTAGTCTAGTCTACGGTGGTGGAAATGTTGGATTAATGGGAATAGTTGCCGATGCGGCACTAGCAGCAGGAGGTGAGGTCATTGGTGTGATTCCTAAAGCTTTAGTGGACAAGGAAATTGCTCACAGGAGTCTAACCGATCTGCGAGTTGTTGGTTCAATGCACGAGCGCAAAGCCTTAATGGCAGAACTGTCGGATGCTTTTGTGGCACTACCAGGAGGCTATGGAACGTTTGAGGAATTTTGCGAGGTGCTGACTTGGGCACAACTAGGCATACACCAAAAGCCATGCGGTCTGCTGAATATCGAGGGTTATTATGACCACCTGATTGCGTTCTTCGATCGCGCGGTTGGCGAAGCGTTTTTGCGTCCTCAGCACCGTTCGCTTGTGCTGGAAGAGCAGGAACCGATGCTACTACTTGATACGCTGGCTGGATATCAACCGCTCTTAATCGATAAGTGGATTGGTCTTAACGAGACTTGACCAAGAAGGCGCTAGTGCAGCGACAGCAAAGTAACTGACCACTTCCTGGAAACGAGGGGATGAGGGGGTGAGGGGGTGATATCAACTGATCGCTTACTTCTGCCGTGATGCACTAGGGAGTGGGGCTAGAGCGTTGGAAAGAGAAGAGGACTAGACCAAGGTGGCAGAAATAACCCAGAGGGTGAAATTCTCCTCCTCACCCTCTCACCCCCTCACCCCCTCATCAGCGCTGGAACTGGGAAACTAAGGCTTCAACTTGATCTACGCAGTCGATAGATGTCACTGAGTTTGGGTCGATGTTTGGCGGTAATTTCAGCTGCTTGAAGCGTTTCTTTGTAAATGAGGTTGTATAGCGGTGATAGGTGAGCAACTTGCGGTTGAAGTCCTCAACCGCCTGGGAGGGTGACGTTTCAGGACTTGAGCTACCTGTTTCTAACGGTTGCATTCCGTTAATGGAAGGTACGGAAACATCTGACAGCTCACGATTAATCTGCTCGGATCTAGGTGTATAGCTAATCAGCTTCATTAAAACGTTTTGCTGTACGTTTGTGTCTTCCATTAAGTCTCCGATTGCATAGCCCGCCCAGTTGAGCATCGTATATTTTTTTGCCTCACCTAACTTAATCGACTGGTTACTGAACCCTGTACCAATTGAAATCAGCAAGAGGTTATCGGTACCCGTTTCCCAACCAATTCCATATTCTTTTTGAGTTGCTTCCACAAACAACTGGAATGATGGGTTGTTAAACATACTCACAGCACCATCAACAAATTCATACTCTTGATTGCCGACAGCAAACATATGAGGCGGGAAAAAAGTTGGTGCAGCAGAACTTGCTCAAACGATATGCCAGAGTGGAATTTTGCTATTACTCTTGAAGAATTGGTTATTTGGATGGTTAACGAGGAACCAGGCTCCATCAGTTGTTACATTCTTGGAAACAATCATCAAGAGTGTTTTCAGTTGATCCGATCCAAGGGTGATGTCACCTAGAATAGACTTTATATTTTGCTCTAGCGGCCCTGAATCGTACTTTGACCACAGTTGCCCGAGCAGCCAACGTTTACTAAACATTGTCTGAGCATCGTTATAAAAAATATCACGCAATGCTCACGCTGACATTCCTTTAGCGAGTCCTGCTGCTAAAATTGCACCTGCACTCGTGCCGCCAATGAAGTCGAAGTAATCAGCCAAACACTTCCAAGGCGAGTTAGGTTGGTTGCAGAGTATGTCTTCTAACTTAATTAGAATTTCAGCAACGATCAATCCGCGAATACCGCCACCATCCATTGACACTAAGCGCTTGGGTCGTTTTAAATTCAGTTTGTTCAAGGTTATTGCTTATTCCTTATTTAAGGATTTTTTTTAAAAGTCAAGTAAAAAAAATAATATCCCACGGCTTTAGATTGCATATGCATTCGGTTATAATTGGTGTTTTTAGAGCCATTAAATTATCAATTTTCAACGTTTTAACTGAGTCCTAAAAAATATTTTAAATTAAGTTTATCTCGGCTTATACCTTGTCTCTTGTTGCTAAAAAGCATTTCCTCTTGAGCGGTAACTAAACATCACTTCTGGATGTTGGTAATCGAGAATAGGTAATGGGTCATTAAGGAAACCAATTACCTATTACTAGCCACTAAAAGAAGGATTGATTTTAACCACATTGCAGACCTGCTCTGGCTATGCCAGTCAGATTAAAGTTCGTTGAAGTTATCGTGTGACGGTGGCGCGATCGCAATTTCTACCAATAAGGGGACGAGGGGAGAATTGCGTCGCAGGTGGTGTTTGAAATCCTCGTCAAGGCAGGCGATCGCCTGAAAACTCGACCACCGAATCGCCCGTGGGATCGACATATTTGCTTGAGACAAGACCACGGATGAGGTCGGACGTCTGGTATCTGAAATGTGGCACATCGGCGGTGGCAGCTTCGGCAATGACTTTTGCGATATCGTCACCTGTCTGCCCTATTGTGGCAAAGACTTGCTCCGTTGCCGCGAGGTATGCATCGAGCATCTTACTATATGCTTCGGGAACGGGTTGCTGCAAATTTGCCCTAGTCTCTAGGACGGATGCGACGAACTCCGTGTTAATCGCGCCCGGTTCGATCAGCGACACAGAGATACCGAGGCGTTTAACAACGGGAGCAAGACTCTCCATAAAACCCTCGACCGCAAATTTAGCGGCGCAATACGCATCGTTGAATGGGTGCCCAATGAGACCGCCGACGCTGGTAACTGTAATGATTCGCCCCGAACCGGCAGAGCGCATCAGCGGTAGGACAGCTTGGGTGACACGCCAGACGCCGAAAAAATTGACATCCATTGTTTGATTTAGATCGTCAATCGATGTTTGCTCAAGGGTTCCCAGGTAGCCAGCGCCCGCGTTATTGACAAGCACATCGATCCGACCGTAATCGCGGACAACAGAGTTTACGCACTCGTCAATGGAGGCTGCGTCCTGAACATCTAGTCTACACACTTCGAGCGTAACATTTTCCGTCTTTGCTCGCGTTTCAAGAGGATTACGCTTTTCTAGGTTACGCATGGTCGCAACGACGGTGAAGCCTGACTGCGCTAGTAACACCGCCGTACTCAATCCGACGCCCGATGATGTGCCTGTGACGAGTGCGATTCGATTCATTATTTTCCTCCGTAAATCCGTAAGACTGCTGCCCGTTTCGTTTGCCGCCTAACTATTTAATTAAACTGACTAAGTCAAAACTGACTAAGTCAGTCTAACTTCCCCAATGGGGTTCGCCGTAGCTTTATAGCAGAATTTAGTAGTAGGTACAGAAGTATCTACTACTAAGTTGTTGTGGCAGTGTTGTACCAGTTCCCTAAGTCCTAAATATCAGTGCTGTAGGCAATCTGCTTGGGTGACAGGTAGGGATAGGGAATTTTACCTTCCTGTTCCAGCTTTTTGTTCCGTTCCTCAATCTCCACTGCTATCAGATTTAGCTTCGCCATAAAAATAGCGTGGATTGAGGAGAACCGATCGTTTGCTAACGGTAATTGGAACAGTAGATGCAAAGACGGGGTGGTGAGCAGGTAGGAGAAAGAAACTTCAAAGTGAGAAATTGTAATGCTCTGCAAAGCTTCCATCACGTATTCCATTGTGATATCGCCTTCAGTTTCAGGTACTGGCTTATCCAGAACGTTGGGTCGGTTGGGGATATACGCTAGGTATTCCTTTTGGGGGAAGTTGACTGCGGAATGTTGGGCACTGGCTAGAAAAATAATGTTGGTTAGAGTTTTCACCAACAGCTCCCGCGTTTCAATAGCAGCCGGAAAACCAGAAACAGCTCCACGCTCCGGATCGGCAGTTTCCTGCGCCCAAGCTTGGATAACTTTATCTGCTGCCACTGCGGCATCATCCTTATACACAGCCGCTACAATATTGCCGACATAGTCAGTAATTGCATTCCAAATCTTGAACCCATCGTCGCGGAAGTAGTAGTCTTCAACGCCGTCCGAACCCTTCTCATCAAATCCGCGTGATAATAGCTCTTGCGGGAAGCTCATACCAGAAAAGTCCCACTTCTTCAATGCCTTCAGCAATAGCTGCATCGCTCCCGCAGTGCCCGTGGCGAAGGTTTGATTAGTAAAGGGAGCAATGTAAGAAACCAAAGTCTGACGAGCAAAGTAGTTGATGCCGATGGTGTCTTCAAAGTGCGGCTTCAGCAGTTGACCAATTGGGTGATCTTTGGGAAAGGCGTTGTGATGGCTGATGGCAAAAGGTTCTATAACCAAGTGCGTGAAGCCCAAGTGGTAGATAAACTGGTGGTACTGGTTGTCAGCACAGACTGCATGAATCTTCGCCAGTAAATACTTGTTGGGATAGGGTGAGTTAGGAGTGTAAACCTCGTTTTTACGGTCTTTATGGCGCGTTAGTTGGATGCCGAGAATGTTAAGTTGGGACTTACCATCTTCCAATAGTTCCCGGTATACCAACACGAATGCGGGATAGAAAACTTTACCGCCAAGTTGAGGGATATCTTCTAGATATCCGTAATCCAGCAAGAACAAGCGTTTTTGGGCGATCAGCTCAGGGATAGTTTTCCCTTGGGCCGTCAGGTGTGCCATGTCTTTGGGGATAACACTTTCGTCTGTGCAGAGTGTAATGCACATCGGGTTAACCCCTTGGATTAGCTGGCGGCAGAATTCCACATCATCCTTCCAAATTTTCGGAAGGTAATATGGCTGGTCGATCCAGCCAGAGAAGAAGGCTGTCCACGGATCGCCGCCCTCCTTCTGGATCTTCTCTAGCCTTTCTAAAAATCCCACCTGTGAGTAGAGGTACTCAGAGGCACGCTGCGAAATTAATCCCAGTTTCTGTGGTGGTAGCACTTCTCCTGGCGGTAGACCTTTCACCATGCGTGGCAAGTCCTCCATTGCCACGTCAGGTGCATCTTTCCGACGAGGATACTTTTGATATTCATACTTTTGGTCTTCACCGCCAGCATACTGCTGCACGATTTGCAAAACTTGCTGCTTAACCTCATCCAAAATCCCAGTCAGGAATGCGATCGCGTGTTGCTGCTGCATTTGTTTGGTGTCGGGCAGTTTTTCCCCTGAATCCAGCAACAGCCGCAGGGAAACGACAATCTCTCCACGCTCGGTACGCTGTAACGGTAGCGTTTTACGTGTTAATTGACCAGATTTCAACTCGTGCAAATCAACTTCGGCAGTACCCATAAACTCATCTTTGCCGAGGTTAGCATCCCAAACGCTGAAACGCAGCTTACCCTCAATGCTCACCAACTCAAAGGTGAACTTTTCATTCCACAAGGGGTTGCAAGTCTGCAAACAAGCCTTCGATTCTTGTGGCTTCGCCTCGTCAAGATCGATTACGACAAAAGGATCGGGATTAAACAAGCCAGTTTTGAGCAAATCCTTGCCGCTAATCACTTCAACTTCCAGCTTGCCAATACTGGGATTAAAGTGTTTATCCAAGGATTTGATCGCTTCGGCGTAAGTCTTTTCCTGACCGCTGGTGATTTGTCCGGCAAAAACCGGGCTGATTTCACTTTCAGAAAACCAATGGATCGCTGTCTCAGTCCGACTCTTGGCTGTCATCTCGATAGTGGTGAGGGCACTCGTGATGGGAAGACTAGGTTTGACTTCGACAAAGGAATATTTCAAGATGTGCTTCTGGTCATCGCGCATCTCCAGACGCTCTTTATATTCGCGCCCTGAGAGACTCTTGAAGGAGCGTATCGCCCCAACTTCGTCTTTGCCTGGGGCATCCAATTTAACCCACTCATAAATAGGCCACCATTTCATAATCTCCTGACCAAAGGGTCTGAAGACCGCCCATACTTCGTCGATAGGGGCGCGAACGATACCTGTGACATTTGCGCGGCTAGTTTTTTTCTGGGTGTCTTTGCGAGTGTCAAATTGCGATTTGACCCACTCAAATCGCTGGTTGAACATCTTTTCAATGTTGGCTTTGAGTTGCTGGGCATCTTGCCCCTCTTCAGGGATGAAGATGTTCTCATAGTTCACTTTGGTGACTTCGGCATTCACCTCCGAAAGCTTGACTGTAGCCCTGTAGAGATTGATCGGCATCGAAGCACTTTTGGTCATTTCATAGGCTAAGGTTCGCTCTTCGTTCGAGCAAGACACGAGGCTCTCCTCGACAACTCCACCGTTCGGGAAGAGGATCTGCCGCTTATTGTCAGGCTCTATTTTCACCCCAGTGGCGTATTGCACCCACGAGACATCCTGCCAATTGCCAACGACAGCCCACAACTTATCTACGGGACAGTGGACATCAAACTCGAACGAACACTTGATTCCGTCTCTTCGGAGGATGAAATTAGTGACTTCAGGGATGCGCGTTGGCAGGAAGTTTTCCATAATCTTGAGTGCTTTTGCCCGATCTTCTCGGTTCTCGCTCCGCATCACGACTTCCATCGTCAGCGACACTTCTGGACCAGTCTCCGTGTCGTATACCCGCGCAGTAGCTTCGTAGAACGTGAACAGCACATTCGGCTCTGGTATGTCGATCTTCCAGACGTGGGTTTGATCGTCCTTTACGACCAGCCGTTCGCGAGTGATCCCACCCCCGAACTCGAATCGGATGATGGCTCCCACGCCATTTTCCGGTTTTCCATCCCCAGTTTCCAGTTCAGTATTTTCGTGTGCGCCGAGAACTTTCTGCAACGAGAGATAGTCATCGAACCCAGACCAAAACTGGTTTACCGAAATGGGTATCTTTTGGACGTTCGTTCGCGAGACGTGTTTGCCAAACTCCAGATCGTCTGTCGAATTTAAAGTACTTAGTGAGGTCATTGCGAATGTCTCCATAAATGAACGCGATGGACTGTTGATGAAAATAAAATTGCTAAATTAAGCTTTGTTGAGGTAGGTACACGACTTTTACTTAGCTGTGATTTGGTAAATTTTGCAAGTCTTACATACTGATTCCAGCGCTCCTCCCAGGGAGATTTAAGTATTTTTTACGGCTGGTTTTATTGTGGGGTTTAAAAGAGTAGATTTATCCGGTTCTTTTCTAACTCATGATTCTGGCGATTTGCCTAATGTCAACATAATCGTTTGCGAAAAAAGTATCCTACCCATGATTCATCGCGGATACTGGTACGCAAACGAACTTGAGAGCTTGCCTCAGAAGAAAACCACAATCCCCAGCCAATCAATTCCTGAAAATCTTATCCAACAAAGTGTTCCTGCTTTGCCTGAACGAGCAAAATTCATTGATGTTTTCATAAGTCAAGTTTGCCGCGTCCATCAAATATCAGCCACCGAAGTTTAGGATCTAAACAAAGAACTTAAATATTTCTGCCGATCAAGTTTTTGAAGCCAGACATCGTAAGCTTTTCATCCGGGAAAAAATTAAGAGGCTAACTTTGCGAAGTTACTTAAAATCGGAAAATTTATTAATCTTCGGATCGAACAGCCTATAGCTTTGCCATAATCGGGGTGATTAAATTCCCTGAGGTTCAGGAAATCTATATCCGAAGTTTGTAGCAGTCTATTTAGTGGGGTGGAACCTATTACCCACAGACCATATACACCGGGTTTTGCCTGCCCCACAGGTTGCTGTGTTTGTTAAACTCAGATATTTCTCTGATGAATTTACAACAACAAAAACGTAGGCGTGGTGTGATTCTCACGCCCCAAGGATTAAAGAAACTCCAGGCTGCAAAATCTGAAGCGGAAAGTTGCGAAAAATCTAACAATCGGTACACTCTGGAAGCGTTAAGCGATCGCACTGGCTTAGATCCAGATACCCTGATGAAGGTATTTGCTTGTGACGCTGGGGTTGATAAGCGCACCCTGAGTCGTTGCTTCAGAGCTTTTAACCTCTTATTGGAACAAAGTGATTACGATTTACCCGCTTCTAAAATTGAGCCGGTTGCGGAGCCAGGAAGTGCCACGACGAAAGCAGGACAGCAAGATTGGGGTGAGGCTCCTGAGTGTGCGATTTTCTCCGGTCGCACAGAAGAACTGGCAACCTTGACGCACTGGATTTTATCGGAACGCTGCCGACTGGTAACGCTGTTAGGAATCGGCGGAATTGGAAAAACCTGTCTGGCGGTGAAACTAGCCCATCAAATTCAAGATCGATTCGAGTTTACGATCTGGCGAAGTCTACGCAATGCTCCGCCCCTCAAGGAGATGCTAGCAGAGCTAATCCAATTTCTATCAAATGAGCGGGAAACTAATTTACCAGCAACGGTAGAGGGGAGAATTTCGCTATTAATTCGTTATTTAAAGCTTTCTCGCTGTCTGTTAGTGTTCGATAATGCGGAGGCGATTCTGCACGGGGGCGATTTGTCCAAGCCTTCCTTGCACTTTAGCACTGGACACTATCGCCAAGGCTATGAGGATTATGGTGAACTTTTGGAAAGGATAGGAGAAACACCCCATCAAAGTTGCATGGTGCTAACAAGCCGGGAGAAGCCAAAAGGAATTGGATTACTGGAAGGAGAAACTTTACCCGTTCGAGTCCTGAAACTAAAAGGTTTGCAGGTAGCGCCAGTACAGGAAATATTGAGGGCTAAAAGTTCTTTATGGGGTTCGCCGAGCGATTGGAGCCAGCTAATTGAATATTATGCAGGAAATCCATTCGCATTAAAAATCGTCTCGACGACGATTCAAAAGTTATTCCACGGGAATATTTCTGATTTTTTAAGCCAAAAAATTACAGTGTTTGGTGAAATTCGCAATCTTTTAGAGCAACAATTTAAGCGGTTGTCCGAGACGGAAAAGATAATTATTAACTGCCTCGCCCTGAGTAACCAAATCCTTTCATTTTCACAATTGCGGGAGAAGCTACCGCCCTCGATCTCACCGCAAAAACTGCTAGAAGCCTTGGAATCATTGGAAGAGCGATCGCTAATCGAAAAAAAGGCTGCATTTTTCTTTTTGCAGCCTGTGGTTATGGAATTTGTAAGCGACCAATTAATCGAAGAAAAAATTACCCAAGTGCCGCTGCGAATCGTGTCTAGTGACGAGTATCCCAGATTTGCGGCTAGGAGCTAAAAGCGATCGCTAGTTGGCACCACAGAACTTGCGATCGCGGTCTACTTCCGGTTCTTGCCAGGAAAAGGCAAAATGGCTGATTGAATTGACTTGCGGTGCCCCAGCGCGGATCGCTTGCATCTGCTGTTCTAAGGACGGACGAGAATTGAACGACTTGCCCCAAGCCCCCGCTAGTACGGGTGAAACCTGAGTGCCGGGTGGCGCAAGACTCAAAACCCGCTCAACTTGCGGGACAATGCAGCTGGTGTTGCCGCAGGTTGCATAGGACATCGGATGCCATTCCATATAACTGGGAAACCGATCCCACGGTTGCACTCTCGAATCATACCCCCCTTGACCGACGGTTTGATTCCCCTCCGGGAAAAACACTGCCCCCGTGCGGATTCTTTGTCGCTGGGCGGGGAGGCTGGCTAACGCCACAAAGTCTACAACGCCTTGAGCCGCATGGGCAACACTCAGTTGCCACAACTCCCATTGCAGACGGGCTTGACGCTGTGAGGCGGTTGCTTTCATTTCGTCGGCAGCGGGGTTGCGTCCCTGCCAGAGGGGCGATCCCTCATCTGGGTAAAGTTTATCCACCCCTGCAACATCGCCCGCGCTAATGAATCCCTTGGTAATATATCGCTCGATCAGTTCTCGTCCCTTATTGTTGAGGGCGCGGTCATACAAAGCCTGTCGAGAACCATCTCCGTAAATCCATAAATCTTGGACTTTCGTTACCACCGAAGCGCTTCCTGACTGGCGAGGATACCGAATGTAGTCAAACAGCACTCCATCGGGGCGGCGACGAACCACCTCTTGAACCAGCTGGTAATAGTCTCGTTTTGCTTGGGCGTTGTAAGGATCGATGAAGGCTTGAGAACCGTCCTCCGTGACCGACAAACTGGTTTTTCCCATACCATCGCGGGCTAGCGCTTGCTGTCGATCGGGTCGCTGGGAGTAGGAGTAGCCAAAGTTCATGGCGAACATCCACGCATAGACTTGCATCCCCCGTTCGCGCCCTTTGTTAATCGCTTGTGCGAGCAAGTCTACTTTCTCAGCCCCTGGAGTTCTGATGACAGAAGGCCAGGGTGTGGAGTTTTCTGCCTTAGGCAGTAGCACCTGACCGTCAGAAAAAACTTCGACATAGACCTGGTTGTAGCCCCGGTTAACCAAGCGATCCATTAATTCATCTAGTGCCCCAGGACGGATGTCACAGGGATACAGGCGCAGCCAGATTGCCTGTACGCGGGGCCAAGTTTGCTGACGACACTGCTGCAAACTCTCTGCGTGTTTTTTCAAGAGCGTTCTGTAGCGACCTTGGGAATCCGAGTTTCCCTTCACGGCTGAAACACGCAAACTTTCTTTTTGGGCGATCGCATCTGCTGAAAGTTGGCAATATGCCCTTGTTTGAGCTAGAGCAGATTGCGAACCCAAGTAAGGGTTGATAAGACTACTACTGGTCAGAACTGCTGCAACTAAACCGCGATAGACACGCTGCCAAGTTTGCGGCAATCTTAACGATGCCTGACCCACGAACTTCCTCCTAAACACCAATCTCATAGAACTGTTAGATATGTCTACCCATCAGACGAAAGGATGGAACATAAGGTGTCATCCGAACCGATTTCGCTGGTTGAGCATCATATCAGCACTTGTCTGAGTACTTGTCAATTGACTCTATACACAGATTTACCCGCGTTTCCGGCAAATCTCTGCTTTTTAATAGAAATAGGCACCCATAAGATCGACGCTACCAACTGCCACGTCTGTTGCCATTTGGGCTTTTCAAACCAAAGCCCAAACAGGATTTCAAGATTTTATCTTCTGAAATTAAAACAAAATGGCGTAATCTGTCATTGCTTTGTCTGCGGCGCTTGGTCTGTAGCGCTTTATCTGCGGCGATCGCATCCGCCGTCTGTGCTGCGTGTTGCAGCGGATGCGATCGCTCCACTGGTCACGGTAAATTCACTCCATCTGCCATCATCCCCAACCGGGTCTTAGAGCAGTGGACGCGATCTCCATAAAAGCGATTAGCGATTAGCCAGTGAATGAACAGCTAACAGCTAACAACTCGCCAGCTAGTTCTTCAAGCTTCTCGTCTCAAAGCTGCTTCCACCTGCTGGAACTCTTGCTCTAAGCGAGTCTTCAGTTTTTCCGGCAGCGGACGATTCGGATAAGAGCTGTAATGCCCTGCTATTGAATTCAATGCAGTTCGCATCGTCGTGTAAGAACTCAGCTTAGCGACAGAGCTATCCCGCCGATAGCGAGAGGCAAAATCGTTAATAATCTGACGCGCTTGTGACTGAGCTGCTGCCTTGTCTGCCGAACCCTCTGGCAATTCAATTGCTGTTCTCAAACCTTGCAACAAAGCCAAGGTATCTTGGCGGTAATCTCCACTCAGTCCTAGCGAGCTGCTGGAGGAACAGCCCATCAATCCCATCGTAACTACCAAAACCAGGGCTAGGAGACGTGACCAATAACGCTTCATAAGTATTTTTTTTACCAAACGAGATGGAAATGCAAAATCAGAGTTTATCCTATCTCGAATTGGAACCCTTAGAATTTTAGATTTTAAATTTTAGAGATAAGACGTTTGGTGTAAATAAACGTAGACTCTCGATGGTTCCTAGTTTAGGAATTATGGTTTGTAGGAACAATCCATAAACTTTTACCCCCCGTTACATTTATTTGTGCCCCTATATTCAACTATTTTCATCCTTTTAACAGATGCGGAAAAAAATGGAAGTTCCTATTTTTTTAGCTTTGCTAAATCAAATAATCTGATAGGAATACTTCTGACAGGTATCCCACAACGAGTAAGGGCAGAAGCTCTGCCCCTACCTTCTTTTAATCAATCGTTTTTCTGGACAAGTTAACCGAAGCGACCGCTTACATATTCCTGTGTTGCTTGCTGCTGAGGACTTTGGAAGATAACCTCGGTGCGGTCGTACTCGACTAAATAACCAATACGACCTCCTTTTTCGGTTGGTTCGACATTGAAAAAGGCTGTCATATCAGATACTCGCGATGCCTGCTGCATATTGTGCGTCACGATCACGATGGTGTATTGCTCTTTGAGTTGGTGGAGCAAATCTTCAACTCGCAGCGTGGAAATGGGGTCGAGAGCGGAGCAGGGTTCATCCATCAGGATCACGTCTGGCTGAACAGCGATCGCTCTGGCAATACACAACCGCTGCTGCTGTCCCCCAGACAAAGATAAACCACTCGCTCGAAGTTTATCTTTCACTTCATCCCACAGAGCCGCTTGCCGCAAACTCCGCTCTACCAATTCATCCAAATCGCCCCGATATCCATTAATCCGGGCACCAAAGGTGATGTTGTCATAAATCGATTTAGGAAATGGGTTTGGTCTTTGGAACACCATCCCAATCCGTCGCCGCACCTCTACGGGATCGATTTCTGGAGCGTAAAGATCTTGACCGTGGTAAGTGACTTTGCCTTCTGCCCGAAAACTTTTAATTAAATCATTGAGGCGGTTATAGCAGCGCAACAAGGTACTTTTTCCACAACCCGAAGGTCCAATAAAAGCCGTAACCCGGTTTTTGGGAATATCTATCGAAATGTCTCGAAGTGCTAAAAAATTTCCGTAGTATACCTTTAGATTTTCTGTCTGTAAAACAGTCTCAGTTTGATTCTTGGTTTGAGAATTCGACAACATAAATAATCAGATCGGTTTTTGGGTTTAACAGGCTAACAAAAACCCTGTAGGTTTTTGGGCAGATGATTGGGCGAAGGATTGTGTTGCTTGGGAAGTCAAGGAGATTACGGCTTCGTCCTTAAGGTTAAAAACAGCGCCTAGCATACTATTAAACCTCGGTATGTATTCATTGTTGCATTACTTTGTTTAAGTTTCCGTATCATAGCAACACATATTTGAACAATTGTTCATCAATAAACTCGACGAGCCGTTGCTAAACGAGAAATCATGCTGGTTATCAGAACCAGTAAAACTAGGATGAAAGAAGCCGCCCAAGCGAATTCTTGCTGATTTTTAAATGGAGACGTAGCGAAGTTGTAAACTAAAACCGCTAGGGAAGCCGTTGGTTCTTTTAATTGATTGTTCCAATTAGGCCAATATTGGGTGAAAAGGGAAGTAAATAATAGGGGTGCTGTTTCACCAGCAGCACGAGCAACTGCCAGCGTCGTTCCCGTCACAATTGCTGGGAGTGCTGCTGGCAAAATCACGCGAGACACCGTTTGAAAGTTAGTTGCTCCCAGTCCGACCGATGCTTGTCGGATTTCTTGCGGAACCAATCTTAAAGCTTCTTCGGTTGCCCGAATTACAATTGGCAACATCAAGATTGATAAAGCAAATCCTCCCGCCCATGCGGAATAAGTTCCCATTGTGAGAACGACGGCGGCATAAGCGAAGACGCCCACAATGATAGAGGGAACTCCACTCAGGACGTTGGTGGCAAAGCGAATCCAGTAAGAAAACTTACCCGTATTACTAAACTCAGACAAATAAATGGCTGCCATGATGCCAAAGGGAATGCTAATCAGGGCAGCAATTCCAACCATGATGAGGGTTCCCAGAATGGCGTTGCCAAACCCGCCTCCGGGTACTAAGGGAGGGGGCGGCAGTTCCGTGAACGCACTCGCGTTCAGCTGGCTTATACCCTGGATAATTACGTAGGAAAGCACCGCCACCAAAGGCAGGATAGCCAGGACAGCACAAAGAAACGTTAGCGCCGTCATCACGATCCCAAACAGTGTCCGGGGGGAAGTAGGCGATCGCTTCAAACTACGACTGGGAAATCCGGAAACTGGTTGAGCCTGGGGTTTAGACATCATATTTGTGGTCGGTGGTCAGTGGTCGATTATGGAGGGGCGGCTTTCACCAGATATCTGCCAGTAGCTTTCCTATACTGATAAACCCGCCTGTGCAAGTCTGCTGTCATCTCAGAACAAGGAACGGATTAAATTCGCTGGACGCGCTCAATGAGTATCTGAGCCAAGATATTCACTAACAGCGTGAGGACAAATAGAATTAACGCAGCATACATTAGGGCTGCCACTTGCAGACCGCTTGCTTCTGCAAATTGGTTGGCGAGTAGGGAAGCAATCGTGTTGGACGGAGCCAAGATAGAAGGACTGATGTTGTTAGAATTCCCAATCAACATCGTTACAGCCATTGTTTCTCCCAAAGCTCGACCCAGTGCCAGCATCACTGCGCCCACAATTCCAGAGAAAGCGGACGGGAGTAGCACTTTGAGAATGGTCTCCCAACGAGTCGCTCCCAACCCAACTGACGCCTGCCGCAAGTCTGGAGGTAACGAGATGAGGGCGTCACGAGAAAGGGCTGCGATAGTCGGCAATACCATAATGGCGAGGACGAGCGCTGCCGGGAGCAAGCCTGGGCCACGCAGCGGCGTGCTAAAAATGGGCAGCCAACCCAAAGATGCGTTAAGCCAGTTACCTACGACCTTCAAAAGGGGAATCAGAACAAAAATTCCCCACAAACCATAGACCACACTGGGAATCGCTGCTAGCAGTTCTACGAGGAAAACAATTACCACCTGAATTCGTGGCGGCAAATAATCTTCACTCAGAAAAAGAGCTACGCCAATCCCGACTGGCACGGCAATCAACAGGGCAATCGCTGAGCTAGCGATCGTGCCGTATAGTTGAGGCAGCGCTCCGTACTGATTGCGAACTGGGTCCCAATTAGTGGAGGTAATAAAGCTAAACCCAAATTCTGTAATCGCAGGCCAAGCTTTAATTGCAACTTGTACCGTTATCCAAATCAGGATTACAGCAACTGCAAACGCAAAAATTCGAGTTAGCCAAATAAAGCCCCGATCCATCGTCCGATCCCAATCGGAGCGGGGTTTCATAATTTTCTGCGAACCGGAGGTCACGGAACTCACGGGATTATTTTCCTCAGACACTGGTTAGTAAAAGCAATAAACGCTTGTATTCGTTGATGCAAGCTAGACCCGTACCATTTTTTTTACTCAGAATGCAATTTTTTCAATTGCTAGACATTCCAGCTTAGCAGGGGCAGTTTTGCTATTAGCCTACCGTCTAATCGTAAAGGATAGAGTAAAGGTCAGGTTAAGGTATGGCTTTAGTTGTCTGCAAACCAAGTGATAAAATGCCATCGTTTCAATAAATACGATCAAAAGGGCCGAACGTGGTTCAAGCATCGGTGTCAAACGTGGATGTTAACAGCAAGTCTCAGGAGTCACTGCGGCAATGGCTGCAAAACCTGACCTCTCGGATTATTGCTGGCGAGCGGATTGGGAGAGCTGAAGCGATCGCTCTATCCCAAATTGAAGGTGAAGAAAATATTTTGCTGCTATGCGAAGCAGCCGACAAAGTCCGTCAAGCTTGTTGCGGAAACGTAGTCGATTTATGCAGCATTGTCAATGTGAAATCTGGCAATTGCTCGGAAAATTGCGGCTTCTGTTCCCAGTCTGCTCACCACCCCGGTCAAGACTCGCCAATCTATGGCTTGAAATCCACCGAGGAGATTCTTGCCCAAGCCAAAGCAGCTGAAGCAGCCGGGGCAAAGCGGTTTTGTTTAGTTTCTCAAGGACGCGGCATTAAGTACAACAGCCCCAAATCGACGGAATTTGAACAAATTCTGGAAACGGTGAGCCGAATTATTGCCGAAACCCAGATTAAACCTTGCTGTGCGTTGGGAGAAGTGACGCCAGAACAAGCTCAGGCGCTAGCTGAGGCGGGGGTAACGCGGTACAACCATAATTTAGAGGCATCGGAGAACTTCTTCGAGCAAATCGTGACGACTCATACTTGGCGCGATCGCGTCCAAACCATCCAAAATCTTAAAGCTGCGGGAATTCAAGCCTGCACGGGTGGAATTATGGGATTGGGCGAAAGCTGGGAAGACCGAGTGGATCTGGCGTTGGCGTTGCGGGAATTAGAAGTCGAATCCGTCCCGCTGAATTTATTAAATCCCAGAGAAGGGACACCCTTAAGCGATCGCCCAAAAATCGATCCTTATGAAGCCCTCAAAGCGATCGCCATTTTCCGCCTCATCCTGCCCGAACAAATTCTGCGCTACGCTGGCGGACGGGAAGCCGTGATGGGAGAACTCCAAGCAATGGGCTTTCAAGCGGGAATGAATGCCATGCTGATTGGACACTACCTCACCACCATCGGGCAACCGCCAGAGCAAGACCATGCTATGCTCGAATCCCTAGGGCTGACGGGCGGCGAAGCACCCATTCCCGGCGAATACACTGCTAAGGTATGAGTGCTTTAGGGGCGGGACTCCCCGCTCCTGGTGAGGGCTGAGGGCTGAGGACTGAGGACTGAGGACTGAGGACTGAGGACTGAGGACTGAGGACTGAGGACTGAGGACTGAGGACTGAGGACTGAGGACTGAGGACTGAGGACTGAGGACTGAGGACTATTTCTCCCTCGCTCTTTGACGCTTCTGCTCTTTGACGCTTCTGCTTCTTTACTTCCCTGCTCTTTTACTCCCCTGCTTCTTTACCCTTGTGTTTGCTCCCACTGAACTACTGTGGGCCTTGATTGGCTTACTCCTAACGATTGGTGGTACGTTTCTGGAAGCGTATGTCCCCAGCCTTCCTTGGAATTGGTCTCAGCAAGGGATTCAAACTCACTCGCTGGGCGTGACCTATCAAATCGGTGCCGTGCTGCTAGTTGGCTGTATGGGCGGTAAAAATGCCGGGGCACTCTCTCAAATTGCTTACCTGGCATTGGGTCTCACTCCCTGGTTTCCAGTCTTTTCTCAAGGCGGAGGTCTCGACTATCTCACAGAACCCAGCTTTGGCTACTTACTAGGCTTTATTCCGGGTGCGTGGATCTGTGGCTTAGTGGCTTTTAAGGCACCGCAGCGATTGGAGTCTTTGTCCTTCAGCTGTATTTGTGGGTTGCTGGTCATCCATATCACTGGTTTGACTTATCTAATCGTGACCCATTTGTTAACCTTGGGAGCGGTATTACTGCCGTTATGGGAAGCAGTTTTGAAATACTCCGTCTATCCTTTACCAGCCCAAATGGCAATTGTTTGTGCAGTGACAGTCTTGGCTTATTTCTTACGCCAGCTAATGCTTTATTAAGTCGTTGGTTCGGTCATTAGTCAAGCGCTCGTTGGTCATGGGGTAGTGGGTTGATAGTCTACCGATACTGATTACTAAAAAACGATTGACTAATCACTCATCACGAATAACTAATGACTAATGAATAATTACAATGAATTTTAAAAATCACTATTTTTGGCTCGCCGCTTTCGTTAGTCTGATTCTGGATCGGGTAACTAAATATTGGGTGGTGCAGAATTTTGTCTATAAAGAAACGTGGGCGCTGTGGCCTAATGTATTCCACTTTACCTATGAATTGAACCCTGGGGCAGCTTTTAGCTGGTTTCAAGGAGAAGTTTGGTTGCCCTGGCTTTCTTTGGGGGTGAGTCTATTCTTGATCGGATTCGCTTTAGTAAACCCCCATTTGGATCGTTGGGAACAATTAGGCTGTGGCTTTATCTTAGGTGGAGCGGTGGGCAATGGAATTGACCGATTTTTCAACAGTTGCGTTATCAATGACAAATTTTTCAATGGTTGCGTCGTTGATTTCTTGGATTTTCGGCTGATTCACTTTGCAGTATTTAATCTGGCAGATATGTTTATTAATGTAGGCATGGTGTGTTTATTGATTGCCTGGTTTTGGAATCAACCTTCCTCATCTGGCAGACCACGCTGAAGAGATGAGGGCAGAGGAAGCAGAGGGAAGTGGGAGAAAGCTGATTTTTCCGTTGATAATTAATTCCCTTCTTTAGTTTTTTAAAAGACGATTTGTTAAAACCTATCTTTGTAAGCTCTTTCTCTTTTTCACAACGCCTCCCTAGGCAAGAGATTAGAATATTTAGTACAAACCTCTTGCTTGTCGCATTGAGCCTTTTGCCTCTGACATGACCTCACCCCAACAACCGCCTAAAACCATCCTGGGTCAACTAACTCAGGCAGTACAGACCATTCAAGCTAAGGTAAATTTTAATGCGCTGGCGCTGAAGCCCAATGCCAGAGTGCCGGAACTATGGGTGCAGGATGCCGGTGCTGCTAAGGCAGAGGTTTATCCACTATTGGGCGATCGCTATTTACTGGGACGCAGTTCTAAATCTTGCGATATCGTGGTGCGGAACCCAGTTATCAGTCAGATTCATCTTTCATTAAACCGAGAAGGACGGCGCGGGCAGTCCTTTGTCATCAAGGATGAAAACTCTACCAATGGCATCTACCGAGGGAGACGGCGGCTCAATAGCCTCATACTACGCCACGGCGATATCCTCACCCTAGGACCACCGGAATTGGCGGATGCGGTTCGGCTTCAGTACCACAATCCTCCCCCCTGGTACGTCCTGGCGACTCGTTACGCCCTCTATGGGGTGGGTGGACTGACCAGTTTATTGGCATTGTGGATTCTTTTTGAGTGGCGCAATATTCCGATTCGACCTTTGCCCGCTGGCGTACAAGGACCAGTAGTAATTAATTCTGATGACGGAACGCCGTTACAGCGTCCCCGAACGATAGCGCACCGGGAATTGGGGCGATTATCAGATTTTTCCAAGTATCTGCCTCAAGCGGTGATTGCATCGGAAGACAGCCGCTATTACTGGCACTTCGGGGTCGATCCCGTTGGCACGCTGCGGGCGGTGGTGACGAATGTCAAGGGAGGCGGAATTCGTCAAGGCGGTAGCACGATTACGCAACAGTTGGCGCGGAGTTTGTTTCGGGAGTATGTGGGGACAGAAGATAGCGCGGGGCGAAAAATCAAGGAAGCGATCGTCGCTCTGAAGCTGGAGACGTTCTACAGTAAGAACGAGATCATGCGGAATTATCTGAACCGCATCTACCTGGGTGTTGGCGCGAACGGGTTTGAGGACGCGGCTCAGTTTTATTTCGACAAATCTGCCAGAGACTTAAATATTTCTGAAGCGGCGACGCTGGTGGCGATTTTGCCAGCACCGAATAGTTTTAATCCGATTCGGGATTATAAAACGGCGATTGGACTGCGCGATCGCATTATCAACCGCATGGCAAATCTAGGGTTTATCAGTGCGGAAGAAGCTCAACGAGCAAGGCGATCGCGGATTGACGTTAGCCCCAAAGCCAGAGAAGCTTTGGCTAGCATCAAGGCACCCTATTTTTACAGCTACGTTTTCACCGAACTCCAATTCTTGTTGGGAGATCAACTGGCAAAAGAAGGCAATTTTTTTGTCGAAACCAATCTGGATCTGGAGACTCAGCAAAAGGCGGAAACTGCCCTCCGCAACGGAGTTAATACCATTGGGGGAAGTTACAGGTTCTCTGAGGGAGCAATTGTCACCCTCGACTCCAGCAACGGGTCAATTCGCGCCTTGGTCGGTGGCACAGATTATCAAAAAAGTCAATTTAATCGCGCGACTCAAGCCAAGCGACAACCGGGTTCCACCTTCAAAATTTTTGCCTACGCTTCAGCGCTTGAACAAGGTAACTCGCCGGGAAAGTTTTATTCTTGCGCCCCTTTAGTGTGGCAGAATCAACGCTTTCGGGGGTGCGAAAGAGTAGGGGGTAGCGGGACGGATATGTACACCGGGCTTGCCCAGTCGGAGAATGCGATCGCGCTGCGGGTAGCGCAGGATGTTGGTTTAGATCGGGTGGTGGAGATGGCTCGACGACTGGGCATCACAACGCCGCTTAATCCGGTTCCCGGTTTGGTGTTGGGGCAAAGCGAAACCACTGTCTTGGAGATGACGGGGGCTTTCGGTGCCTTGGAAAATGGCGGCGTCTGGAATCGCGCCCATGCTATTCAGCGGATTCGGGACAGCAGCGATTGCAAAGATTTCAACAATCCGCAAACCTGCCGGGTGATTTACTCCTTCGAGGAGGAAGCAGGGGCAACGAAGCGGGTGCTGTCACAGGGAATCGCAGATACCATGACGAATATGCTTCGGGGCGCAGTGCGAGGGGGTACGGCACGGGCGGCGTCGATTGGATTCGGAGAGGTGGGGAAGACGGGCACCACGAATAGCGGCGTTGACTTGTGGTTTATTGGCTACGTTCCCAGTCAGGATCTCGTCACCGGCATTTGGCTGGGAAATGACGACAACACTCCAACGCGAGGAAGTAGCGGACAAGCTGCCCAAGTTTGGGCAAACTATATGCGGCAAGTGGTGCGTTAAGCTATGTTGCTAGATATTTTCACGGGTGCGATCGCTCTTTGAGATTGAGGAGAATGCGATCGCTCTAATTTCTCGCATTTCTGTTTCCCATATTTCTTACTACAGTAGCCCCACTAGCAGTTGCTCAATGCTTTGAGCAGATGTTTTAACAAAGCACTGCTTTTATCTCCACTTTCTTAATTTGTCAGAAAGGAAGGATTGCTTCAATGTCCTTTTGCACCTGCTCAAGTTCCTGACGCTTCTTACAGATAAAAGCTTTTTCAGCTTGACGTTGTTCCAGTGTTTCTTTGTGAACTTTTTCCTGCTGCTCTAGCAAGTTTTCTGAGATAGAGATGGCTTGTGCAATAACTTTGCTGGCTGCTTCAGAGCGCTCGTTAAAAACTAAGCTAATTCTTTCTCCAATATTACCCAATATTTCTTCTACTGACTGGCTAAATTTCTCTAAACCTAAATCACATACTTTCTGTTTTATCTGACCATGTATTCCATCAACATCTAGCAGGCCGAAACCAAATGAGCCACCAGCCGCAGCAGCTAAACCGCCCAGAATTATTGGAACAATACCAAGTCCTGTAAATATCAGCAACGCACCAGCAACTAATCCACCTGCTCCCAACCCACCAAAGAAACCTCCAGCACCACCAATATCTGGGTTAATGGATGAAGCAATACCTAGCCCGCCCGTCCCTATTCCAGGAAGAGTTTCCGCAGCTGCAAAATTGAGTTGATTAACCAAGCTAGTATTGAGTCGCCGATCGAAAACTTGAAAATTTTTCCTAATAGATTCTATCTCTTGCTCAATTTCCTTATCTAAAATTTCAAGATTCTGTTTCAAAATCGTATCTCTAATCTTTTTATTACCCCAGTCATCTAGTTCTTTTGAAAAGTCTCGAACAAACTGATTTGCATAATCTCTAATTAACTCTTTTTGGCTCCAAATATGTGAATGTTCGGAAGACCAGCGTTTACTTTTGTCTGCTATACGATCGCCTATTTCTTCAGCCCACTCATTCCAAAACTCCTCAGCTTGATCGCATGATTGTTCTATCAGTTGATCTGCTATTAATTGGATTCTGACATCGCGGCCACTGGCTTCACCCATTTGTTCAAATATTTTATGTTTATCTTCTTCAGAAACTTTCACCTTACCATCTAAAATTTGCTCGAATTGGTTTAGTTCATTACAAGAAACCTCAATTAACTGCTTAAGTCCTTCGCTAGATTGGTAAAGTTCTATTAATCCTCGCTCAGTAGCGAGGAACTTCTCAATAGACTGTGTAAATTGCTGGAAGGTTTTCAAGTAACTATCCTGATTCCCAGTCAAAATTGCATCCAGTGCCGCTTGAGCCGAAATGAAATGAAGGCGGTTTTCACCTGCAATGATAGGATTTTGACCCTGAACAAACCTTTCAATCCGTTGACGAACCTGGTGCCGACCATTTTCACTACGCAACAGATCCATAAAATTCACAACTACAAACAAATTGTTGGCAGCCTCATCTGTCTTCCCACCGTTCAGTTGAGCCTTCAAGTCTTGGATCAAGTCGCGTTCTCCTTGAGTTAGAGGACGTGAGGCATTGATTAGGAAAATCGCGGCATCAGTATCTTTGAGTAGTTGTTGAGTAATCGCAGTTCGGTCAGGATGTTCATTCAATCCTGGAGAATCCACTATTTCAACACCACTTCGGCATAGCTCTAGATCGGGATGTTCAAAAATAATCTCTTCAATATCAGAACGAGCTAATTCATCACTGACACAATCCAATGCGGCTTCTTCTGAAATTGCTGCCTTTATTTTGTACTGTTCAAATGGAATTTCTTCCTCTCGTTTATCTTTATAACGGCAAATTACCCGTTTTTGCTCTCCATATCTGAGAACTGTTACCGTGCCGCTACAGGGAATCTCTCGCACTGGTTGAATTTCTTCACCTAGTAGAGCATTCAGTAATGTTGATTTTCCTTGGCTAAACTCGCCTACAACTGCCACTCGGAAGCGCTGAGAACTCAACTTTCGAGACGCTTGCTCTACTTGTTCTGCTAGATTGTTAGGCAGTACACCCTGATTCGTGCCGTCTTGGATAATCTCGGCAAGTTGCTTAGAAGCGGTTTTTAACTGTTGCCGATACCCTTGGAACCGCTGTAGCTCCTCATAGGACAAGTTTAGGCGCTGTTGTTGCTTGGCTTGCTGTTTAGGTTTAGTAGGTAGAACCGCCAACAGATCGCTAGCAGCCATGATAAATACGGCATCAAGCGCATGAAAGCGAGCAGGATCGAGTAAAGACTGCACCTCCTCCAAAGCTGTTGGTTCCACAGTGCCTTGATGACTGAATCCCGCTTCTAAAACTGCCAAGTGTTGTGGATTAATCTCTAATCGATCGCCAATTATTTCTAAATACCGCTTTTCACGAGTATCCATTACTCCATCAGCGGCTGATATTTCATAGCCAAAACTAATCAACAAAAGTTTTTGTGATTTTGATAACGGAGCTGCCAACCTAGACAGCTGACTTGGTTTTGTATTATCCAAATTCTCCTTTACTCCCTTGATCATCAAATGCGCTAATCGACGCACACCGCCCTCTGTGGGAATAAATCGATTAAGGGTTGTCAGTAGCCGTTGCTTTTCATCATCCGTAACTGTGCCATCAGCATAAATCACACCCAGTAGCAGCGTTACCAAATTTGCTAAAAATATCACGGGAGGCGTCAAATCCTCTTGGCTGAGCTTTTGCCCAGTAATCCGCGACAACAAATCAACAGCTTCAGAGCTAACCAGTGAAATATCCATAAAGTCTGTGAGCCTATAGCGTATTTGTACTCTAGTATTCCCAGATTCAGCAGAAACTAACTCCGTGGAAATACTGTTATCTTCGCCGAGTAAGACAAGCTAGGCTCGAAAACATTAGCTAATAACAAAGTAGAAATATGTATTTTCAATTTGCTCCTGCAATTCAGGCTGCTATCGAGGCTGGTAAATATGTGCAAGTTTTTACATCAGCAGGAGTCCCAATAGGCATGGCTAGAGACGCATCTACTGGGCAGTTTGTCGCCCATGCCATCGGTGCTGTAGCCCAAAATAGCCCTCTATCGCCGTTGGTAAGCCCTTTACACTTGGTTACAAGTGGAGTGCAGATGTATCAAACGCACATGGGATTTCAAGCTGTTCAAGCTGGACTGCAAACTATCCAGACAAGCTTAGGTGTGCTGCAAGCAACTACAGCCTTTATTGGGGTTGGAACTGTAGCTGTAGGGGCATTGGCAGCAGTGAACCTGCACCAAACAATGAAACTGAGAAAAGAAGTAGGGCAGCTAAGGCTGGAAGTCAAAGAAGGTTTTATTGATTTAAAACAGGCGTTAAAAGACCAAGGTGCAGAAATTAAAGAATTGATTGAGCAGGTTGCTCAGGATGTTGAATTTAGGAACCATCGGACAATTTTAATTCGAGCTTACGGGCTATTTACTCAGGCGCTTCACCGTCTTCGCTCTGCAATGCAAATACAAGATGCGAACCGTAGAAATGCTGAAATTGATGGTGCTAGAGGGATGTTATTTCAGGCTTTAGCTGACTATGACAACCGTGAGCTGTTGGAAGCAACTTGTTCAGCGGGACAGCTTCGCAGGCTGGAATGTGCTTGGGCAATTGAGCAGGCAATTATTACAACTTATCAGGTGCAGAATGAGCCTTCTGCTGTAAGCGATCGCCTATCGCACCTCCAAAACAAAATCTGTCAAGATTCTCTGAATGTTATTGATAAGTGTGAAACAGAGGATGAGCTTGATTTTCTCTTTCCTGAAATCACCCGCATTCACGATCACGATATGGCTGTACTAGAATCTTGGCAAAATCAAGTTGATTGGATGCAAAGCCTCCCACCTTCAGAACTAAAATTACTCCAAAGTGCTGATTTTAGCAATTCAGAAGTCACAGTTAGTACAGATACCACCGCTTTGGCAGCACCTCCAGAAGAATTACTCTATGAAAATTTAAAGCAAAAGTCTCATTTCGTATCCCTTTGCAATCAGCTTGAATTTATGATGCAGCCTGAACTACGTCGAGAGCCAGAATCTTATATTAGTCAGCAAGCTGCGATCGCAGGTTATAAAACTTTAGTCACTTCAAATTTACAGAAAGCCTCAAATTTAGCTGTTGCTAACCTGTACTGGTATTTCAAAGTCAGAGATGAATCTGAAAACGAGGCAGTCACGGCATAAAAGTCAAAGATAGGAAGATGCGATCGCTCAAATTCTACTAAGTGCGATCACCTTCCCTATTCAAATAACAGTTGATGGTATTCGCCAGCTTTTCTATTTGTAAAAAAATCTCCTTTTTTAAGAGTAAATCACCAAGTTTTAATTGTAAAATGCAATTTTCAATACTTTAAAATTACCTTTATTCTAAATCTTATGCTTAAATAATGACTATTGATAGGCTATTGTCTATGCAGTTAGTCATCTTTATCGGCTTGCAAGCTTCTGGGAAAAGTACCTTCTATCACACTCATTTTGCTGAAACGCATAAGCTGGTTAGCAAGGATTTGTTGCGGAACAACAAAAACCGCTCTAGAAGGCAGACACAGCTTATTAAAGAAACACTTGAAATGGGACAATCGGTTGTTGTGGATAATACTAACCCAACCGTAGAAGAACGTGCGTTTCTCATTGAATTGGGTTGTATGTATGGTGCCGAAATTATCGGTTATTACTTTAAATCGTCAGTGAGTCAATGCCGGGAACGTAACCAGCAGCGCTTAGGTAAAAAACGGGTGCCAGATGTAGCAATTTACGCGACAATCAAGAAGCTACAACGCCCTTCTTATAATGAAGGCTTCCACCAACTGTTCTACGTGCGGATGGCTGGTGACTGCGCTTTTGAGGTCCGTGCGTGGACTAAAGATGAGGTTGCTGATGGATAGCGATAAGTTTGAGAAGCAAATGCGATCGCTGGCGATATCAATAGGCTGATCTAGCAGATGATTACTACCAGCAATCGGTTAAAAGCTACTAACTCATATTACGTGACAGCCTGTATTCATCATTATGATGCTTTAATTTCCTGAATCGCCCAGTCAATCACTTCTAAAAATTGCTTCGCCATCAACTCATCCTTCAGTGCAAACAAGGGAATATACCAGTTATAGGCATTAACAGAAATCGAGTTACCTAGGACTAATTTTAAGCGGTTGAGAAGTTCAGTCTTTTTGTCTTCCAAGTTAAATGGAGGTTCGTAGGCATAAATCTCAATTTTGCCACCACTCCAAATTGTGAAAAACTTTCTGGTTTCTCCTTTGTAACTGATTATTCTGGGGATCAGAGACCCTTCAATTTTTCCTTTCCCCCAACTCACCTGCATTTTTTCACAATTTATCCAGTTGAAAACGCTTCTGGCAGCTTGAGCTACATCACTCCCTTTTTTAGCCTCTAATTCTTGAAAGAACAAGGACTCATTCCATTGCTTACTCTCATAATTTAGTAGAGATTGCGTTGATTTTCCTGCTACTGTTTGACCAATAATTCTAGGAACAAGAGTTTTTAAACCTTGACCAACGTATTGGTTAATTTCAATTGCCAATACTTCCGCTGGACTCATTTGTTTATTTAAAAACTCCACGATACGTTGAAGTTCAGGAGGAATCTTGTCAGCAACAAAGACTAGACGGACTTTGCCAGCTTGCAGATTTGTCTTGACCTTTTCCCAAAACTCAGAGGGGTTAGCATCAGCGCCTAGAAAATTGCTGAGTATCTGTTCAGAATCTTGACTTTTTACCTGACAATTAGCGTTAAATTGGGCAATAATTTTCTCGACAGGCCAATAAACCACTGCATTAGCAGCATAGTCGAGCATCTGTCCAGCTACTTCTCGGCGAATTTGAGTGTTGCAGCTGCGCTTGACTTCCACCAGAGTTGGAATTCCATCTTGGTCGAGAAATAAATGGTCGAGTGCCCATCGGTCGAAACCATTGTCTTCAGATGGCACAGGCATCTCCTGTGAAACTAACAACCAACGTCTCGGTGCCGCACTGTTGATTTGGTCACCAGCTAACAAACTGGGATAGTCGGCTAGCAGTTTTTGCAGCAAAGCTTCCGAGTCATAGGGCTGTTCGATCATTTCAACCAGCTGACCCTTGTCTTGAATTAGGTAAATAGCGCCTGTCATCACAATTCCTTTGGGTTGACCTAATTTAAGGTTCCCGTTTTCAAGGTTCGATGTTACATCGCGATTAGATTTTGCCTGCGAACAGGCTAGTCTGTTTATGAGCAAACGATTTCCAAACATCTGCCAGGTCGTTCAACCGTGAGGATGCGATCGCTTCCCACTTTCCCGCTCTCTGTTGCAATGAACCATTACCGCTGGCGTTCTTCACGGAACAGGCGCAAGATATAAGCTCCGGCTGGGGTTTCTCGTAACTCTTTAATTGCCGCTGCAAATTCATCGGGGAACTCATCTAAGTTGGGCAGGCTCGCCCCATACTCCGCAGGCAGTACAGCCGGAGCCGCAAGACAGGCAAACGTGAGGTCTGCTGCCGAAAAGCGATCGCCAACTAAGTAGGAACGTCCATCTGCCAACCGCGCGTTGACGTTCTCGAAGATGCGCTTAATCTTGTCGTGGGCACTGGCTGACGATTCTGCCGTGATATTGTAGCCTCGCCGTGCCGCCTCGCGAATCAACGGAAAAACGATTGGAAATGACGCCCGCTCAACAGAGGGTACGCCATCGCACCACAGTCGCCGCATCAACTGGCGATTATCTAGCAAATAAAAGTACGCCCAAAGACGGATGCTGGGGCCGAGCTGCTTGTTAAACAAATCTTCGAGTTTTTCAACCTCGCGGCGCAGCTTGGGATCGGCTGGGTAAAGTTTTGCACTTTCAGCCGTCATGCTATCTAGATACTGCAAGATATCAGAGGAATCGCTCAAAGTACCCGTTTCCGTTACTAGAACCGGAGTCGTTTGTCCGCCGCCATTTTTGCGGGTGGCTAGCCGATGAAAAAGCGGCATATGCCGTTCTTCAATGTAGGGAACTTCAAGCCGTTCTAATGCCCATCGTGCTTTTTCGCAGTAATGGCTGACGGAGATGGTGATGAGTCGGGGAGCCTTTTCTGGCGGCTTTTGCATTTTTGCTAGATCGCGCGATGTGCAACTTTACAGTGTAATTCCCGGCAATTGAGCGAGGGACTAGGGGAATCGAACCAACAGAACTGTTCGGGTTTTGGTCCCCCAATCCCCATTTATCGGAAGGCTAAGAAAAAGCACATCGGATTATATCTGACCTGCGAATACACGCTCCGCTGGTCCTGTCATGTAAACTCGCTGGTCGATTTCCGACCATTCGATTTCCAAACAGCCGCCGGGTAATTCAACGGTGGCGATGCGATCGCTCTTTCCAGTCAACACTCCAGCGACCACAGTCGCACAAGCACCCGTGCCGCACGCTAAAGTTATTCCTGCACCGCGTTCCCAGACCCGCATTTTCAGGTAATCTGGGCGCACCACTTGAATAAACTCGGTGTTCGTCCGCTTGGGAAAAACGGGATGATGCTCGAACTGGGGGCCAATATTTTCTAAAGGAATCGCGGCAACATCCTCCACAAACGTGATGCAGTGAGGATTCCCCATGCTGACACAAGTTACCAACCAAGTAGCATCAGCGACTTCTAAAGGTTGAGCGATTACTTTCTCGTTAGGGGCACCCAGCGTCGTGGGAATTTCTGCCGCCAGTAGTCCTGGCATTCCCATATCGACGGTGACTTTCCCATCCGGCTTGATGTGCGGTGTCATGACACCTGCCAGGGTATGAATCCGATATTGAGTTTCTTGAGTAGATTTTCCTTCTAAATCAGCGAGAAATTTGCCTAAACAGCGAATGCCATTGCCGCACATTTCCGGTTCGGAACCATCGGAGTTGAAAATCCGCATGGTGTAGTCGGTGCCGTCTTGTCCCGGCAGGGCAAAAATCACGCCGTCGGCACCAATGCCGAAGTGGCGATCGCAAAACTTGACCGCTTGTTCTGGCGTTACCTTGGGTTCTGATGAGGAACGATTGTCAATCAGAATGAAATCGTTTCCCAGTCCGTGATACTTAGTAAACTCGATTCCCATTTAGCAATCCTTCGATTCGCAATTTTCGATTAGCATAAACTATGGAATGGGTAATGGTTAATGGCAGTCCTTCAATCCTGAAATCTGGCAATTCGCATTAGGAAAAATCTTGCATTATGACAACTGAACTGGAAACAGGCTTACCAAGCACTCGCCTCGTCCAAACATTTGTGAAAGAGGGACAAAGGGTTGAACTGAAACTCCTCACGAACGATGTACTCGTTGGTAAACTGCGTTGGCAAGATCAGAACTGTATTTGTCTACAAGATGAATCGAATCAGCAAACGATGGTTTGGCGACACGCGATCGCTTATGTGCAGCCAAAGTAATTAGGAATCGGGAATCGGGAATCGGGAATTGCTTCCCCAATGACCGATTACCTTGATTCGCCTGTTCGCTGATTATCAGAGGGAAGATGCTCTTGTATCGCTTCGCTTACTGGCAAGTTGAGCGTAGGGACTGGGAAAACCGGAGGCTCAGATTCGGGTGCCAACAACTGTTGCACCTGATTGAGGGGAAAACTGCCGCCGCATAAGAGCAGCTGATCGCCCGATTGCAGCTCGGTGTCGCCCCCCGGAAAGCGGATGAACTTGCCATCTCGCCGAATTGCTTGCACTTGCACCCCATACTGGCGGCGCATATGCAACTCTGAGAGCGGTTTACCAGCAGCTGGGCTGGCCTCTGGAACCTGCAACCACTGACAGGGCGCAGTCTGGCTTGGGATTGCCACTTCACCGTTTGCTAGTTGATTAAAGGCAGCTTGTTCGTTGGATTCTCCCACCACCAAGAGGCGATCGCCTGCTTGCAGGGAAGTTTGCTTGTCTGGATAGTCTACTTCTTCCCCACCATTTCGCCGAATTGCCATCAACGTGACACCCGTTAATCGGCGCATATCCGTCTCCTGTAGCGTCATCCCAATCAGAGGAGAGTTAGGCGGTAGAGAATACCACTTACTATTCATTTCAGCAGTGGCAATTTGTAAGTCATGAGCAATCTCCGAAGGCGATCGCTCTGGACGCAATGCCAGGTAATGGCTATTGCGAATTTGCTGCATTTCCTTCTGGATCTGCCATGTCGGCAAGCCACTACCGGCTAATAGATGCGCCGCCAGTTCCAAACTGGCTTCAAACTCCGGTTGCACCACCTCTCGCGCCCCCAACTGATAAAGCAGTTCGATATCGTTGTTGTGGTTAGCGCGAACGACAATATCCAGATCCGGAGCCAATTCTAAAGCGCGTTTGAGGCAAAGGCGGGTACTCATTGGATCGGGAAGCGCGATCGCCATCCCCTTCGCCTTATCTACCCCCGCAGCTTCCAGTACGTGCAAACTTACCGCATTGCCATAAACATAAGAAACTTCTGCTTCTCTTAACTGCTGAATCCGGCTTTCCGACTGGTCAATCACTACCACTGGATAGTTATGCTCCTGCACCAGTTTGATCAGATTTCGTCCCACCCGTCCATAACCGCAGACCACCACATGATTTTGCAAAGGCGCATCTACCGCCACTTCCATCGGGTCATCCACCGGATCTAGATATGGCTTCAGCCAAGGCAACTCCAACAATTTTGGCACCAGCCGCATCACAAAAGGCGTCAGTACCAGCGTCACCGCAGTCGTGCCCAAAATCAGCAAGTAAACCCGCCGAGAAACCAGCCCCAAAGCTTGTCCTTCACTGGCTAGAACAAACGAAAATTCTCCAATTTGAGCTAACCCCAAACCAGCAATTACCGCAGTTTTCAGCGGATAGCCAAACGCTCTAACAATCGGCGTCACAATCAAAAACTTGCCGACAAAAACCAGTAAAACCAGCCCCAGAATTAACTCTAGGTTGTTCCACAGGAAAATCGGGTCGATGAGCATCCCAATCGCCGCAAAAAACAGTGCCGCAAACACATCCCGCAACGGCTCCACATAAGTCAGGGTTTGGTCGGCGTATTCCACCTCCGAAATCATTAACCCGGCGACAAATGCCCCCATTTCAATCGAAAGACCCAAAGCCTCCGTGAGCAACGCAATCCCCAAACACAGCGCCACCACGCCCAACAGAAACAACTCCCGGCTTTCCGTTCGAGCCAAGAGGCGCAGCAAGGGAGGAATCAGCCAGATGCCTGCTGCCACAGCCACAGCCGCAAATAACCCAATCTGTAACAGCGCTAAAGCCACAGCCTTGCCAATCGCTTCTGGCGGTTGATCCAGCGCTGGCAAGACAGCCAGCATCAACCCCAATGCCAAATCCTGTACCACCAAAATCCCCAGCATCACCTGAGCGTGAGGCGTCCCCGTCTCATTTCGCTCCATCAGACACTTAAAGACAATTGCGGTTGAAGACAAAGACAGAATTGCCCCCAGGAAGACACCCTTTGCCGGTAAGGTACCCCACGCTCCAGTGAGTCCACAGACTGCAACCGTGACTGCAATTGTCAGGGCAATCTGTAGTCCGCCTCCACCCAAGGCGATGCCTTTAACTTTTTTTAATTCCGCAAACGAAAACTCAACGCCCAAGGCGAACAACAAAAAGGCGACACCAAATTGAGCCAGGGTTTCTATCTGAACCAATTCTTTAATCAGTCCCAACCCCGCAGGCCCAACGACGATTCCGCCGACGATATAACCCAGTAAGGCAGGTTGCCGCAGCAGCGCTGATACCACTCCACCAACGGCTGCTGCTGCCAAAACAGATACTAAGTCAACAATCAGTCTAAAGTCTTCTTGCACAAGTTTGTTTTATGAGAACAAGTATAAAGGTATATAAACTTAGAATACAGAGTTTTATGGACTGTGCTAACGCCATTGCCTCAGGTTTCTATTGGGCAACTGGGATCAATTGAGGAAAGGCGGTGGAAACAGTCCAGGCAAGGTGATAGTCTATCCGCTAGTAATAAAGGTCATAGACAAGGTCATAGACGCTTTGTCAATTACTGGCTCGGAGAAAATTGCCTGTGATGTCGCTTAAGAGTCTGCTTCAATCTCGCCATGACCGGCGGCTGGTTTCTACACTCTTGTCCAGTCAAAAGTCCAAAGCGAACCGTAAAAACAAAGAATTCTTTCTGTTGCCTTTTGCTTTTTTAGTTTCTACTGCTTTGCCTGTCAAAGCTTTGCAGGTACAGGTGGCACCCAACAATCCCCAGCTTGGGGATACGCTCTCGGTCGTGATTCAGACGGACTCTCCTGGTTCGCAGAGTCCCACGGTTTCTTTCAAACAGAAGACTTACCGGGCGTTTTCCCTCGGTCAAAATCGCTTTCGAGTCTTGCTACCGACAACGCCTTTAGACAAGCCGGGAACGCTACAAATTCGGGTTGCTGGTGATGGGGAAGTCAAAAACCTGTCGTTGCCATTGCGATCGCGCAATTTCCCGGTGCAACGGATTACCCTACCCCCCGGAAAAGCCGGACAATCAGCAACCCAATTTGAACTCAACCGCGTGGCAGCTTTTAAAAATTTGGTGACGCCGCAAAAGTTCTGGAATGGTCCTTTTCTCAAGCCGAACCGAGGTAGCATCACCAGTATTTACGGGGTTCGCCGTTACTACAATGGCAAGTTTGCGAATGACTACTACCATCGCGGGGTTGACTACGCGGGTGGGTATGGTTCGCCGGTAACAGCACCAGCATCGGGAAGAGTGGCGCTGGTGGGACGGGTTGCTCAGGGTTTCCGAGTTCACGGAAATGTAATTGGGGTAGATCACGGTCAAGGCGTCACCAGTATTTTTATGCACTTGAGCCGGATTGATGTCAAGGAAGGGGATTTTGTAAAAGCGGGACAGGTGATTGGGGCAATTGGTTCAACGGGAGCTTCAACGGGTCCTCACTTACATTGGGGATTGTATGTCAATAGTCTTGCCGTAGACCCAGTACCTTGGAGAACTCAAGGAGTTGAATGAGGTTTTTTGAAGTTTTGATGAATTTTTTTAGGTTTTAATGTATTTGGTGTTGTATTGAGGAAAGATTGTGGCAGGGTTGCCTCTCCGAAACGAGATTGCGAAGCATTTTTCAATGTCTTCGACTATCCCACCGGGAGCTAGTGTAGGCTTTTCCGAAGCGAAAGCTTTGCGGACGGGGATTGTAGATAGTCATCTGAGAAGCGTAAATGTTGAATAGCCTTTGGGAAAAATCCCGAAAATTCCCAATGTCAAAGCAATATTGTTAGTTCGCTAACCGACTGATGTTAAGCCTGCGTAGTTTTGCGTATTTTGAGGCGCTGGTTATGCCAGGATAGATGAGTGGGCATGGGCGAAAAGACATCAACGCAGGTTTCGGCTTCGTTGAGGGCGTATCAACACTCGAAAACGGGCACGCACTTTTAGGGAAGCGGTAATCCCTGCCTCGCTTTCCTAGCCAACCAAAACAGTTTGGATGGGGTATCCAGCAGGATTTTTAGATGAGTATTGAAAAAATTGTTGAACAAGCCCTGCAGGATGGTTATCTGACGCCAGCGATGGAAGCAGAGGTGGGGCGCATCTGTGACACGGCTTCTGAGCTTTCGATTGAAGAATACATGGCTCTAGACCGTCTGATGGGCGCACTGTTAACTGGGGAAGTGGTTGCAGTTCCTCGAAAACAGTTCATCAATGTCATGGAAGAGTTGGTGCTGACGGAAGCGATCGCTAGAGTCGCAGAAATTGAGGCAACCAGCGATCGCGTTCTAGATGTCGGCGATATTGCCGCCTACGCGCTCAATCGCTTGCCTCCGCTGTATGCCACGACGGAGGAAGGTGCTAGCTATCAGCGAATGCGGGCAAAAGATGAACTTCAAGAGCTGATTACCCAGCAAGTGAGCGAAGCGATCGCCCGGAATCTGGATCGTCCCGAATTTTTCCCAGAACGGCAAGCGCTCAGCAAAGCGAACGACAGCGACGTGTTCAAGCAGGTGAGTTCTTTACTCCAAACCTACGCACCCAGCTTTGAACCTCAATCCAGTAACCATAGCAACGAATAATGGAAGAGTTATAAATGATGAATTTTGAGTTTTGAGTGATTAATTCAGAACTCAAAACTCAAAACTTTTCCCTCCTACCTGCGAACCAGCACGAGTGTCCCTTTCGCGACCTGCTGATAAAGCATCCGAATATCTTGATTTCGCATTCGCAAGCAGCCGTGGGAGACTGCTTGCCCGATCAGGTGTTCTTCGTTGGTGCCGTGAAACCCAATTTGATGACGCCCATCCGACCAAAAACCAATCCAGCGATCGCCTAAGGGATTATCATTCGCCCCAGATGGGATAACTTCACCCGTAATCGGTTGACGCCACGCCGGATTTTGGTTCATTTGCAAAACTTGAAACGAACCCGTGGGCGTTTCCCAACCCAACTGCCCCACCGCTACGGGGTAACTGGCTTGCAGCCGATCGTCACGGTAAACATAAACCAGGCGATCGCTCAAATCGACAACGAGATGCGATTGCCAAGCGGATGCTGCCTGAGCGGTTTCTAGCACTGAATATTCCCGATCGGTTGAGCGGCTATTTGAAGAGCGATTTTTACTCCACAAGTCTCCAAGCTGCCAACTTGCCAACTTGCCGACCTGGCGCTGACTCCGAATCGGGGAATCCAAGCTGACGGTCGTCACCCTTGAAGAACTTGTCCGCCTAGAAACTGAGAACAACACCACCGCTGTTCCAAAACAAATTAGCATCAAGCTTCGAGAGAGCGACTCATCTCTTGGCATAGCGGTATGAGCTAAGAATGATTACGGGTCAAAATAACCAACTGTAGAACATTGGGTCGTGGGTAATCATCCGGGGTCAATGACAACGGACAATTAACCATCAACCCCTGACAAACAATATTAATTCCTTGACTCAATCGTGGCTGCTAAACCTTTCGTGTTGAGCATTTGCTGCATTTCCAAAGCGCGATCGCGGGTGCTAAAAGCTCCCGCCTGCATCACCGTCCGACCGTTGGAGCGCGTGCGGAAGGCATCGGGTGCAAGCGATCGCACTAAAGCCTCTTGGCGCGAATTTTGAGCCTCCACCACAACCCGATAACGCAAACCTAGAGCCTGTTGACTACCGCCCGCTCGGCGGGGCACTCTCCCGCTAGCAGCCCGACTGTTGCCGATATTCCCCAAAGGAACATCAGGACTCGGCACTGGCAGCAAATCGGAGGAAGCTGAAGCTTGGAGAGGCTCCTGTGGTGCTACCCCGAAGTCCAGAGTCCGGGGGGCAGGCGACGGTTGAGACGGGGCGGATGACGGTAGCGCCGGTAATGTAGAAGCTGACGACGGTAGCGCTGGTAATGTCGTCGCTCTGGGCGACCGGGAAGTCGGCAACGGCGACCGAGCAACCGGAGGCGGCGCGGGAATTTCTAGGGGTGCAGTCTGGGGCACAGGCGATATCGGCAAGGGAGACGCTGTCGCTCTGGGCTGCTGGGGCGGCACTACTGGCGACACCACCGGAGGCACCACCGGAGGCTGCAATGTTGGTAATCCGTAAGCTGACGTTCTTGCTCGCTGAGAGGTTGGGGCAGGCGGTTGAACGGAAATTTTAGTCCCGGTGCTGTCAGTGGGTACCGATTGTACTGGAGTTAAAATCTCTGAGTTCGGGCGGTTAGAGAGGAGTGGCAAAGATTGAGAACTTCCACCATTCCTCGCTACTGGCTGAATCGGTGCCAGGGCTTCCTGTGGCGGCAGGGAAGCGGTGGGAAGCGGCTTCAGAAGCCCGCTGGCAATGGGAGCTTCTACAAGCGGGGTGGGGGGGATTGCCATGCCCGTCAGGTCAATGCGTCCTGCCGTTTTGGCAGTAATCTCATTCCCATAGGCAGGAATCTCCTGGCTTGAAGCCTTGGTGTTAATGTCCAATAGACCATTGGCACGAAAAATATTGCCGCCCGGTTCGCCAGCAGTTCCTAAATCAGGACGGGCTTGGGAAACTGCCACTAACCCGTAACGAGCGTTATTTTCAATAATATTATTCCGGAGAACAGGTGTTGCCTTGGTTTCTACGACGACCCCATCTTTGTTGCCACTGATGCGATTGGCAATTAGCTGCGGGGCAGCATTATGACCGATACTAATGCCAAATCCCGTATTTTCAAACACGTTCTCCCGCACTTCCGGTCGGGAAGTCCCGTAAATCGTAATCCCATTGCCCCCGTTTTCATAGAAGTAGTTGTTGCGAATGGTGGGGGCACTATTGCCAGTGACGGCAACTCCATCGTGCTTACTTCCCGTAAAAGTGTTATCCGCCACCATCAGACTGGTGGATTCAATCCAAAGACCGTAACCTCGTGGATTCGGATTCGTCACAGTGACGCCCATCAGCCCTGCTTGATTTGCCCCAGCGATCGCTATATTTTGACCGCCAAAGAAACGACTGAGGAACTGACCGCCGCCGAGGATGACAATATTCTCCCCTTTGGTGCTGCGATCGCCCTGAATCGTTACACCGGCTTTGAGTCTTAAGGGAAAGGTTTCACCCGTTTCGGTGCTGTAGGTGCCGGGTGCCAGTACGATGGCGGTGTTCGGCTGAGCGACCTGCAAGGCATGAGTAATCGTTTGGAACGGTTCCTGCTCGTCTCCAGTGCCATTACTGTCATTTCCCGCAGCGGGGTTGACATACAACCGATTCATTTGTGACATCTGCGTCTGCCCATCCGGGGGAACCTGAGCCACCGTAGGCTGTGCCTTGATTACCGTAACGTCCAGCCACGGGATTGCGATCGCAGTCACTAATCCTAAGAATATGCGACAGGTACGAACAGACGGACGGCATTTTCTGACTAGGGCATTCAATTGACGATTGTCGGGGCATTTCAAACTCACGGCTCTACTCCTCTCAAGTTGGCACTGCAATATCGGTAAAGGCTGATGGAAGAAAGCACCTAGTTTTAGTCTATGCACCCCTATTTTGGGATAGAGGCTACCCGTTTGTTTACATTTCTTACATTTCTAAAAAGACCCCAACCGCTAACAGCTCATCAACCTGAGCATCCTCTTCAAAGCGAGGAATTCGATGGGCATTCCAAAAGAAAATTCTGTGGGGGCATTCTTTGAATGATAATACTGCTGTTAAACGTTCTTAAATAGGTAGGTACAAAAAACTAGAAACCCGTAGGCTAAAGAATTGGGATAAGGACGCTACTTGCTCCTAACCCATAGACGAAATGTTACTGACTTAGTTCACATGACTTAGTTCACAATCCGCACGATATCAGCATTGTTCATTTTGCTCAACCTTGTTAATCCCCGCATTCTATTTTTTATTCAGTTGGATAAAATATATGGGGCAATTGAGAAAATTTGGTTGGTACGTGCTACCCTGTCACTTCACAGATTTCAGAAATTAGGAAACTAGACTGCTACGATGAAAAATAATGGAGTGGTTGCGATGGGCGAGAAACACAGCGTTCGAGAGCCAGTTGGGGACTTGCTCATACAAGCACAGCCAGCGGTTTGCCGCATTCTAGACGCCAATTTAGACCGAGCCAGAGAAGGCTTGCGGATTATCGAAGAATGGTGTCGCTTTGGCGTGAATAGCTCCCAATTAGTCAATGAATGCAAGCAAATGCGGCAGGAGCTAGCCAAATGGCATGGCATGGAGCTTCGGGCTGCACGGGATACCCCAGGTGATGCGGGCACGGAGTTGACCCATCCTCAAGAACAACAGCGCTCTAGCATTCAGCAGCTGTTGCAAGTCAATTTTGCTCGTGTGGAAGAAGCCCTGCGGGTGCTGGAAGAATATAGCAAGCTTTATGACCCCGACCTCGGCTCGGCGGCAAAGCAATTACGCTATCGGGTGTATACGCTGGAGAGCAATTTGCTGGCTTACCGACGACATCAGGTGCTGTTGCGATCGCATCTATACCTCGTTACTTCTGCCTCAGAACAGCTATTTTCCATCGTTGAAGCCGCCCTGCAAGGGGGACTGACTCTGGTACAGTATCGAGAAAAAAATGCCGACGATTCTGTGCGAGTCGCTCATGCTGCTAAACTCCGCCAGCTATGCCATCAATACGGTGCCCTGTTTATTATGAACGACCGGGTGGATCTGGCTTTGGCAGTGAATGCCGATGGCGTGCATCTGGGACAACAAGATATCTCCATCGCCCTCGCCCGACAGTTGCTAGGGCCACAACGCCTGGTTGGTCGCTCCACCACGAACCCGGAAGAAATGCAGCGAGCTATCCAGGAGGGTGCTGACTATATCGGAGTTGGCCCCGTTTATGAAACTCCAACCAAAGTAGATAAAGCTGCTGCTGGTCTGGATTATGTCCGCTATGCGGCTGAAAATGCCTCGATTCCCTGGTTTGCCATTGGGGGCATTGATGCGAATAACTTAAATGATGTGCTGGAGGCGGGAGCCGAACGAGTGGCAGCGGTTCGCGCCATCATGCAGGCAGATCAGCCGATGTTAATGACTCAGTATTTCCTCTCCCAGCTGAGTCGTCTGCAAACTCTCCGCTCTGTTGATGTTCGCGTTCCCCAATCTTATGTTTAGTCCGTCTGGTCAAATCACGCTGCAAGTGAATGGGGAACCCCGCACCTGCCCGCCTGACACTAAATTGCCCCAGTTGTTAGAGCATCTGGGGTTAAATCCTCGCCTAGTGGCGGTTGAGTACAACGGTGAGATTCTCCATCGACAGTTTTGGTCGCAAACGGAGATCAAAGAGGGGGACGCGATTGAAATCGTCACCATCGTCGGCGGCGGCTAATTGGAACCTCAGAGATGAAGATTGAACAAGGAATGGCTGAAGATAAATTCTCGGTTGTTTCTCGGAAAACAGCCACAAGATTTACTCCCCATACTGTACTTTTCATCTGTGGTTTCTAGTCCAGTTCCTGGGTAACGCACAGCGATTCGCGTTATCCCTCATCCGTCATCCTTTCGAGTACGGATTCCCCGTGAGGAAATCCGCCCCGCATTGATCCCGCGCCAGTCGGGTGGAGGCGATACATTAAAGATGTAGCTCGGATCGCTCGATAGTTAGGAAGATGCTAGGAGTTGCTGCCAGCCGCTACAGTTTTAATCAGATTGAATAGGCACAGTATGTATGCGTAATAAACTGCTTTCAGCAATTAAACCCCTTTTGAAATCTTTGTTCGTCTTTGGTCTGATCCTTACCCTGACGCTAGGTCATGCTGACGGAGCTTTAGCAGCTCGCTCAGGCGGTCGGATTGGAGGGGGTTCCTTTAGAGCGCCCAGCCGCAGCTATTCGCCTCCTAGCCGCACCTACGCGCCACCATCCGGCGGATATTATCCGGCTCCTTATCCTGGGGGTGGATTTGGGGGTGGATTTGGGTTCCCGTTGCTATTTCCCTTCTTTGGCATCGGGGGCGGATTTGGCGGTCTGTTTACAATTTTGATTTTCCTGGGAATCGCTAACTTCTTGGTTTCCAGCTTCCGCCGCGTTGGTGTTGGCGACGCAGGTGAAGCCGATTCGCTGGGCTACGGCAATCCCAAAGTTTCTGTGGCAGAGGTGCAAGTGGGTCTTTTGGCAGAAGCTCGCAGCTTGCAAGGAGAATTAGACGAGTTGGCGCGTACATCTGATATGAGTTCCGCCATCGGTCGTGCCCAAGTGCTTCAAGAAAGTACCCTAGCTTTGCTACGTCACCCGGAATACTGGGTGTATGGGGCAGCAGAATCTCAGCAAACAGCGTTACAAGCCGCAGAAGCCAAGTTTAATCAGCTAGCTCTGGGTGAACGCAGCAAAGTCACCGAAGAGACTCTCTCGAACGTCAATAATCAGCTCAAGGCAGCAACGCCCAAAGCATCTTTACCGGCGGGATCTGAGGAAGCTGGCAAGCTTGCAAATCAGATGATGGCAGAAGGCCCTAGTGAATACATTATTGTGACGATTTTGGTGGGTGCCGAAGGCAATCTGCAACTGCCGAAAATCAACAGCACTGACGATTTGCGTCAAGCCTTGCGTCAGATTGGTGGCATCGGGAGCGATCGCCTACTTGCAGTAGAAATTCTCTGGGCACCTCAGGCAGAAGGCGACACGCTTACCTCTGATGATTTGCTGGCTGAGTATCCCAATCTCAAACTTGTTTAACCCTCAACGGATACGGGCACTCTTGCTATGCGCCCCTATCTATTTCTCCTGAAAAGGAGGCTGGTAATCAGCCTCCTTTTTCAATTTTGACAGCGGCTCAATAGGAGCCATTTATAATTTACTGTTTTCCCTTGAGCTGGTATTATTAGTATTAATTAAATAATGAAAATCTGTGCATTTTTTTAAAGCAAATTAACTTCCCATATAGGAAGAATTAATTTTAAGTTCATTGAATAATTTTACCAACAAATAGATTAAATTATGACAATTTTTTGTTCATTGTTAAATTTTAAAATCCCGAAATAAGATGCAGCGACATCTCTACAAATTCAAAGCTATTTAAAGCGTTTTTGTTCGCTGCGGTAGCGGAGCAATTCAGCAACAAAAGCGACAAAACCTGACACAATCATCAGCATCACGCTGAGAGCGTTGATATCCGGTTTAACGCCAGTGCGGATGCGGCTAAAGATTTCTAGGGGTAATGTTGTGGCACCCGTACCGGCAGTGAAGCTAGCAATGAGAAAGTCGTCCATGCTGAGGACAAAAGCTAACAGGCAACCGGAAATAATTGCTGGCATTAATTCTGGAAGCAACACCTGGATAAAAGCTTGTACTGGCGTCGCTCCTAAATCGAGGGCAGCTTCTTCTAAATGGGGGTTTAAACCGCTAATTCGAGAAGAAACCACCAAGGCGACGTAGGCAAGACAAAAGACGACATGAGCTGCCACAATTGTCCACAAGCTCAACGGCATACCAATAACGGCTAAAAATACCAGCGTGGCAACAGCGATCGCAATATCGGGAATAATCAGCGGCAGGTAAGAAACGCCGCGATACAAGGTTTTCCCCGGAAAGGTATAACGGGCTAAACCAACTGCCATTATGGTGCCTAAGACGGCAGCGATCGCTACTGCACACAACGCCACGGTTAAGCTATTTTGCAGCGCCGTCAGGACGCGGGTGTCCTGAAACAGCTTCAGATACCATTTGAGGGTGAATCCTTCCCAACCAGCGCTATAGGTAGACTCGTTAAAACTATAAAACGTCAGTACCAGAATGGGCAGGTACATATAAAAGAACATCAGCAGTGTGAAAATAACCTGCCAAGAAATACGAGGTTTATCCTGGGACTTCAACATAATCTCTAAAGGGATTTCCTCCTGCTGATGGCTGACGGTGCCTGTCATTCAATTTCACCATTTGTCGGATTTGCGATGCTGAACAGAGCAGCCACTTCGCTACACGCTCTATGCCAACTTTCTTCACTTTACTGGATGCGATTGAATCTTTGGAAGAGTGCGATCGCGTCTCAAGTGTTATCGTCTCCGTAAATTTTAAACTTTTGTATTATTTTATACTACCTTTCCCTGGATTAGGGTTATACTTATACAATGGGAATCCGTGCGTCCAGGTAAATTGATTTTTAGGAACCGCAAAGACGCAAAGAGCGCGAAGGAAGAGAGTGAAAGGCTAGGAAAGAGTCCACGCCGAGGCAGTAACTACAACCCGAAAACCGTGATCGCTGCACCTACTAACCAGTTCATCCCTGCTACGAACCGCACTCCGACAGTACTTAGAATTGAGAAGCCACGAACCCCCACGCAACAGCCGATATCGGTTATCTGCGCTAGACTTCCACACACTCTCATCAACAGGCGCACCATTGTAGTTATCATGCCAAATATCAGCACACCATTCCCTAACAGTTCCGTGCATATCGTATAATCCAAAGGCATTCGGAGGAAAACTCCCCACTTCCGTCGTTTCCTGACGATATTTTCCCTTCGGTGCAGAGGCGTAAGTATATCTACTGTCGTAGTTCGCTACTTTAGAAGTAATTGTATCGCCAAAGTGAAAAGGTGTAGTTGTGCCTGCACGACAAGCGTATTCCCATTGGGTTTCGCTGGGTAAACGATAACTCTTGCCAGTTTTTTTCGACAGACGCGCACAAAATTCTACAGCATCCTCCCAGGATACATTTTCTACTGGTCGATTTGTACCTTTGAAGTAGGAAGGATCTGGTTGCATCTCTCTGTTGATTTTTGGCAGAGTTGCTACGACTTTCCACTGCGCTTGTGTAATGGTGAATTTTCCTATGAAAAACGGTGCTACAGTTACTTGATGTTGCAGGCTTTCCCTGGTACTTCGCCCCTTCTCCGTGTCTGGAGAACCCATGAGGAAAGTACCGCCGGGAATTTCTACCATTTCTAGTGTCATCCCACTACCTAAGTCTTCAGAGAAATATTTTGCTTGCATTCGGTGGCGGTTAGTTTCTATTCCCTGTCCGTTTACTGTTACCACATCAAAATCGAACGTTTTAAGCGGTAAAGGTTGAGGGATATTCAGAATTGTTGGCGCTACAGATGACTTTTGCGGAGTTAATGCATTTATTACATCTTCGGCTGATTGATATCGCCGTTTCGCACCTCTTTGGATCATCTTATCTATGATGCTACGCAATTCGTCGCTTAGAGCATTTTGTAAGTAATTTTGCCAAACCCAAGCATCCTCATCAGTATCAAATAACTCTAAAGGCTCAACATTAGTCAGCAAATGAATGCAGGTGACGCCCAAACTATATAAATCGCTGGCAAAAACTCCTTTCCCGACTGCTTGTTCTGGTGCAATATATCGAAAGTCACCAATCACTGTTCCAGTTCTGGCTAATGCGGTTCCTGTCGCAAATTTAGCTGCACCAAAATCTACTAACACCAGTTGATTATCAACCTGACGACGAATGATATTCTCTGGCTTAATATCTCGGTGAATTACCTGCTTACTATGCACAAATTCTAAGACGCGCAGCAAGTCTGCCAACAAGCTGCGAATTTCGGTTTCGCTAGAAGCGCCTTGTTGTTCTAATATATGGGCTAAATTTTGTCCGTTAATAAACTGTTGCACCAAATATTGACGGTTCTCTTCCTCAAAATGGGCTAACAATTCCGGAATCTGCGGATGATTGCCTAATTCTTCTAGCCGTACAGCTTCTTGATGGAATAACTCTGCTGCTTTATTAGCTGTATCCGTACCCTGTTGTATCGGGAAAAATTGCTTAATTACACAAGCTGGTTTGGACGGTTTCGCTTCATCAATTGCCCGAAAAGTCCTACCAAACCCGCCTTGTCCAAGTGGTGCCAAAGCCCGGTAACGCCCTAAAAGTACCAGCTTCGTCCCGCAGTTTTTACAAAATTTATCATTGTGGGAGTTTTGGCACTTCTGACAGGCGGGATTTAAGCAATAACTCATAAATAATTGGAAACTTGATTTAGCGTAGATTGGGTTAAGGTAAGGAAATCCAACCCCTCTAAACAATTTGGTGAGGTTCGTTCCTCAACCCAACTTACAGTTATTCCATACAGTGAATTAGTCAGCGCTTACTGACCAATCAATCATTATTAAATTCAAAAAATACTTTATATGGGCGTACATATTCCCAGTATATAAATCTAGCACTTGCGCCAATACTTGTCTAGTGCCTATGGCAAATATTTAACAGAAATTCTAGAGATTTTCTGAAAATAATAGTGTGTTACGCTATCGCCAACGCACCTTCTATATAAGCCTTATTTTTGCGGTGTGCTATCGCCGTATTTAATCAAAAGCGCGATCGCTACACTCACGGCAAAAATTAATACCATACTCAAAGATGAGCCAAATCCCCAATTCTGAGTCGCACCTAAAAACTGGTTATAAATCAAGCGGGATATGGTCATGCTGGAGGCACCACCCAGCAATTCCGGATCGACAAAATCCCCTAAAGTACTAATAAATACAAGCAAAGAACCCGCAGCGATTCCTGGTAGCGTTTGCGGGACAGTCACTTTCCAAAAAGTGTCAATCGGATTTGCCCCCAAATCGGCAGATGCCTCCAGCAACCGCCGATCCAGTTTTTCTACAGAAGCGTAAAGAATTAACACCATGTAGGGCAAATAACTGTAACCCATCCCAATAAACACGGCTGAACTCTGGTTCAGCAACTCCAAAGCCGGAAGTCCTAAAGTCGTTAACATCGTGTTCAGGACACCCGTAGGACGCAAAATTGTAATCCAGGCGTAAGAACGCAGCAGCGATGATGTCCACAAAGGCAAGACAAAGCCTAGCAGCAGCAAATTTCGCCACTGTTTCGGTGCCATTTGACCAATCCAGTAGGCAACTGGAAATCCGAGTAAAAGACAAACGATTGTAGTGCCAATTGCAAAAAATAGCGATCGCCCGATTACCTGCAAGTAAACTGGTTGAAACACCAGCGTATAGTTATCCAAACCGCTGGGATTCACCACATCCCCAGGTCGGATTCCTGGCACTAAACTCAGCTGAAAAATCACCAGCGTTGGCAGCACTAGCAACAAACCCAACCAGATACCAGCAGGACCCAGCAGTGCCATTGGTTCCAACCACTTCAAGCCGGGGCGTCTGCTGCCCATTAGCACTGGCGATTCTATTCCATCAGAGGGAGTGGGATTGGGGATAGAGGGAGGGGAAGTTGGGGTAGACACGACAGAAAAGAGTTTTGAGTTTTGAGTTTTGAGTTTTGAGTTAGTAATGAAAGATGATTGATAGGAAGTATCAATTATTGCTTCAATTCATCATTCAAAACTCAAGATTATTTAATGTTAGCTGCTCGTCAATCGAGTCCAATAGGATTCATAAACTTCGGCAACTTTTCCAAGCGGCGCAACGCCTTCGCATTGAGCAAGTACCGCCTCTGCGGGAAATAAAATCTGATTGTTACGAATTTCATCCGGTAACTGGTTGTAGCCAGCTTGATTGGGTGTTGCGAAACTTAAACGTTCGCAAATCTGAGCGGCGACATCAGGTTGCAACATAAAGTTAATCCAGGCATAAGCTCCTTCTGGATTGGGAGCTGTTATCGGAACAACCAGTGTGTCAGTCCACACCGAAGAACCACTCCGAGGAATTAGATATTGTAAGTTTTTATTTTCTGGAATAATTTCATTGGCATCGGATGAAAATCCCATTGCCAGCAGCAAATCCCCAGTTAAAATTTGAGTTCTCCAGGCATCAGAGGTGAAAGAAGCGAGGGCCGGTTTGAGCGCCATTAACTTTTCATACGCCTGTTTAATCTGCTGCGGGTCTTTTGAGTTGTAAGAGTACCCCAGCATTTTCAACACCGCACCCATTACTTCCCGAACATCATTCAGCAAGGTCATCCTTCGAGAAAGTGCCTGCTGATTGTCCCAGAGATAATTCCAATCTGCTGGTGGTTGCTTCAGCTTCTGGGTGTTGTAAATGAGACCCGTTGTTCCCCAACTCAGAGGTATGCTGTAGCGGTTTTCTGGGTCATAGACGGGATTCTGGAAGCGGGGAAACAACCGATCCAAACCTACCACACGGGAGCGATCGATTTCACTGAGCAAGCCCAGTTCCACCATCTTCCTCACCGTATAGTCAGATGGGTAAATAATGCTGTAGTCCCCGCCTCCCAATGCTTGAATCCTGGCTAGCATCGCTTCGTTGGAATCATAGACATCAGCAATGACCTTGATTCCAGTCTCTTTGGTAAAGCGTTTTAACAAATCCTCATCGGTATAGCCAGCCCAAGTGTAGAGATACAATAACTTGTTGTTGGATGCATCAGAGTTGGCGGGTGCCGAGCGCACTTGGGCAAGCGTCCAGCCGCAACCAGACATTGCCAGTCCGAGGGTAGCAGCAGCTGACGTTTGTAAAAACCTACGTCGTGTTGAGTGTTGTGGGTTCGTCCGTTGAGCAGTTGGAGGCACGGGATTCAGCAAAGTTGCACGTCAATCGTCAAAATTTAGAAGAGGAAATTAAAAACTATCAAGGTGATTTTTTAGTTTTAATTTTTAATTTTTAATTTCTCTTTAACAGTATCTTACAGATTGCTCTATAGGGAGCGGTTCACCTAGTTCGGGCGTCAGTATTTTGATAGGCAAACATTAGATTTGTAGGGGTTTCTCAAATTTCCAGTCGTCATCCTGACTTTGAGGAGATAGCCCCGGAGTGATTGAATCGGTCGCTGAGTCAATTTGTCAAGTTCTGGGGGAAAGGAGCGCAAAATCAGTGCAGCAAAGGGCTGGCAGTCATCGATGGGAATGAATACTTTTTAATGTTTGGTGGTAGCCGGAAGCGATCGCTTCCGGCGTCTCTAGCCAACGACCAATGGGTTGACCGGGTTCCCCGAAAGCAAGCGATTGCACTGGTCTGACCATGAGATTCTAACGCTTGTTGAAACTGCATTCAGCCCGGTCGCTGCTGGGAATGTCGGGAGACGTACGGGTAGCGATCGCTGCATTGTCTCTAGGCATTCATTGCCAGACAATCGGTAGCTGCCCAGTGAGCATAGATAGGAGTATGCAAGGCAGGCTCAATTCCCACAGTATTCATCTGCCGAACCGTTAAGCGATCGCCTGAAAGTAACTCCACCACATAATGAACATGAGTTCCCATGTACATCACGTGCTTCAGACGACCTTCAAAGCAGTTGATTGGCATCGCTGGCGGATAGAGACTTAGCTGAATCTTCTCTGGACGCACGCATACCACAACCTCCTGGACACCAATCTCATCCCAAGGCTCTAACGGCTGCACCACAACTGGCAAACCGCTTTTGGTGACAACTTTGAGCGTTGAGTAGTCAGAAGCTTCAATCCGCCCCTCAAATAGATTGGTATCCCCAATGAAATCCGCCACAAATGGTGTTTTGGGATGCTCGTAGATTTCAGTAGGCGAACCAATTTGCTCAATCTTGCCCCCACGCATGACTGCAATCCGGTCGGAGAGACTTAGCGCTTCCTCCTGGTCGTGCGTCACCATCACAAACGTCAACCCGAGGTCTTGATGTAAATTGGATAATTCCACCTGCATCTGTTTACGCAGCTTCAAATCCAATGCCCCCAAAGGTTCATCCAGCAAAACCACCGCTGGACGATTCACTAGCGCCCGTGCTAAAGCCACTCGTTGCTGTTGTCCCCCAGAAAGCTGGGAAGGAAAGCGGTTAGCATAGGTTTCCATTTTGACCAGCTTCAGCGCTTCTTGCACTCGTTCGGAAATTTCGGTCCTGGGTCGCTTTTTAATTCGCAATCCGAAAGCAATATTTTCCCAAACGCTCAGATGGCTAAACAAAGCATAGCTCTGAAAAACGGTATTCACCGGACGCCGGTGGGGCGGCACATGGTTCATCGTCTGCCCCTGAATCAGCACCTCTCCTGCCGAGGGAGTTTCAAACCCAGCCATTAAGCGCAAAGTTGTGGTCTTGCCACAGCCAGAGGGGCCTAAAATACTGAAAAATTCTCCTCGGTGGATCTCCAGATCAACCCCCCGGACTGCTGTTTCTCCATTGAATACCTTAAAAACCTTGCGGAGTTCCACATCCAGTTCATTTGTAGTCTCCGGAGAGCGTTGTTCTGCTAAAGAAGTTTGAGACATAGTTGATGATTCCCAGTGGCGATGCCCCACAGAGGTTTGAATTGCTCAACACACGCCGTCGCGTCTGTTTTGTGAAGGCTGAGCCGGTGATGCTTGGTTGAGCGTTGTTGGTTGAGCGTTGATTGCTAACTTTGGTTTATTTTAGCTGTCGGACTCAGTCCGATTGCGATTCGCTTAAAAATTTGCCATTCTTTGATTCGTTGAACCTGAAAAAGTACAGGACAAAGTACAAGTGATTCCCGCTCTGTGCTGGATGCTATTTCCACGGCACCCATTTTCAGGACACCTCCAGTTCATCTTATTGAAGTGTGACGGTACACTATGTAGGAGCAATCCCTCTGTGAATTGCCGCCCACTCAAAATACCTTTTGTTTCCCTGTTTAGAGCCAATTTATTCAGCCTCCTGCTATGACCTTAATCGCTCGGTCTTCCTCAATTGGGCGTCAATCCACCCCCCGAACTGTGGGCCGACGTCTCCAATCTGTAATTATCATGTTGCTCGTTACCTTACTCTTGGCGGGTGGGATTGGCGCTCGTTTAGTTTTTTTACAAGTGGTTCAGGGGGAACGTAACCGACAGCTGGCAGAAAACAATCGGATTCGTTTGATTCCCAAACAGCCGGCCCGAGGCACCATTTTCGACCGCAAGGGAAGAGTTTTGGCGAGCAGTCGGCTGTCTCACTCGGTTTTTTTGTGGCCCATCGCCCGCAAGCAGAAGGATTGGCCTGCTACCCTCAGCCGCCTTTCGGAACTGTTAAATGTTCCTGAGAAAGAAATTCAAAAGCAACTAGAAAAAGCCGGTTATACCTCGACCTCGCTGTTACGAATTGCTCGTGACATCAATCCTGCCCAAATTACGGCACTTGAAGAGTACAGGAGCCAACTAGAGGGCGTAGAGGTGGATATTGAAGGGGTACGAAACTACCCCAACGCTGAGGTGGGCGCTCACGTCTTAGGGTATACGGGGGAAATGAACGATGAAGAGCTAGCCAAGATGAAAGATCAAGGCTACCGCTTGGGTGATGTGATTGGCCAGATGGGTGTGGAGGCAGCTTTTGAAAAACCGCTACGGGGAGAATGGGGCGGTCAACAAGTTGAGGTAGATGGTGCGGGTCAAGTGCTGCGGATTCTTGGTCAGAAAAAGGCGAAGGCTGGGAAGGATGTGCAGTTAACGCTGGATCTGGATTTGCAGAAGGCTGCGGAGCGGGCATTGGGCGATCGCAAGGGCGCAATCGTGGCAATGGACCCCAACAATGGGGCAATTTTGGCAATGGTCAGCCGCCCAGGCTTCGATCCCAACGTTTTCTCTAAGCGGATCACCCCAGAAACTTGGAAGAAAGTACAAAGTAAGGGCAACCCCTTCGTCAACCGCGCTTTAAGAGTCTTTCCACCAGCGAGTACCTTCAAGATTGTCACGGCTAGCGCTGCGATTGAATCGGGTAAATATTCTCCGAATACGGTATTAGCAACCTATCCTTACTTAACCGTCGGTGGGATTCGGTTTGGGGAATGGAACCATGCTGGATTTGGCCCCTTGGGATTTGTTGGGGCGCTAGCGATGAGTAGCGATACTTTCTTTTATCAGATTGGTAAAGGAATAGGTGGTCCCACCTTGATTGACTGGACTCGGAAGTATGGCTTTGGTCAAAAAACGGGGATTGAGTTAGCTTCAGAAGAATTGCCGGGGTTGGTTGCGGATGCAGCCTGGAAGGAGAAGCGATTGAAGCAGGAATGGACTATCGGAGACACGGTGAATATGTCCATTGGTCAGGGCTTCTTGCAAACGACGCCGCTACAAGTTGCCGTGATGTTTGCGGTTCCGGCAAATGGTGGCTATCGAGTTAAACCCCACCTGCTCAAAGATAATGAGGCGTCCAAAAACTGGCGAGAGTCCTTGAATATGAAACCAGAAACGCTAAGGGTGGTGCGCCAAGGACTCCGGAGCGTTGTGACTAGCGGCACTGGAAAAGCGGTGAATGCGCCAACGCTACCCCCGGTTGCCGGGAAGAGTGGTACGGCAGAGGCTCCACCAGGACTGTCTCACGCCTGGTTTGGTGCCTATGCGCCTGCGGACAAGCCAAAGATTGTGGTTGTGGCGTTTGCGGAACATTCTGGAGGCGGCGGCGGTAAGGTAGCAGCCCCAATGGTGTTAAAAGTTTTGGAGGCTTATTTTCAGGTCAAGAAACCTGTTAAACCCGTTAAGTAAATTGTGAGGGGTTAGTTGTTAGTGTTTAGAGGAAAGGCTAACAACTGACTCCTCACAACTGACTCCTCACAACTGGTTCCTGACTATTGACTGCTCTCAATTTCTCTGCAACGACCTAACTTCGATGGTGCCGTTGGGTGCGAACACCACTCTGAATTGGGCGAGGGGTTCCTGGGGGACAGCGTCTGGCGAGTTGCTCGGCTGGAAGAGTTTAGGCAGGGGCGTTTCATCCTCGTAATCAAAGGCTGGTTGATTCTGTGGCTCGTAATCGGCGACGACACCGTCTTTGTTTACGGCGACACGGTATTGTAAGCTCCGTGGAAAACTGGGAGTGGCTTGCCAATTTTGCTTGAGTTGTTCGGAAAGCCGAGCTTCTAAACTCTCTATCTGAGCTGAGTCGGTAATTTCTGGACCGAGGCTGGGCTTTTCTTTATACCCATACCAGGGACTCACTTGGGGGACGCCTCGTCTAGTAAATACCACCCGGAACTGAGCCAGGGGTTCTTTGCTGATGTCGCTACCAGTGGCAGGGATATAGAGCAATTCTGGGAGCGGAGTTTCTTCTAAGCGATCGCGTGCGGCTGAGTTAACTGGCTTGTAACCCACCACAGCTCCGTCTTTCCCTACGCCCACCCGATAAACTAAGTCTTGCCGAAACTGGCGGCGGGTCGTCCACTTCTGATAAATGTTGTTTTGCAGTTTCCGTTGTAAGAAGTACAACTGGGTGGGATCGGTCAGCTCTGGTGCTGCTGTCACCAGGGTTTCCAAGTCGGTAGCTTCAGCGCTAGATGACGTGGGGCTTGCTGTCGGCTGCTCGGACGAGACAGGGCTAGCAGGCGTCGTTAAGCTGTTGGGCTGGGGCAAGGGATCTTTGAGGTTCTTGACTTCGGGAGGGGGAACCCTAGAAAACGCGATCGCTGCCAACGCCAAACTCGTGACCCCAACTGCTGCTGGTGCGGCGCGTTGTGCCACCGGCACTTCAGCCTTCGCATAGCGTTTCGGAACCGGCGCGATGGACAGCATGATGTCTGGCAGCGTGCGACCATCAGCCAGGAACTGATCCACCGCCTCCACTAAATCAAACAGCTGTACCGTTGTGATATCAACTTGTCTTGCTTGGAGGGTTGTGGCTGTCCCACTGGATGCGCCACTATGAGTCGAGTCTCCACCACTTCCCGGCGACTCAACAATTAACCGATGCAGATGGGCATCTATTTTCTGAAACTGCACTAAACTCGGCTTGTCTTTCAGACTATGGGAGTGAGGCACCCCACTCAAGAATTCTTGAGCATAGTTGCTGGCTGCTGTCACCAGGCTTTCAAAAAAGTCACGTCCTCCCGTTAATGGCTTCTCCTTACCCGCAAAATGGCACTCAGCATTAACCAGGATAGACATTAAGGGTCGGGTGTCCACCTGACCAGCAGCTGTAGCATCGCTTAACCCTTCTAGGATCAGCGTGCAGTTAGGCAGACTGTACGGACGGCGAATAGTCATTTTCAGTTGGTGATTGGTAATTGGTAACTGGTAATTCGGGAAAAAACTAATAGGTAATTGGTAATTGGTAACTGGTAAGTCGGGAAAAGTTTTAAGTTTTGAGGGTTGAGTTTTTAATTCAAGAACTTTCTTCTCGTCTTAAAACGCAACACCAATGCTCATCACTCTTATTCTTAATTACCGATTACTCCTTTTCTATGAAAGTTACACTTCTCCATCAAAAAGGCTGCTCCAAAATCTTTGCATTCCAGACGTTCCCGTACAAAATAGCAGCTCGCTTAACAGCTCAATAGCCAGATTGTTTAACTTCTCATCAGAGTTATAGGCGGCGACACCAGCGCGTCGTGGATTCATTCGGCTCCGGAAGTGAGCGCGGAACCTTTCTAAATACTCAGACAAGCGAAAATGATGTTCTAATGGCACCTGCTTGTCACGCAGTTGTTGATAAGCCAGTAGCAGCTGCCGGATCAACACGGTTAACCGCCGTGCTAGATGGCAGACTAGGATCACCATCGCTTTGGCTTCATCCAGGGTTAGCAAACGGCGTGTATAAGATCGTCGTAGCGGGTTGCTGCTTCGGATTCGCCAAAGGTGTACCCGATTTTTGATAATTCCCTGGAGTTCCAAATCCTTCGCCACTGTCAGCATTGCTTCAGACCCTCCCAATTCCAGGGCTTCTATTGCTAGTAGCATCAGGTCAATTTGTAGCCGAGTTCGACGCGGACACCCACTTGACGACGAAATCGGTGGGTCAGGGAGATTGTCTAAAATCAGCGGCATTGACTCTCGTGGAGGACTGTTTAATGGCATTACGCTCACAGAAAGATTCATTCCAAATAGCAGGACAGTTGAACTGGTTGATGGCTCGCACGGGCTACAACGAATTGCATATGGAAATCAATGACTTTTGACGGTTACATTTGTGTCCATCTGCTATCCGATTATTTATATGCCCAGCTGGATTTTACTAAAATCAGGGTGTCGCGATCGGGATTGAAGCTTCGGGCAAGTGGATGATTTTGGAGGTGGTTGTACTTGAATCATATAGATACGACTACTCACACGCTTCAATAGCTGCCCGCTGGCTCTTGAGTGTTAGGAATGCTCCAAAACCGTGCAGCCTTCTAGTGTACGATTTTCCAGGTATATCCTTGCACATCCGGGGGAGATCCTGCCTCTGTGATGCAACGGATACCGAGTTTACCTACAACCCTCTTTTTACGAGCTGCTATGGATCTCAAGTCTCTGATACGCGACATTGCAGACTTTCCTAAACCAGGAATTCTGTTTCGGGATATAACGACGCTACTGCGAGATCCGGAAGGACTGCGCTACACCATTGAAACCTTAACCGAAAAGTGCGCCCAGTTGTCTCCAGAGTACGTCGTTGGGATGGAGTCGCGGGGTTTTATTATTGGGGCACCTCTGGCATACAAACTGGGAGTTGGGTTTATCCCCGTCCGGAAGCCTGGAAAGTTACCAGGTGCTGTTCACACGGTTGAGTATGAATTAGAGTACGGGATGGATCGCCTAGAGATGCATCAAGATGCTCTACATCCCGGAAGCCGTGTTTTGATTGTGGACGATCTGATCGCGACGGGTGGAACGGCAACGGCAACGGCTGAGCTGGTACAGAAAATTGGCTGCACCTTAGTAGGATTTGGATTTATCATCGAGCTAAGAGATTTAGGTGGGCGTCAACGACTTCCTGATGTGCCAATTGTGACGCTGGTTGAGTATTAGGGAGCAACTGCTCATGGCTAATTGCTAATTGCTAATGGAAAACAAGCTATTAAACAATTAGCGATTAGCAAGTTACAAAAATTTTGGCGATATGGGATTCTATATTTCATGACTTCTACTAGAAATTCTTCAGGTCAGAATGGGTTAACAGCTAGTTTAAATTGGCTCAAAAGGCTGGTCACAAGTGAAACTTTCCTCTACGTGGCAAAACGGCTATTACAGGCAATTTTGACTTTGTTTCTAGCCTCGACGCTGAGTTTTGCAATTAGTCAGATGGCTCCGGGAGATTATTTAGATACTTTGAGGCAGAATCCCAAAATTTCCCCGGAACGAATTGAGGAACTCAGGCAACAGTTTGGTTTGGATAAACCAGCGATTGAACAGTACCGACGGTGGCTGTGGCAGATTTTGCGCTATGGCAATTTTGGTACGAGTTTTGTCTATCAGCGTTCGGTGTCATCGCTGTTGTGGGAGCGTATCCAAGCGACATTGGAACTCGCGATCGCATCGGTGATTCTGACGTGGGCGATCGCGATTCCACTGGGGATCGTCGGTGCAGTTAACCAAAATCGCACTAGCGATCGCCTCCTGCAAGTGCTGAGCTACGCGGGACAAGGGTTTCCCAGCTTCATCACGGCGCTGGTGTTGCTAATTTTCGCCCAGTACACTTCACCCCTATTTCCAGTTGGTGGCAGAACCAGCATCAATCACGCTGATTTATCCTGGTTCGGTAAAATTTTGGATATCGGTTGGCACATGATTTTACCCACCCTAGCGCTGAGTGTCACCAGTTTTGCAGGTTTGCAGCGAATTACCAGGGGAGAATTACTCGATGTTCTCCGCCAAGACTATATCCAGACAGCTCGTGCCAAGGGACTCCCCGAAGACCGGGTGATTTATGTTCATGCCCTCCGCAATGCGATTAATCCCCTAATAACGCTCTTAGGATTTGAGTTTGCCAGTTTGTTAAGTGGGGCATTTATTGCCGAATTTTTCTTCAATTGGCCCGGATTAGGACGGTTGATTTTACAGGCAGTTACTATCCAAGATATCTACTTAGTAATGGCAAGTTTGATTATGGGGGCAGTGATGCTGATTGTCGGCAATCTTATCGCTGATTTGTTGCTAAAAGTAGCCGATCCGAGAATTAAGTTGGAAAATCTTAAATGAGGAAATGGCTAATGGTTTCTTCCCGTCCAATTATCAATTACGGATTAGCCTATTATCTTTGCATTTTCTATGTTTTCCCAAGTCTATTACCTAATTCGTTCGAGAGCTGATGGTCAATATCTTTTAGCTCAACCCGATACAAGTTCTTCAACCAGTAGCTCTGGCTATTTGTTGATGTTTGGCGAACATTTTGATGCGCTAAGCTATCTCAACGCCCATGCCCCAGATGTTAGCGATCGCTTCGCTGTTGAGTCAATCTCTGGAAGCCAGGTAAAAGGGTTGCTGCAACGGTGGGGATTTAAGGGAATTGGGATGGTTGAAGACCCACTATTACCCAAAATTCAGTTTTTATCGCCAAGTTAAGCCAAATTATTGACTTCTATTGCCTTTTCTAAAGATTTATTGCAAGTATACCTAGGTACAGATGTCAGAAGCTCCAAAATTTGAGCAAATAAGAGAGGTCGTTCAGGCAGTTGTTTCGTCTGATCCGATCAACAAATCTTAATAGTGCTAATTTCGACAAATTAGGAGAGAGGGACTCTATGAAATCGATCCGTTTCAACCTGTCTGCTTGGGTACGTCCAGTGCGTATGGCGATCGCTGCTTGTTTTTGCGCTTTACTATTGTTCAGCTATGCAACTCCAGCCTACAGCAGCACAAAAACCCCCGCAGGATATAGCGGCACCAACAGTCGCCCCGGAGACGGAGAAGCCAATCTGACGAAGATTGAAGAGAAATCACAAAAGGCGGTTCTGAAAGACCCCTATTCGCTTAAAGAGACTCAGAAGGAAGCCAGCCAGGGTCTGAATGAAATTCAAGGAGCCGCTGATGCTGACAAGATGAGTACCAACGAAAACTCGCAAGGCGTCCAATCAGTTGAACAAAAAGTTCAGAAGGCGCTGGAAGGCATTACAGGCAAAGACTAAGGAGCCAGTATTTGCTCAAGAGTGAGCGCCCTAGTATCTGCTGAGTGCGGATGCAGGGTCTCATCATCAGGGCAACTCCGCAGGGGTTGTTCTTGATGTTATATAGGGCAGGCAGGAGTCTGCCTTGTTTTTTTTAGGCTGGCGATGCTGAAACGCTGGCTCGTTGGAGCGTGTAACGGCAATAAATGCCCTAGAACTGGAGTTCTCCTGTGGTTTGGGGTCTACGTTCAGTCTTCAAGGCGTGGATATGGGTAAATTTCCATGCATCCTGAACGCTGACAACAATGAATCCTAAAGCCTCTAGGTCAGTTTGGAATTGAGGGCGATCGCTAAATCTTGAAGTTGCTTCGATAATATGAAGCTGACCATCCAGTTTCAGAGTGCGGTTCGCCTCCCGCAGGTAATCGGTGAAGTTCGCTCCCATCAGTGACAGGCAGAAAATCGCTACATCAAGCCTTTGATCGTCAAGGGGAACATGAGCCATGTCGCAGGCAATAACTTCCTGATTCACAGCAACATGGTCAAAGCTGTAAACTGTATGGCGATCTGAAACCGCTTCAGCCAGCTTCGCCTGACCACAACCGAAATCACCGATAGTGTAGCCGCTACGTTGTTGGCACCAGCGAATCATCTCTTCATAAGGGATGACCGCCCAATTTTTCCTTGACTCAGTGTATAAAGTATGATAATTCGACCACTCCTCTGGATTCTCCTGTAGGCGATGGTGAGTAGTTTCGCTTCGGGTTTGGTTCCAGTGGCGGTTCATGGCGGAAAAGTCGCCGTAACGCTGCAACCGCCGCTGCACGTCTGCTGGGTCGTTATCGGGAATCGGAATTACAATCTTCGGACGGGCGATGACTTGGACGCCTGTTTCTAGCTTCTCTAGCCAAGCGATTATATCTTGATAGGCTTGGGCAGGCGATCGCAAGTATCCCTCTGGAACTACACCATCAACGGCAGCATCGGCGATCGACTTTTTGAATCGCAATCGCTGCATTTTCGAGTCGCACCACGACCAACGTTCGCCATTGACATGGGCGTAAGTTAGGGGAATGACTATTGTTACTGGGTTTTGTTGCCCTTGGCGGTAGATGCGACCGATTAGTTGCTCGAATTCGGCGTGAGTCCACGGCAGGACGTTAATGATTAGGCGATTGCACGCTTGCTGTAAACCATCAACGCCAGTTGCGATCGCGCTTGAACCGATGAGAACATCGATGTTGCCTTCCTTGAATTCTTGAAGAATCTCACGCCGCGAATCGAATTCGACTTCGCCTGTGTAGAAGCCAACCTTCCAGCCGTCGTCTTCGAGTGCGTCTCTAAGTAGCTTGTCAATTCCTTGGACGTAATGGGTATAAATCAGGGTTTTCGGTTTGATTTGCTCTCGAATAACGGGTAAACGGGCGCGGGTGAGGATTTGCTCAAGTGCGAGGTGGGTGCCTTTGCGACCCAGTGCGCGAATTTCGTCGATGAATTCACTACAGTCTACTGGGATAGACAAATCCTTGGGTTCTCCGAGTTGTTGTTTATAATCGGGCATCCAACGTATCCCCAGTGTCACGAGTCGCTGGTGGAGTTTCATGCAGTTGGCAATGGTTTGGTGGATGTCGAGTTCGTCGTGGGCGACTCCTGTCACAAGTTCGACTAGACTTTTACCTTCTTGCAAATTATTAATTACTGGTGTTGCGGACATCCCAATGATGTGTAGATTTGGGTTGCGATCGCTTGCGGCGGTGATGAGTGCGCTTACCAGTTGCTTGCGCCGCGATATGTTCTCGACTTGGCGTTGTTTTGTGTAGTGGATTTCATCAATAACGATGAAATCGATTAACTCACTTTCCACAAATGAGCGCACCCAATCAGCGGAGTCTGGCTGCTGGAACTTCTCATAGTTCACAATGATGTAACGATGAGCATTTAGATTCAGCGCCGCACCTAACCCAGTTTCGTCACCGACGGCATTTGCCCAGTCAGGTGTAAAGGTTTTGGTAGCGATCGCGCTATCTGGGAAAATGTTGAGGATCGCTTTTTTCCAACCATCAACAACGCTGTTAGGACAGCAAATAAGGGTTAGATGGGCGTTAATGACGCGACTGGCGAGGACGGCTGAGAGGGTTTTGCCTGCACCTGTGCCTGACCAGTTGCCGACTCGTTTCTTGTCGCGTACCTGAACGGCGGCGAGTCGCTGCATGAGGTTGGGTTCTGCTATTTTGCCGTTGATACGGAAGTTGTAGCCAGTTGGGATGGGGAGATTCTTGGCTCGATGATATTCGTCTAGGAATTCGGTTTTGACTCTTTCGGCGTAGCTGTCGCCTGTGTAGCTTTGAGCCTGCGCTAGGGCTGCTGCTTCATCACGAAAGACGTGCTTCCAAATCTTTGCTTTTGCCGATGCGATGAGGAATTCGACAGCTTCTTCATCGGCTGAGGATACGACGGAGTGATCTAAGGATGCCAGGACTTCCCGCGTCTGGACGACTGGAAGCTCAAGGTCGTTCGCTTCTTCGGATGGTTCAATCGTCTCGTCAATTTGGTCGTCAAAATTGTCCTTAGAGGTTACATCTTTATTAGAGATGTCATCATTGACGCTAGTTTCATGTGCTTCGAGAGTTAGCTGCTTATCTTGCAGGAATTTATCAACGATTGACCGTTCACTATTGACGAACTTCTCAATCTCTTCTTTTGGGAAGCGTCCAGTAGCAAGAGCTTTCACGAAGCCCTTACCTTTGCCTTGAGTCTGAAGCAGTCCACTTTGCTGGAAAATCGTGTAGAGATCCGCTGCACTGAAAGTCTCAAGGTGGTTTACTAAGGAACCAATAAAACCACGGAGGGCTTCTATTGTCCATCCTTTATTACAAGCAGGGCATCCTCTTCCAGTTGTCCGGTTAGCAAGTGTTGCCTCCCATTCGTGGGAAGGGTCGATCGCACAACGCCACCAAGCCTTCTTACTCGATTTGGCTGTCACCTCCTCTGGAGTGAGCGTACCATTTTTTAAAGGATGCCACTCTTTAGCAATTTCAGGGTAAAGTCTTGCGAGAGAATTGACGACAGTTGGTCTTCTGCCAGAACAAAACGGGCATCCACTACCGTTGACTCTACTCTTAATTACAGCTTCCCATTCGTGATTAGGATCATTGGAACATCCCCACCAAGCTTTACTATGTGAGCCTGATACTACGTGGTCTGGAGTAAGCATCCCGTTTTTGGTTGGATGCCATTGCTTGGCAATCTCTGGGTAAAGACTTGTCAATGAATTAGTTACGGATGAGCTTTTACCAGCACAAAAAGGACATCCAATCCTCTGTCCAGCTCTAGTATTGGGCGCTGCTTGCCATTGATGATCAGTACCATTGGGACATTGCCACCAAACTTTCTTATTTGAACCTGCTACTACTTGATCTGGGGTAAGCTTCTCGTTTTTGCTTGGATGCCATTGCTTGGCAAGTTCGGGGTAAAGACTTGACAGAGAGTTGGTGACTGACACTTTTTGACCAGCGCAAAAGGGACATCCTGTACCCCTTACTCGGTTATCAATTACAGCTTTCCATTCATGATTTTTGTCGTTGAGACATTGCCACCAAACTTTGTAACCTGAACCTGCTACCACCTGATCCGGAGTAAGTTTTTCGTTCTTGGTTGGATGCCATTGCTTAGCAATTTCAGGGTAGAGACTTGCTAGAGAGTTCGTATCAGATACTGCTCTACCAGAACAAAAAGGACACCCACTTCCTTTTACTCTGTTAACGATAGAAGCTTTCCACTCATGTAGAAGCGGGTTGGAACAAACCCACCAGACTTTTGTTTCCGAACCTGCTACTACTTGGTCTGGGGTAAGCCTCCCGTTTTTGGTCGAATTCCATTGCTTGGCAAGTTCAGGGTAAAGACTTGATAGAGAGTTGGTAAGTGATGCTTTTTGACCAGCACAAAAGGGACATCCTGTTCCCTTTACTCTATGGGAAACAGACGCTTCCCATTCGTGATCAGAACCATAGAAACATTTCCACCATACTTTCTTGTGTGAGCCTGCTACTATCTGATCTGGAGTGAGTGTACTGTTCTTTGCTGGATGCCACTGCTTGGCAAGTTCAGGGTAAAGACTTGCCAGAGAGTTGGTAACTGAAGGATTACGACCAGCACAACAGGGGCATCCTGCTCCTAATCTGGCTCGATTCGCAATTACTGCTTCCCATTCGTGATCAGAACCCTGAGGACATTTCCACCATGCTCTCTTGTTTGAGCCTGCTAACATCTTGTCTGGGGTGAGGTCGCCGTTTTTCGTCGGATGCCACTGCGCGGCTATTTGGGGATGAGTAATCGATAGCGGGTCTTTCATATTATGAACTTTAATATTTAAAATCTAAAATATTATAATTAATACGGATTTTGAATTAAATAAAAACAGGATAAAAATTGATGAGCGAATTATTTTCACGACCCGACACTGATCGTTTTTTGCAAAAACGTCGAAATGAGATGCTTTCAGAAATAAACTCTGAACAAGTCAAGAGCGTGGATTACTTTGATAACAAGTACAAGGTTAAGATGCTCCGACTCAGAAACGAGAAACCCGAAGTAAAAAAACAGGATCAATTTTTTGTTTACTCCATTCCATTTGAGGGTGAACCAGAATTATTTTACTACACACCACCTACTTATGAGTACAGTACAATAAAGGGTCAGACAGAAATTAGTAACGGGGAAGTCCTGCTAAAATACCCCAAAAATATTAGTGTTGATATTGACTCGCTCTTCAAAGCAGATTTGCATGAACTTAAAGATTGTATTAAGGCGATAGCTCCCAGTGTTGAGCGATTTAACTCTTCTATTAGTAGTGAAGTTTTGAATATAATAGGAAAACTCAGTCAAAAAGACTGTGAAGATCAGAATTATCTAGAAAAATTGAAATTAGGCTTAAATCAAGAAGATATTTAATCATAGTTGCTTTTAAAAATAGCATAAAAAATTTATGGGTAAGGCAAGCAGACACGCGATCGCTCTCCTGATTTAGTATTCCCATCCACAGCTAAAAAATTCTATCTAGCCGTACCAAAATTACTGGCTGACATTTAAACACCAGACGCGATCGCAACCCAAACCGATTTGATTTCCCCAACCCGTTTTAACGGGTTTAAGCTTTGAGCCAGAAATTTATTTCTGCGCTCACTCACTGCGCTCACTACGCTCCCCTTCCTGGCTCATCATCCCGTTCCAAAGCTGAAATAACCGTTCCTTGTAAATGATGTTGCTTTTGATTATTCACATAAGCCTTCGCTTCATCCAATTGCTTACCTCCTAATGAAAACACTCCATATCCATGTTGCCAGCTAAACGCTAAACCAGAAGCTAATGGAGTATGGTTCAAATGATAAGCACTACTTCCTTTGATGGTTTTTACGAAATCAGCAATTGATAACTTTGGTGGAATGGAAGCCACAATATGAATATGATCTTCGATACCACCAATTGCATGAATAATACAACCAATTGCATCAGCTTTGCCGATAATATAACTGTAAAGTTCAGACTCTCTTTCTGGGGTAATTAGAGGTTGACGAGATTCCGTTGCCCAAATGAGATGGTAGTAGGTGCGCCAAAATGACATGAGTTTAAAAGTTCGGATTGAAAGTGGAGATCGCGTAGATTGTCGCCGGGAAATAAATTTCCGGCTCAAAGCTAAAACCCGTTAAAACGGGTTAAAGAGAATGGTGAGAAGAAAGCGAGATCGCCTGATTTTGCTTCAAAGTCAAAAAAGCGATCGCTAAACTCTTCTGTATAAAGGAAAAAGCGGGTGGCGAGAATCGAACTCGCATCATCAGCTTGGAAGGCTGAGGTTTTACCACTAAACTACACCCGCAAATTGAGGTATGGTCAAACCATAACTAGATTACTATACCACAATTTTTCATAGCTTGAGTAGGGGAGGCGTGCATTTTTTCACTGGGAGAGAGGAGAAATTCGGATAGAGACTTCCAGCAAGCTGTCAACGGCTCCACCTCCCATGTAAGCGGGTTGAAATCTCCAGCCTTGAATTAGCTCATTGACAAACTGCGAATCGTTTAAATTTCCGCTTCCTTGCAGCACTCGCTGAACTGACGGTTTGCCCGTGTTATCAATCAACAATAAAACTTCCAAGACGATAGGCTGGTCGGGAGCTTGCCCAGTTAGCAGCGGATAATCAAGGTCGGGAATTTGTTTCTGCTGTTGCTGCGGTACGGCTAATTGGTTCGGCTCATCAGTGCCAGCGTTACCAGAGCGGACATTGAATAAAGTTGCCACAACGCCTCTACCTTGGGCTGCGGGCGATGGTGCGGGCGATGGTGCGGGCGATGGTGCGCTTTGTGCCTCCTCAGCAGGCGGTGCGGGTGCAATGGGAGCTGGAGCTGGTGGGGCTGGGCTTGCCTGTACGGGAGGAGCTGGCGGAGGGGTGACAGGAGCTGGGGATGGTTCGACGGGTTGGGACGATGATGGCTGCGGTTGAGATGGCGGTGCAGGTGCGGCGGTTCCTGCATCTTGGGAGGATGACCCCAAGGGACGACCCGTTTCAGGGGGTTGCTGCGGCACCAATGGCGGGCGCGGAGCAGGTGTAGGGATGATGGGTCTGGTCGCAACAACATCAGAGTTCGGCTGCTGTCTTTGCGGGGTAGAAGGCGAGTTAGCGGTAGGGTTTTGCGCTTGAGGGAAAGGATTGAGACGGATTCTGAAAGAGCGTTGAATTCTCGGTTGAGAATTTACAGGAGGATTTTCCTGAGACTGCGCGGGTATCGGCTGCTGTACAGAGCTTCTACCTGGAACGTTAAAATTGCGATCGCTCTCTTGTCTTTGTTGGGGAGTCGCCGCTTGTGGCTCTAACCTCTCTTCGGAATAGGGAACGGTGGTAATCAAGTCAACAGGAATGGGTTCCGTAGCCACATCGACGCTGGCAGATCCCATGATTACCCGCTGCAACATCCACATCCCCAATACATGGACAATTACAGAAATTAGAGTGTAAATACTCCACAGCGTGGATGATGTAGACCGATTCCGGGCATCGACTCGCTGCTGGGAGGCGATCGCATCTGGCTTCTCTAAGGGAGGTGGAGCCGATGCACTAACGAGATGTAAGTGCCGAGTCGGAGGACTCTGAGCCGGATCGTTGGGGCGCTGGTTTGGTAGTGCCATTCTCAAAACTTGAAGGACTCTTATTGTTAGAAACAGTAGACGTTCACCTAAATCCGCTACGTTCCAGAAAATTTGTCAGAAAAAGAATGAACAGAGACAGCGAACTGAGAATAACCACCAAAATCAAGGCGATGTTGTCGCGTCCCGACTGAACGGCTTCGTAGATTGCCATTGGCATCGTTTGCGTGACACCGGGAATATTCCCCGCAATCATTAAAGTTGCGCCAAATTCTCCTAACGCGCGGGCAAAACTGAGGACAATTCCTGCAAGGATACCTTTCCAGGCTAAAGGCAACCAAACGCGCCAGAGGGTTTGCAGATTCGATTGACCCAATGTCGCAGCGGCTTGTAAGTAAACGGGATCAACACTTTCTAAAGCTGCCTTTGTGGTTTTTACCATTAGCGGTAACGCCATAATGCTTGCCGCTAAGACTGCGCCTTGCCAGGTAAAAATGGGCGTCCAACCAGTCGCTTCGTAGAGAGGGCGTCCGATTAACCCCTGGCGTCCAAAGAGAACCAGCAGATAAAATCCCACCACCGTCGGCGGCAAAATTAGGGGCAGCGTGACGATAGCATCCACCCAGTTTCGACCGGGAAAGCGGTAACGTGCTAACAGGTAGCCCAGCAGTCCCCCCGCGATCGCAACAAAGACGGTGGAAATCAGCGCCACCCACAACGATAAGCGCAAAGCGGAGAACAGTGCTGAGGACTGAGGACTCAGCACTTTATTCAGTCCCCAGCACTTTCTTTAAGTTCAACCGCAAAGGTGAGAACGGTTTCATCGATGCCTTTGAGCTTGAGTGGGCTGCACTTGGTCATTTCCTGCTCGTCCAGGTAATCGGCAACGGCAGCAGAAACCAGGATGCAATTCGGCTCGGCTGCTTCTTGAAGGCGAGAGGCAATATTCACGCTAGGGCCGATAGCCGTGTAATCCGACCGTTGATTGCCTCCGAACATTCCCACCACGGCAGTTCCTTGGTGAATGCCGCAGCGGAACTGGACGGGTGCGCGATCGCTCGTGCCAACAATGCCTGCCTCCAACCATTTCTGATTGAGTTGCTCCAAAGAAGCGTGCATTTGCCGCGCCGCACCGATCGCCCGTCGTACCTGCTCGTTGGGTGTCAGTTCCTCTGGGGCACCAAACAACGCTAAAATTGCATCCCCCATAAACTTATCTACCGTACCACCGTTATCAAACACGGCTTTGGTCATTGCTTCCAGATATTCATTCAGCAACTCAGCCACTCGTCGCGCTCGCAAGGTATTTGCCAAACTGGTAAAACCCACGATGTCGCTAAATAAAACCGTAACCAACCTAGGTTCCGGACTCAAATCCAGCTTCAGTTCGCCTTTTGCCGCCTTCTGCACCATCGTTGGAGGTAAAAAGCGCTTCAGCACCGACTCAGTCAGGTAAGAATTCAGCTCCACCACCCGGCGCTCATTTTCCTTGAGCGCTAGCAAATTGTGGACTAACGCTAACAATTCCCGGTCGTTAAATGGCTTAGCCAGATAAGCATCGGCTCCCCTCTCAGTGCCTTCAATGCGAGTATCTTCGTCTACTTTGGCAGTGAGCAAAATAATCGGCGTTCCCTTGAGTTCTGGGTTCTCTCGGAGCATCCGAATCATATCCAAACCGGACACAAAGGGCATCATCAAATCCGTCACGATCAGATCGGGTCGCCTTTCCTTAGCGACGGCGAATCCTTCGTTGCCGTTGCGAGCCATGCAAACTTGATAGCCATCATTTAGCAAAATCCGAGACACATAAGCTCGTAAATCTGGATTGTCGTCCACCACTAAGACGGTGTGGATGACGGAGGAATTGACGCTGGAGGCGGATAGTGGTTGCGACTCCGTTGGTAGTGAATTCAGAGAAGATGCTGCTTCATCCTGTCTCAAAAGTTCCCAGTCTCCAGTTTCTTCTTCCACCTCCAAATCTGCCAGTTCCACAGCAGCGCGATTGGATTGGACTTCAGTTGGCACTTCCAACACCTGATCCAGCGGTAGGTGTGCGGTTCCAGTTTGCAGCCAAACGGTAAAGGTGCTGCCTTCTCGGTAAACCGACTCGACAGAAATTTGACCGCCGTGGAGTTCCACCAATTCTTTCACCAGCGCTAAACCCAAGCCACTGCCTTCATAGGAGCGGTTGACTGACCCTTCCGCTTGACGGAAGCGCTCGAACAGATGGGGGATTTGTTCCGGGCGAATGCCAATGCCAGTGTCTGAAACCTGGATTCGGACGTGATCTCCAGCGGGTTGCACTAGCACGGCTATCGTACCTCCCGCTTCGGTAAATTTCATGGCATTGGAGAGAAGGTTGTAGAGTACCTTGTCAAATCTTTCTAAATCTAAATAAACCGGCTGACAGGGTTTCATTTCGAGTGTCAGCTGCAAGCCTTTTTTCTCGCAGTAGGGGCGAAAAGCTTCGACAATGGTTTCGATAAATTCTATTAAGTTACAAGGACGGAAACTGGCTTGCATTCGACCGGCGTCGAGTCGTTGGATATCCAGCAGTTGATTGACCAGTCGCAGTAAGCGGCGGGAGTTGCGTAGGGCGATCGCAGCTTGGTCGTAGGGCATATCCTGATGCTGATTGACCGCTGACTCTAGCGGCCCTAGCATCAGAGTCAGCGGCGTGCGAAATTCGTGAGAAACGTTCTGGAAAAACTCGGTTTTCTGCCGGTCTAATTCCAGTAACCGCTCCGCCTGCTGCCGAGTTTTTTGATACAGTCGGGACTGCGTGACTGCGATCGCTGCCTGTGCTGCCACCGCCTGCGCTAATTCAACCTCTGAAGCGTGCCAGCGGCGAGGTCGGTTCGTTTGGCGCAAGGTAATGCTACCAATAATCTGACCATCGGAGAGTAACGGTACCACCAACAGCGCCCGCGCCGGACTCCGCAGAGGGAGATCGAACCCGTTCATTTCGGGGTTCCGATCCAGATCGTGGACTGCCACGGGGTTTTGTGTATTTAGCAGCTGTTGCAACACCGGATTTCCGGCAATTGGGACAACCGAGTGGGGTAATTGAGGATTCTTCGCTTGCAGCGAAGTATGATTGCCGAGATGCGGAGCTAATTGCATTTTGGTGACAAATGCTTCGCTCGTACTGGAGAAAATCGGGTCCTCGCTCACCGATGTATCCAGCACCAGGCTTTCTGCCCCGTCATACAAGCCCACGCACTGAACAAACTCATCCTCTCTCCGCCACAGCGACAGGGCACAGCCATCCACTTGCAAGGCTTGTCCCAACTGTTGCGTAATTGCTGCAAAGATGTCCTGCGGGTCAAGGCTAGAGCGGATTGCCGTTGTAATCGTATTGACAAGGGCCTCTCTTTGTGCAAGTCGAGAAACCTGTTCGTAAGCCCGCGCCTGGGAAAGAGCCAGAGCCGCTTGATCCGCCACCATCACCACCAACTGAATCTCATCATCCTGCCAGACGCGCGGCTGTCCGCACTGGTGCAGCGCCAGAACTGCCATCAATTCCAGTTGGCAATACAGCGGCACCACCAAGCTAGAGTGAATATCTGCCTGTCGCATTGCCTCTAGGCGTTGCCTAATTACAGGGGTATCGCCTGGAAGTCGCTCATCTGTTTCGACATCATTAATGACTTCTACATCGTGCGTTTCCCACACTAACTGACTGAGAACTGAGGACTGAAGACTCAAGACTGAGTGGGGATCTTCATTGTGCTGCCCAGTCTCGCTCTCTCCCAAAGAAGACTCAGGGAGCAAAACTGAAGACGGAGCCGTATATTCTAGTGACTCCTGACTCCCGCCTTCTTCCTCCGTCCTCTGTCCTGCCGTTCTCTGTCCTGACGATGGACTCAGTTCGGAAATGATGAGTCCTGAGGATTGCCGCTTGCCTTTTGCCTCTTGTCGCTGATAAATGAATCCTTCATCTGCCATCCCGTCTTCCTGGAAGGGACGCAAAATGCACACGCTGACCTCCAGCATATGACCCACGGTTTCCACAATCGTCTGGAGGACTTGCTGAAGGGGCGAACCGCCCCGCCGGTACTGGGCGTTGCGAATGGTATTCGTGACTGTATTGAGCAGCGATTCGCGGCGCAGCGTCCGGCATAGTTCCTCAGTCCGAACCTTCAAAACGTTGTGGGTATCCATTGCCTGCTGCACCAGCGCTTTTAGCTCAGCTGCATCCCAGGGTTTGGTGACGTACTTGAAGACCTTTCCGGCGTTGATAGCTTCCACCAAATCTTCCACATCGGTGTAACCCGTCAAAATAATCCGGATAATATCTGGGTACTGGGTGGCGGTGAGGCTGAGAAATTCTGTGCCGCTCATCAGGGGCATCCGCTGATCCGAGATGATCACGGCAACATCCCCCTCATGCGCCAGAATCTCCAGCGCCGCAGGGCCGTTATCTGCCCTGAGTACCTTATATTCTCGATGAAAAGTGCGATAGAGCAGGTCGAGGTTATCGGGTTCGTCATCGACGACCAGAATTTTGGGCTTTTTACTGGCTTGGGATTTCATGCCCCGCTCTCCTGCTGTAGTATGGTGCAGCTCATGCCTACGCCCATGCAAATGCAAAACAGTCTCCATTTCATGCACAGATTATTCCAGCGATTGAGATGGAAAAGCAGATGGGAGATAAAGATAGACGCTCCCTATCCAAGCTACTATCCGCATCCCACTGTTTCCGAATCCGGAAGCTGTGGAAATTGCCTGGTTGCACCCTAATTAATCTTAATTTTTCAGTTTCAGTACTGCTGTACCTTCTGGTGTCGATTTTCGAGAAACACCCCGGTTCTGGCTCATGCTCCCCGCTCCCCTTGCGGGGAAGCCTTGGTCCTACCCAACAGCGGTTCCTGAGAAATCGGGGTAGGGTGTAGGCAATGCTTATGGTCGTCAGACGACTGACAACGAACCTACCCAGTTCAATAACTTTTTGGGGAGAAAATGCACTTGTCACTTACTTTTTATTTAAAATACCCGCTCTTCATTTCTGACTTTAACGTTTGGGCGTGGATCTCAGTTATAACTACTGCGATCGCGCTTCCATATCCCCTGCTCCGAAATTGATCGATAACAGGCTGTTAGAGAAATACCTGGACGAGCGCTGCTGCTCCGGACAGGATAGCGATGCTGGCTCTACCGTCCGATGCCAATTTTCCCTAGGCCGATGCACTCCTTGTACAATAGTATCCTTGCTGGAACAAAAGAAGCTTTGCCTAAGGTAGGCATTCTTCCCGGCTAGGGCAACCTAGAAACTCTCCAGCCCAGCAACTTGTCAATCTTCCCAGTTAATTCATTTTGCTCCAGTACCCCGATCTTAAACCTGCAAAAATCACTGCAAAATGATCTAGGATGAAACCTGCTAGATATCCAATTTACGCTCGGCTGTGAATCCCTGCTTTCCACTCTTGCACCGCCAACCTGAAAGAGCCGCACAACCGAATGGTGCCTCTCACTTTATCATCCGGGCAGCCCACCAAAATGATGTGACCAGCCTCACCGAGATCCTGGCAGATAGCTTTCACCCTCGGTCAGGAATTTGGGCTTTGGCCTATCCGTTATTTCGACTAGGAATTTACGAAGATTTACGCAATCGACTGCGCTTGATTCCTCCGAATTACATCTGTTTAGCCGCTGTCGCTCCGGGTAGTACCAATCAGGGGAGAGGAGAGGATTCATCCCCGTCCCCAAAAGCACAAGAACGCCAAGGAACAAATGCTGATTCCGTGGTGGGGACGGTTGAAATGGGGCTTCGTCCCTGTTCCTGGCAACCGTGGAGTTCTCAATATCCTTACATCTCGAATTTGGCTGTCCACCGCTCGTGTCGGCGACGGGGAGTCGCGCAGCAGTTACTGCTGCGCTGCGAACGAACCGCAGTGGAATGGGGATTCTGCGACCTCTACCTGCACGTGTTAGAAAACAATCATCAAGCACGGCAGCTTTATCTGAAGGCGGGATATCACCTACACCATAGCGATCCCAGCTGGAGTGACTGGCTGCTGAGGCGTCCTCGACGGCTGTTCTTGCACAAACACTTGCCTTGTGGAAGCTAAAATAACCCTCCCCTCGCCTCCCTGAGATTCTCTAGATTTGAGGATGATTGGGTTGAAAATTGCTAGCTAGAAAAGACGTTTAATCAATTCAATCAGTCTTTAAATCAGTCAGTGACTCTTGCTTGTCGCAACTTCACATTAACTTTAAACAATTGTCACTTTTGGGGGTAGATTATTGAAGAATACCCAATACAGTGAGGTTGTGGGCGACTACTGGCTGTTGAATTTTCTACGCTCGGACAAGATGCCATAAAATAAAATTAAGAATTACCGCTTGGTGACTTATACTAATGTCAAATGTTTTGATAATGTAATTATTGTTTACATACATAATAGATGGCAAACTGAATCTCAAGCTTGCAATCCATCCAGAACTAACAGACTTGGGTTTGTCTCTGTGCTTCCGGTTCGGGTGCATGCCCAAAGAAAAAATATAGCAGTAAGAGTTGACATGGATAGCGACAACCAACAGCGCTACCAGACTGTCCTATACAAAGCGGATGCCAATCAAAGCCCTACCTGTGTCGCCCGCTCTCAAGGCTCTAATGGCATGAATAATGAAAGCCCGAACCCTGACGAGGAATCGTCTGATATCCTTAATCAGCTGCATGATAAACATCTGTTAATCGTGAATAGTCGCCGTCGGAATGGCTTGATCCTCTACAAACACTACCATGCAGAGTTTGCTGGGCCAGGAGCGGCTGTGGGCGGATTGTTTGATGTGGATGCGAAATGGGTGTTGCCAGTGGGCAATTTGTCATTGGTAACTCCTGAATCCGCTCAGGAGCGGCAGAATGCTTATTTGATTCGGAGACAGTGGATTAGACTCACGAAACAAATTACGGATAACCCCGTGCCGCTGCAACGAGCACAGAAGATCCTCGAACAGTTTAAGCAGTTCTTTGGCACGGAGACGCTGACGCAAGTACCTGACGATGCCTTTGCGCTGTTGGTGGGGGTGTTGCCAGATACTATCCGCAGGGCACGGGATTTGGAGGATTAATTAAAAATTAAAAACTAGGAAGTTTTTAATTTTTAATTAATCCTGCTTAGTTGATTGCTTTTAAGGCTGCCAGGAGATGCTGGCGCGATCGCTCATTTTCTTCTTCACTGCCTACCGTCAGACGAATGCCGCCGCCGGTGTGACGAACTAAGGTTCCTAACTCTTTGAGTTGCTGCGCCAATCGAGTCAGGGCTTCCTCTGTCGGGAGACGCAGGTAGATGAAGTTTGAGGCACTGGGCCAAACTTGTAAATCCTGTTGCTCTTTGAGAAAATCGAGTAACTTTTCTCGTTCGCTAAGAATTTGGGGAATGCAGCTAAGTAGCAGTTGCCGCTGGGAAAGGGCAAGTAAAGCGGCAGCTTGGGTGAAGCTGGGGAGATTGTAGGGGAGACGGACTTTTTCGAGGGCGACGATGAGTTCTGGGTGAGCGATCGCATATCCTAGTCGCAGTGCTGCCAGCCGAAACGCCTTGGAAAATGTTCTGAGTACCACCCAGTTTGGATGCTGCGACAATTCACCCACCACGGTTGTCTGGCTAAATTCAAAATAAGCTTCGTCAATGACCACCAAAATATGCTCTGGCAAACTCCGCAGCCATTCCAACTCGGCGGTAGTTAAGGCGTTAGCGGTGGGGGAGTTGGGATGAACGACAAATACCACTCGGATTGGCGGATTCTGGGTTTCCTCAATGGCTTTTTGGGCAGCGGCAAGATCCATTTCAAAATTCGCTTCCTTACGCCCGACATTCACCACAGGAATGCCTAGGGTATGAGCCAGAATCGCGTACATGGAGAAGGTGGGATCGGCGACCAAGATCGAGCCTTCGTTGCCGAGACAGGTGGCAATCAGGAGGGAACGAATGAGTTCATCGGAACCATTACCTACAGAGATATTGGCTGGGGTAATGGGGGCCTCTAAGGATTCGTTCGCGTATTGGGCGATCGCTTCTTTGAGTTGGGCATGACTGCCATCAGGATAGCGATTCGTCTCAATTAGCTGCTGATAAGTCCATGCCAATTTTTCTTTTAATTCTTTTGGTAAATCAAAAGGGCATTCATTGGTATCCAGCCGATCGATTGGAATTGAACCAGTGACTGGACTTCCTGATGCGCCGCCTGGGTGGGGCATATAGGCGCGTAACTGAGATAAATCTGACCGGATGAACGAGAACATAAATTCCTGATCTAACAACTAAAAACTATTTTTGATCCACCAGCGCGATCGCCGTGACTTCTGGCGGACAAAATAGGCGTCCGGGCCAATAGGTTCCCAGCCCCCGATTCACATATAGCTGGTTTTTTCCTACCTGATGCCACCCCTGCGCCCATTCCCAACGCTCTACCACTTTATTGCATTCCTTCATAAAAGGCACCCAACGCTGCATCGGTTTGGGAATCAGGTGACGGAAGTTTTGCAGCAGTTGCGGCGCTGGACCATATCCAGGAATTACTACTTGACCGCCATGAGTATGACCCGACAGTTGCAAATCCACCCGCCATTCTTGCAAAATCTCGGCAGTATCTGGGTTGTGAGATAAGACGATTCGGGGTGTATCCCGATCGAGTTGACTCATCACTGGCGCTGGATTAAAGTCCCGCGACCAAAAATCAGCCAGTCCGACTAAGGGTAATTCTTTTCCCAATGGATAAGCAATTTCATTGCAGAGTACATGAATCCCAATGCTAGTCAGGGCGTCTTGCACCACTTGTTTTGAATGACGATAATAATTATCGTGGTTGCCCAGTACGGCATAGACACCAGCGCGACCTTGCAAGTGTTTTAGCCGTTGCACTAGGGCGTGAATGGGAGATGGGTCATCAGTCACGAAGTCGCCAGTCAACAAAACCAGGTCGGGTTCGAGTTGATTGCTGACTTCAATTGCCTCTGCGAGTAGTGTTTCGGATAATCGCTTGCCATCGTAGTGCAAATCAGACAGTTGCACTAGCTTTGTGCCTTGCAAAGATGCCGGTAAACCCGCGATCGCTACTGTTAAATTTTCTACGCTTAAAGATTCGGTTAATATCCAGTGCATTTTGTCAACTTTTGCTATCTGGCGATTCCAGGATAGCTCAGAGATGCTATTTGTTGCCTTGCCACCTGATTAAGGAGCGAAAGCAAAAGAATGGATTAAATCTTTTCAAGATTGCTTGACTAAGCTGGGTTATGGGCTTCTTGATTCGCTAGCGTCCTTGCAATAAATACAAAAGCGATCGCTAAATGGTTCTTTTTACAATAGTTCAGAACAAGGTCAGAACATTTATCTGTGAATTTACTGACTTTTTCGTAAAAAACGGACAAATAGTCAATGTAAATACGGTTTTATAATTAGTGAATGTATCCTATGTTTATTAGGAATAAATTTAAGTTTAGCCTATATTTAGGCACAAACGATAAATTGTATTATTTTGGTAATTTGTATAAATTTATCTAGCAAAGCTCAAAAAATTTTCTCTATTAAAAGTTAATAATTGGTCAGTTATTGATATTTGGAAGAGTCCGATTTTTATGATTAAAAAGACGGAGCTTATCGAATTTCCACAATCCTACTCCAGAAAAGCCGGTATTATTGTCACCCTAATTGGATGTGTTGTTTTACTGGGCTGGATATTAGATATTACAGCCCTTAAAAGCATTTTGCCAGGGCTGGTAAGCATGAAAGCCAACACAAGCATAGCCTTTATTCTGAGTGGATTGTCTTTGTGTTTGTGGCACGATGCGGAACACAGAAGACAAAAGGCAAAAGATAACCGGAGAAAGTCTTCGTTTGACCTTTCTCAAGTGTTAGCGATCATCGTCATTTTAATCGGTTTATTGACACTAATTGAGTATGGGTTTGGATGGAATCTAGGAATTGACGAACTGCTGTTTAAAGACCCAGCAGGCGCTGTTGGCACCTCTGCACCAGGGCGAATGTCTCCCAATAGTGCCCTGTGGTTGACTTCTCAATTTCCCATACCTGGAGAAGATGGCAAGCCGATGGGTATTGGTGTCACCGTGATGGATATTACCGCTCGCAAACAAGCTGAGGAAGCCCGTCGGGAGAAAGAAGTTCAGTTAAAAGAAAAAAATCAGCAGCTAGAACATACTCTCCAAGAACTCCAACGCACTCAAGGTCAACTAATCCAAAGCGAAAAAATGTCCAGTTTAGGACAATTGGTCGCAGGGATTGCTCACGAAATTAATAATCCAGTTAACTTTATCTTTGGGAATCTCACCCATGTCAGAGAATACACCCAAGATTTATTAAATCTATTGCGGCTCTATCATCAGCAATACCCGAACTCAACGCCAGAAATTCAGGAAGAGATAGAAGCGATTGACCTAGATTTTATGATGGAAGATTTTCCTAACCTGTTGTCATCAATGAAGGTGGGAGCAGATCGCATCCGGGAAATTGTTCTTAGCTTGCGGAATTTTTCGCGAATTGACGAAGCTGAAATGAAGGCGGTTGATATTCACGAAGGAATTGATAGTACCCTAATGATTCTGCATAACCGTCTGAAAGCAAAACCGGATCATCCTAACATTCAGATGATTAAGGAGTACGGTCAATTACCTAAAGTCGAGTGCTACGCAGGACAGCTCAATCAAGTGTTTATGAATTTGATCGCTAATGCCATTGATGCGTTGGATGAGTATAATAAACAGCGATCGCTTTCAGAAATTAAGGCAAATCCCAGCTGGATCAAAATTCGCACTGAGGTACTAGACTGCGATCGCGTCGTTATCAAAATTGCGGATAATGGCTCTGGAATGACAGAGGCGGTGAGACAACAGCTATTTAATCCCTTTTTTACTACCAAAGCCATTGGCAAAGGCACTGGACTGGGTTTGGCAATTAGCTACCAGATTGTTGTAGAAAAGCACAATGGTCAATTGCAATGTCTCTCAGCACCAGGTAGGGGAGCGGAGTTTATTATTGAGATTCCACTTCGCCAGATAGTTTAGGCAATCTATGCTTTAAATCTATCCTTTATGCGATCGCTACACTATCGCAACCAGTTGTTGAATCATCACCGCCAGCGCCGTCAAACCTAAGAGCGTCATTAATCCCGCAGGCATAAATTTGCGAGTTTTAAACAACCGGATGGCAAAGACAATGATGAGAACAGCGGTGACAACAGTTGCTAAAATCAGCCCCCACGCTTGTCCCTGCAATAACATCACGCCGCCGAGAATGAGTAATAAGCCGCTGATACTGCCAGAAATCAACGACGCTTTGCTTTGAGCTTGAGAGTAGCCCATGATGCCGCCGACAATGGCTAAAATTCCGTAAGCGATCGCGGCGATAGTACCCAGATTCATCTAGTTAAAACCTCATTGCTTGAATAGAACTTATTTCTAGCGTCGGGAGACAATTTACCATAGCTGAGATACACCACTCAGTTGATTAATGGATACTCAAGCGATCGCTTCAATCGAATTTCTGCAACGTCAAGCTGCTTCTCTGTTACTTTATCAATCCGTCCTCCGTGGGGAAGTCGGCACGGCTTTCCTGAATCTGCTACAAGCCTTAAGCAGCAGCAACACCAATGGACTGGCTTGCCTGCAAGCTTACGGCACTTGGTTTCAAGCTTTAGCCGCCAGAAATCAAGGTTGGCAAGACTACCTAATTACCCAAATTCTCAGAACTGACAATCCTTTTAGCAAGCAAGTCCAGCAATCGTCTTTACTGCCTCCGGCGCTGGTAGCTGCTGCCCAGCACGATTTACAAGCCTTGCAGAGCCTCTACAATTGCAGTAGCGACCAGTTGAGCCGGTGGGTGCAAGCCACAGCCAAGTTACTCGCGGCACCAGTCGCCTGGAACCAGCAGCAGGATAGGGTAGGTGCAATTCACGAATTGCCCATTTGGGAGAAATTCCAAATGTCAGAAAATTGGGTAGATTTGCTGGAATCTTTAGCCGCTCATTATCAGCAATACGGAACGGGGCTGTTTGCTTCTTATCGGGCGTTACGCTGGCAATCTGGGCAGTTGGTAGGCATTTCCTATGCCGATCCCGTGCAGCTTCCAGAATTAGTCGGCTACGAGTCTCAGAAAGACTCTTTGCTGAAGAATACAAAATTTTTACTCGCCGGTCATCCAGCTTTACACGTTTTGCTCTACGGCAGTCGTGGTAGCGGCAAATCTTCTTTGGTGAAGGGGTTGTTAAATGAGCCTGATACGGGAAACCTCCGCCTCGTCGAAGTTGCCAAATCTGAACTGAAAGATTTACCAACCATTGTCGAGCAGTTGCGGGGTGTGCCTCAGAAGTTCATCATCTTTGTTGACGATCTCTCCTTTGAGGAGGATGACGACGCTTTCAAAGCTCTTAAAGTAGTGCTGGAGGGCAATTTAACCGCACGTCCTCAAAATGTGGTGGTTTATGCGACTTCCAATCGGCGGCATCTGATTCGAGAATTTTTTAGCGATCGCCCTCGTCCCAAGGACAATGAAGAAATTCATGCCTGGGATACGGTTCAGGAAAAGCTGTCGTTTAGCGATCGCTTTGGTCTGACTTTAACCTTTGAACCCGCCGATCAGAACACCTACCTAAGCATTGTTCGCCATCTCGCAACCCAAGCCGACATTTCCCTCACTCAGGAAGATTTAGAGTATCGTGCCTTACAGTGGGCAACTCGCCACAACGGGCGTTCTGGACGTACAGCACGGCAATTCATTGACTTTCTCAGGGCAGATTTAGCTGTTACTGGTTCAGAATCTCGTAGATTAAACACATAATTAGAATTCTGTTCGTATGAATTAGAACTTGGGAAATGCTGACTTTATCTCACAAAAAATGATATGCGATCGGTTAAGGTAAGCAATCGGATTTTACTGGGTTTAATTGCCTTCGGTGTGAGCTTTTTCCTGAGCTTTATTGCCAACCGAGATTTCCCAAAAGCCTTGGTTACAGGTTTAATTACTGTACCTGCTACTTATGCAGGAGCCATTGTTGTACAAATTAAACAAAGAAAGCAGAAGTTTTTTCTACAAAATGAAATTCAAGCGATTTCCGACGAAAGACAAAACTTAGAAGACGATCTCTATTATTTGGAGTCAAGCCTAAACCAATTACACGGACAAATCGCAGAAAGCTATAACCGAAGAGAGGTCATTAATCGGGAAGTGTCCACTTTAGGAGCTTATAGATACCAACTAGAAGAACAAGGGTTTATTCTCCAAACTCAACTTGAGGTTCTGGAAAGGCAAAAAGCAGAACTCAATGAATCCTTGTTGGCTGCAACATCGGAAAAGCAGAAGACAGAAACTAGCTTAAATTCCCTGAGAACGGAATTCAAGAAACTGCAAGATCAAGTGACAGATCATCAAAATCAGAAAACAATCCTTGAGCAGGAAATCACTAATCTTAAAAAACAAAAACGCCCTTTACAATCAGAAGTAGATAATCTGCAAGCTCAGCTTCAGACGCTGGAAACACAGAGAGGGGTGCTGAATCAATCTCTGGCGTCTTTGAAAGTAGAATTAGGTCAGTTGCAAGGGCAAGTATCCTCTTTAAAGTTGGAATACGAGCAGTTAAAGAGTGGGAACTTAAACTTCCAAAAACCTCAAAAAGGACAATCCCAAACAATCCCTTTTTGGGAAATACAAAGAAAACAATCAGTAGAAAATTTATCAGCGGAATGGACTGCTCTAAAAACAAAACTTACGAATGATGATATTCAGATAATCAAAGCCATAGTAGAGCAAAACAATCCAGGTGCAACTCTCAAGAAAATCGCTGAGACAAATATAACTATGCCTCAACTATTGATAGATGCAATAAACGAACGTGCTATAGATACCATTGGCGATTTTATCATTGAACCAGGTTCGGCATCGATTCCGCCTGCGATCGCAGAAGAACACTTGACAAAAGTGAAGAAGATGCTCGAAACTTAGTTTTATAAAACTAACAATTTATCAAAATTTATTATAAAAACCTAAGTAAACCGAATCAAAAACCTCACCTCATTCCTGGCAGGTGAGACAGAATGAGAAACGTCAAAGCTTTGTCCGCCTATATAGCAACAAATAAATTATTTTAAATCATGACGAAAATCAAAATTACCAAAAGAATATCGAATGCTTTAATCAGTTCTCTTGGTGCAGGTGTTGTCCCTAGAATCGGTCTGGAACATATTGCTGTCGGACGCGAAAAAGAAGTCAAAGCTATTTTACAGGATTTCGATAATATTGGCGAAGGCGGTGCCGGATTTCGCTTCGTTGTAGGACGCTATGGTTCCGGTAAAAGCTTTATGCTACAACTGATTCGCAACCACGCGATGGAAAGAGGTTTCGTAGTAGCTGATGCTGATTTATCTCCCGAACGGCGACTCGCAGGATCTGACGGAAAAGGGGTTGCAACTTATCGGGAATTAATGCAGAATCTTTCCACCAAAATACGCCCAGAAGGTGGCGCTTTCACACCCATTTTGGAAGGATGGATTAATAATATTCAAAACCAAGTTGCACAAGAAAGCGGGATGCGACCCAACGACACTGGGTTTGACGATAAAGTAGAAGAGAAAATTCGGGAAGTCGTTAAGGATATAGAAGGTTTAGTTCACGGGTTTGACTTTGCGAATGTCATCATCGCCTATTGGCGCGGCTATCGTTCGGAGGATGATGATAAAAAGGAAGCAGCGCTACGTTGGCTTCGAGGGGAATTTGGGACGAAAACTGAGGCAAAAACCGCGCTGGGAGTACGTGTCATCATTGACGATGAAACTTGGTATGACTACATTAAGCTAGTTGCAAAGTTTGTTTCAGACATTGGCTACAAAGGACTTTTGATTTTGGTGGATGAAGCTGTTCATTTGTACAAAATTACTCATACCGCTTCCCGTCAAAAAAACTACGATAAGCTATTGGCAATGTTCAACGATACGATGCAGGGAAGAGCAGAAAATCTCGGCATTTTTATCGGAGGAACGCCAGAATTTGTGGAGGACAAACGCCGGGGGTTATACAGTGATGAAGCATTGCGATCGCGCTTAAGCAGCCGTGTCAAAGGAGGTCATCAGGATACCTCAGCACCCGTCATCCAGCTAGAAATATTAACCCCGCAGAATATATCCGAGCTTTTGCACCGATTGGTTGATATTCATGCTACCCATTACAACTATAATAAAACTCTGAAACCAAGTGATTTGCAAGAGTTTATGCAAGAAGTTGTCAATCGCTTAGGTGCAGACAAATTCTTGACCCCACGTGAAGTTGTCCGCGACTTTATCAGTATTTTGAATATCCTCCAGCAAAACCCCAGCATCTCTTTTAGAGAACTCATTCATGGTTCTAGTTTTAAACCGACTTCTCCCGGCAAAAACCCAGAAATAGATGGGAATACTGAATTTGCAGAATTTACCTTATGAGCGAACAGGCTTTTGATAAATTAGCGCCTTTCATTCAAGAATACATCTACACCCAAGATTGGACTGAATTAAGAGACGTTCAAGTTGAAGCGTGCAAGGTTATTTTTGACACAGATGCTCACTTGTTGATTGCCGCCGGAACCGCATCCGGGAAAACAGAAGCGGCTTTTCTTCCGGTTCTAACTTTATTACATCAAAACCCATCTACAACGATTGGGGCACTTTATATTAGCCCGATAAAAGCGTTAATCAACGACCAATTTGAGCGACTAAATGACCTTTTAAAAGAAGCGGATATTCCAGTCTGGCACTGGCACGGCGATGTTTCTCAGGCTCGGAAGAAACAACTCCTAAAAGATCCCAAAGGGATTCTGCAAATAACGCCAGAATCTTTAGAAAGTCTCTTAATTAATAAAAATACTCAACTGTTTCGCTTGTTCGGAGACTTACGTTTTGTCATTATTGATGAAATCCATGCCTTTATGGGTTCCGAACGGGGTTGCCAAATTCTCTGCCAGTTGGCACGCCTTTCAAAATTTGTAAAAAATCCCACCCGTCGGATTGGTTTATCGGCTACCCTTGGCGATTACTCACTCGCTGAAGACTGGCTGCGACTGGGAACCGAAACGCCAGTCATTACTCCGGATATCGAGGGAGGAAAACGGAAAATCAATCTGGCTTTAGAGCATTTTTTTGTTTCTCCCGTTGAACCAGATGAGACTGATGATTTAGTTTTTAGTCCTTACTACAGGCATATCTTTAATATCACGAAATCTCGAAAAAGCCTGATTTTTGCTAACAATCGCTCAGATACAGAATCAGTGATTGCCAGTCTGCGTGAAATAGCTGAAACTGAAGGATTACCAGATATTTATCACGTCCATCATGGCAGTATTTCTACCTCGTTAAGGGAAGCGGCTGAGGATGCGATGCGCGATACAAAAGTTCCATCGGTTACTGCTGCAACTATCACGCTTGAATTAGGAATCGATCTCGGTCAATTAGAGCGAGTCATTCAATTAGATGCGCCTCTTTCCGTATCCAGTTTCTTGCAGAGATTGGGACGTTCGGGAAGGCGAGGAAGTGCGGCAGATATGCGGTTTGTTTGCGCGGAAGAGGAACTATCAACAGAGGAATCGCTTCCTAATCAAATTCCTTGGCAACTGTTGCAATCTATCGCGATTATTCAACTTTATTTAGAAGAACGTTGGATTGAACCAATCAAGCCGGTTAAATATCCTTTTAGCCTTTTATATCACCAAACAATGAGTATTTTGGCGGCGATGGAGGAACTCTCCCCCGCAGCTTTAGCTCAGCAAGTTTTAGCTTTACCACCCTTTGCAGCTATATCTAAAGATGATTTTAGGCAATTGCTACGAAACTTGATAGGAATTGACCACATTCAGCAGACTGAGGGAGACAAATTAATTATCGGATTAGCTGGTGAGAAAATTGTAAAAAATTTCCATTTTTATGCCGTTTTTTCCGACACGATTGAGTATGCTGTCAGGAACGAATCGATGGAAATTGGCAGTATCCTGATGCCTCCACGTGTTGGCAATTGCTTTGCCTTAGCAGGGAGAACGTGGGAAGTTTTGGATAGCGATGTTAAAACAAAAACTGTTTTTGTCAAGCAAGCGCAAGGTCAAGCTAAAATTTCTTGGCATGGTGGCAGTAGCAATATTCATACAAAAGTTCTTGAACGGATGCGAAAGGTTCTTTTTGAGGATATGCAGTATAGCTATTTGCAAAGTAATGCTAAAAAGCGCCTGAATGAAGCTCGTCAATTAGCTCAATTTTGGGAATTTGAAAGAAATAACATCGTTTCATTAGGAAGCAAAACTTGCTGTATATTTCCTTGGATGGGTACTGTCGCTTACCGCACCTTGGAAAGGTTTCTAAATTTCTTTGGTAGAGAGTCTCTGGATATCAAGAAGATTGGGGGTCAAGCTCCATATTTTATGACCGTTAAACTTGGAAAGGATGGGGTTGAGGAGCTTGGCTCGGAAATCCTGGCGTTTGGCAATAAAAGGATTACGGCGCTAGATCTAGTTGCTGTTGAAGAACCTTTAAAAATGCAAAAGTATGATGAGTTTATTCCTAGCAAGCTGCTTCGTAAAGCTTTTGCTTTCGATTGTCTAGATGTTGGAGAGCTGAAGAAAATTATTAGTGGTTGGTAGATGAGAGAATAGAAAGGCTAGAAGAAGCGTAAAACAAAGTTTAAGACGAAGCGATCGCAAATGCCATTTACTTATACCCGAACGATTCGTTTTCAGGATACCGACGCCGCCGGTGTTGTCTACTTTGCCAATGTCTTGGCAATGTGTCACGAAGCTTATGAAGAATCGCTAGCGGCTTCGGATATCAATCTCAAGTTATTTTTCAGCAACCCGAATGTTGCAATTCCTATTGTTCATGCCAGCGCTGATTTTTTCAGTCCGATGTTTTGCGGTGACAAGGTACTTATTCAGTTAATTCCTCAACATCTTTTATCTGAAAAATTTGAAGTTAATTACCAATTTATTGCGGAGAATCGGGTAGTCGCACAAGCAATTACTCGGCACGTTTGCATCGATGCAGCTACTAGAAGTCGAAAAGAAATTCCGGCGGAGATGATTCGATGGCTCCAGCAATGGAAGGAAGAAGAGGAATAAACCGCAAAGACGCAAAGGACGCGAAGAGACAGTAGAAGAGAGAGTTTATAGAGTGCGTTACACTTCATTATGCTGTCACTCAAATACCTGACTATAAGCAATTTTTTGTAGCTGTTCGCGGTTCACTTTTCCCTGAGCGTTTCTTGGTAATGTTTCTACTGGCACCCAATATTTAGGGCGTTTAAATTTACTCAATTTATCTTCAATTTCTATTTGTAGAGTATAAGTAGAAATATCTGATTTACTGGGAACATAAACGGCTGTTACAATTTGTCCCCAGTGAGAGTCAGGTAAACCAATTACGCAGATATCAGCAACTAAACCTGTAGCTCGAATTGCAGCTTCTACTTCAGAGGGAAAGACGTTCTCGCCACCCGTGATAATTTTATTACTGCTACGACCGATAATATTTAAATTACCTTGTTTGTCAATAAAGCCTAAGTCATCTACTTGGAAATATTGTTGATTAGGAAATTTTTCGGGATAGTAACCAAGTGTCAAAGAACTAGATTGAATGGTAATAATTCCTACTTGGTTGATTTCTAATATCTCGCTGCTAGAACTACAAATTGTTACTTTGGCATGGGGGAGAATCTGACCGCAATTGTTAGTACCGTTGAGAAAATATTCTGGTTTGAGGGTGGCAATTTGCGAGGCAGTTTCTGTCATGCCATAAGTGGGTGCTAAGCGGATGCTGTGGCTTCTCGCCTCCTCCAGAAGTTCTATCCACGCAGGGGCACCTCCCAAAAGCACTGTCTGAAAGCGCGATAACAAAGCGGTTAACTCTGGATTGTGGAGGAGACGTTGCAGTTGAGTAGGTACTAATGATAGAAAAAAATTAGATGGATCAATCTCGCACTTTTCACTAGATTCTAATTCTTTGAATGGCATAATTGCTATTCTTCCTCCAGAGGTGAAGGAACGCATAAATTGCATCAAACCGCTGACATGATACAGGGGCAATACACAAAAAGAATTTACTGGATTTATTTGAAAATACTGTCTAAAACCTTGTACGGATGCCATTAAGGTTTCCCAGGTGTGGATGGCAAATCGAATCTGCCCTGATGAACCTCCCGTAGGAATCATAATCCAGTTGTTGATAGTTGTAGAGACGCGATTTTTGTCTCTACAAGATGGGGAGGTTAAAGGATAAGGGCAATCTCCCCAAATTAAGTCTGGTTGGACTAAATCAAAAACTTGTTGCCATTCGTCTTTAACCCAATTGGGATTACAAAGAAAAACTGGGCAACCAGTGGCACAGGCAGCGATGAAGCTGGCAATAAATTGGATTGGTTCTCGCTCTGCTAGTAATATTTTCGGTTTATTTTCAGAGTCTGCAAGCGTAGTTAATTGATTCAATAGTTGCTCGTAAATATAAATAAAGTTGCGACTGTCGTAACCAATCAGCCAGTCATCATTAGCACGTTCTTTAAGATAGTCTAGTGGCGATTTCATCAATTCTTAAATCAGATTTATTCATCTTCGTCAAACCAGTGGTTGATGCCAAAACCGACTGCTCGATTGTGACGGGATAATTCTGCTGCTAGTTTTAATGCTGCCTGCCTACCAATCGCGGTTTCAAAGACGGAGGAGAAGACGGCATCAATTTCATGTTGTTGGCAAAATTGGCGCAAACGGGATGGGGAACCGGCGATGCACGGTTTAATCACAAAAATCCCCTGCCAACCATCACGGGACGCAGCTTCCATCTGGTCAATTGTAGCCACGGATTCATCTAAAGCGATCGCAGTGGCGTAGCACATACTTAATTCCGCCATCCCCTTAAACTGAGTTACAGGAAGCGGTTGTTCAAGAAATTCAATTTCTACAGGCAATTCCTCCGCCTTAACATTGTCGAAAGTCCACAGCCACAGGTTTGCTTGCTCGTAACTGAGTCCCCCATTCGCATCCAGGCGCAGTTTTGCCGATTCTGGCAGTGTTTGGGTCAGTTGTTGGAAAATTTTTAGTTCGTCGGCAATTGGGTAAACGCCAATTTTCCATTTGAAGGTGCGGTATCCCTGGTTCCACAGCGTCTGGCATTGGCTTAAGGCAGCTTCGCCAGCCGGTAATAAGCCGCTGTAGCAAATAGATTTAGCGAATGAATTCGCGGCTACACAAACGAAGTCCGCCTTTGCGGACTGTAGAGACGCAAAATTTTGCATCTCTACAAATAGATTTGAAATTTGCCCTTCGCTTTGCTCAAGGCTAAACTCCAGCAGGTTTCGTTCGTATAGCTGCGACTTTAGTTGGCAGGTATCTTCCCAAGCGGACTCGAAGCCAAATTGACAGGCGGGAAGGGCAGATGGGATGGAGAAAATCATCTCATCGGTAATTTCCTCCGACATCTGGCGACAAAATGACAGGGCTTGCTCTAAGGTTTCGGAACCAAACCAGCTCAGGGGGGCAATTTCACCCCAGCCGACTTGCCCGTTCTCATCAGTGAGGCGGAGGATGATGCCCTCTCGAATGTCCCAGATGCCGTGACTGGTTTGCAAGGGACGCACAAATCTCCGCCGGTAAGGACGAAACTCAAACCGATATTGCATCAGCTATAACGGCAGTACAAACCCCAATCCCAACAGCAGTCCACTCCAAAAATGTAGGGATACTGCGATGAATTTACAGTTGCTGACGTTTGCAGGTTGATCGTGATACTGGTGGACGTGTCGGCATAATTTGATAGCAAAAGGCAAACTCGCAAAGGTTAGCAACGTCCAAACGGGGAAAATTTGCAAAACGACAAATAGCCCGGTTAGGGCATAAATGCTGGCGCTAAACCAAGACAATAATTGCGATCCTCTCTGAGTACCCAGGCGGACGATGGGCGATCGCTTCCCTGCTGCCAAATCGTCCGCAACCTGGTGAAAATGGGAGCAAAACAAAATTAAACTCGTGGCAATCCCTACAACAATCGACGCTGCGAGGCTGGTCATCGACCAAGTGCCGGTTTGACTATAATAAGCCGCCGCCACTGCTAGGGGGCCAAAGCAAATAAAGCAGATAATTTCCCCCAAACCCTGGTAGCCTAAGCGAAAGGGAGGCCCCTGGTAGCTGTAGCCCAACGCACAGCTCAGGAGTACCAATCCGATGACTGTGAGGTCTTGTTGCCACCATGCGATCGCTAAGATTCCCAGTACACCAACCCCTAAAAATAGATTTGCCAGCCAAAAAATTAAAGATTTGTTACCTGTTAAGTTAACTAGAGAGTGGGCTTTGTTCTTATCAATACCCGTCTCCGAATCAAACACATCATTGCTGAGATTCAGCCATGCAATAATCAAAATTGCTGACATTAAAAATGTAGAAAATATTGCTCCCTGAAGCACTTGAGTGTCAGCAAAAGCAACAGCTGTTCCCACCCAAATTGGAATAATAGCAACGCTGTACATGGGCGGCTTAATCGCTGCCATCCAAAGCCCGGGGTCGCTGATGTTTGCCCCTCCACTGGTGGGATGATTAATCAATTTTGTATTCATTAGTCTCAATCTATGCTAATGCCAAGAAGCTACCAAATTTTACAACTCTAAAGCCGTGATAAGATATTTGCTACAGACTTTGTTACAAGCCCTTTAGTAGGGAGACAGAGGTTTCCAGTTGTGTCTTGACCTATGGAAGACTAGCCTATGTCAAATCTTAAGCGGGTTCTTTCAAAACTAGCTACTCGTTATGACCTCCCGCATATTCTGCTCTGTCAAATCACACATTTTATCTAAACAGTGTAGATTTAGATACAATGTTTAAGAGTTTTTAAAATCTAATCAATGAAGATGCCCCTGCGGTAATCATCCTGAAATTTAAGTTAAGGAATCATTGAAAGTATGACGACAATCTTAAAAGCAGGCGAAAGTTGTAAACTAGAAATACTACAGAGAAACCAATACATAGGCTTAGCCTTATTCCTCAAAAAATATTTTGGGGGAATTGTTAAGAATTTCAATAAGGTTATTGGTAAGCACACCTTACTTTTAGAAAATAGGGGAAGACTGGCAGATACGACCAGTTTTCAACGGACTGTCATTATTCTATTGGCTCTTAGGATAGGTTTGTTCGATTACTAACAATAAACCAGGAGCCACAGCTAGTTGTATTAACATCAAATTGCCAACCTATCCTCGCTTCCATGCTAGTCACACCCTATCTTAAAAATCTTTTTCAAGACACTCACGAACTGCATCAATTTCTTTTAGCCTTTAAGCAGACTGCTGTACAAAAAAAACAGACACAGCTCCTCAGTATTTCTCAAGAAATCCCAGCAGTCGATCCGTTGGTTGTCCTTCAGGCGATCGCTAGACCCGATCAATTACACTTTTACTTTGAAAAACCAGCACAAGGAGAAGCGATCGCTGCCATCGACACCGCAGCTGCGCTAACACTAGAAAGCCCCAATCGGTTTAACAAATCCCAGGAGTTTATTCAATCTTGCATTGCCAATACCACGAGTATTGGTGAAGTTAATTTACCTTTTTCGGGCGCTCATTTTTTCTGCGCTTTTACATTTTTTAATGAAAATCTAGGAGCGGATTCTCTTTTTCCTTCCGCCACAGTATTCTTACCCCGATGGCAAATCTCTCTAAAAAATCAGACTTCGGTAGTAGTCGCAAATATTCTGATTGATTCAGAGATAAATATTCAAGATTTAACTGAAAGCTTATGGCGTACATTTCAGGCAATCAGAGTTACTAGTTTAGAAAGATTTCATAGTGCATCTTTTCTAGATATCGCAATTGATGCCAGAAAACTATTTAAGAAAAACGATGTTGCAGATGTAAACCATTTTAAATCATCGGTGGTTAAGGCTTTATCATCAATTCAGGAAGAAAAAATTCATAAAATTGTTTTGGCTCACGCCCTTGATGTTATCTCCCCGATTCCTTTCCAGTTAATTCCCTCCGTCAATCATTTACGAACTCGCAATCCTGATTGCAATATTTTTTCCACCAGTAACGGCAAGGGACAAAGTTTTATTGGTGCAAGTCCCGAACGTTTAATTAGTATTCATGACCATGAATTAGTAACGGACGCTCTGGCAGGTTCAGCACCCAGAGGAAAAATAGCAAGTGAAGATGCGGAATTAGCAAATCGGTTACTAACCAGTGAAAAAGAAAGGCGCGAACATCGAGTAGTCATTGATTTTATTCGCGATCGCCTTTCCCAGCTAGGTTTAAATCCTCAAGTATTGTCCCAACCACAGCTATTGAAACTCTTAAATATTCAGCATTTATGGACACCCATTCAGGCGAAAATCCCGGCAGGCGTTCATCCCTTAGAAATCCTGGCTGAACTCCATCCGACACCAGCCGTTGCTGGCGTCCCCAGCGAGAGTGCCCAGAAAGAAATTTGCCGCTATGAAACCTTCAATAGGTCATTATATGCCGCGCCGCTCGGTTGGGTAGATCGCCAAGGAAATAGTGAATTTGTTGTGGGAATTCGCTCAGCACTCATAGATGGCTGTCGTGCCAGACTCTACGCCGGTGCCGGTATCGTTGCTGGTTCCGATCCAGACAAAGAATTAGCAGAAATTCAACTTAAACTCCAGGCACTTCTAAAAGCCTTAGTCTAGCCGGAACTCTCTCTTCTCTCTTTCTTTCTTAGCGTCTTTGCGGTTCATTCTTCTTTTAAATGCCCGTTGATTTTCGTAACACCAACTCCCTCTGGGCTTCCATCCTAACCGAAACATTAAAGCGACTAGGATTAACCACAGCCGTTATTTGTCCAGGTTCTCGTTCAACACCCCTTACTGTTGCTTTCGCTCAAACTGATGAGATAGAAGCCATTCCTGTTTTGGACGAACGATCCGCCGCATTTTTGGCATTAGGAATTGCGAAAAAATCTGGATTGCCGGTGGCGTTAGTTTGCACTTCTGGAACTGCCGGGGCAAATTTTTACCCAGCCGTAATTGAAGCTAGGGAAAGTCGAATTCCGCTTTTAGTTTTAACCGCCGATCGCCCCCCAGAATTGCGAGATTGTCATTCTGGACAGACGATCGATCAGGTGAAATTATTTGGCAATTATCCCAACTGGCAAGCTGAGTTAGCGTTGCCTTCTCTAGAGATGGGAATGCTGGGTTATCTGCGGCAGACAGTGATGTATGCGTGGGAAAGAACGCTCTTTCCGACTCCAGGCTCCGTTCATCTTAACATCCCCTTCCGCGACCCCCTCGCCCCAATTCCCGACGGTGCTGTAGATATGCAAAATGGTGCGTCTCTACTAGAAGAAGATTTCTTTGCAAATTGTCAGCCATTAGGAGCAACTTTCAACCTGCAACCTACCACTTTCAACCCCATACAGGAGTGGCAGCAATGTGACAGAGGAATTATTATCGCTGGGACTGCACAACCGAAAATACCGGAAGAGTATGCGATCGCGATCGCGCACCTCTCCAAATCTTTAAAATGGCCTGTATTGGCTGAGGCGCTATCTCCATTAAGGAACTATAGTCAACTGAACCCTTATCTAATTTCTACCTATGACTTAATCCTGCGTAATCAGCAGTTAGCGCAAAAACTGACACCAGAAATGGTAATTCAAATCGGTGAATTACCTACCAGTAAAGAACTGCGAAACTGGCTAGATAAAACTCAACCGCGCCGATGGGTAATTGACCCCAGCCACCACAATTTAGATCCCTTGCACGGCAATACAACCCACCTGCGAATCTCCATAGAACACCTATTTCAAACCTACCCAAATGAACTTGTAGAGACGCAAGCGATCGCGTCTTATCTCAGCAGTTGGTGTGAAGCCGAATCAAAGGTCAGGAAAGCCATCGACCAAACGATGGCAACAATGGACACACTTTTTGAAGGAAAAGCCGCTTGGTTACTTTCCAAGACGCTACCACCGGGCACTCCTCTGTTTATTTCTAATAGTATGCCGGTGCGAGATGTAGAGTTTTTCTGGGCACCCAACAATTCCGGGATTCAGCCCTTTTTTAATCGAGGCGCGAATGGCATTGATGGCACCTTATCGACTGCTTTAGGCATTGCACATCGCAATCAAAGCACTGTGATGCTGACAGGTGACTTAGCTTTATTGCACGATACTAACGGCTTTTTACTGAGAAGTAAATTTATAGGGCATTTGACCATAATTTTAATTAACAACAATGGCGGCGGCATCTTTGAAATGTTGCCGATTTCCAAATTTAACCCACCCTTTGAAGAATTTTTTGCCACACCACAGGATATAAATTTTGCTCAGCTTTGTGCTACTTACAATGTAGAGCATGAAGTGATTACATCCTGGGAACACCTGAAGCAACGATTAAACCCATTGCCATCGCAGGGACTCCGGGTTTTAGAGTTGCCAACCAATCGCAAGGTAGATGCCAAATGGCGGAAAGAGAATTTGGGAAAATTGGCAGCAGATATCCTGTGAACGTTAACTCTGGTGAATCATTCAGCCTTTCATGCTAATGGATCGTCAGAATCTTTCTCCTGCTGACTCCTGTCATATTCTTCAATAAATCGCGCGATCGCATTTTTCTGTTCTTCTGTTAAACAATCCTTTTCAAGAAGGCTCCTAAGCCGGTTAATCGCTAAAGATACGTCAACGTAGGGTTCAAGTAAATTCGGCTCAAGCCCGTAGCCGGTGGTTTGACCCATATTAGACTCAGGTTTTCTAAATGCTTTTTCAAAAAACTTCTCCAAGAAATCAACTAGCCCTTCGTCGTTTTTAATCGCCTCTTTAACCCACTGTTTGACTTCATCCTCGCTTGTTTGCTCCCGCCAATAATACAGGATATGTGCTAAACCTGGCGTTTGTAATAGGGAGTTTTGCTGCACGGCATCTTGCACCTTATTTAAGGCAACTTCTTCAAGTTCATCAAGGTGCTGTGCGCTGATAAGTCTTTCTTCTTCTAGATTTGATTCACTAGCTCCAAACTTACCGTGTTGTTGACCTAGGACGACTACTTTGTCCACAATTGTTAAAACTGCCTTACCATCTGACATCGCCTGTTTCAACACCTCAAACCGTGCTGGTTCCTCAAGACGACGCAACAGATGTGAGATGATGCGCTCGATTCTGATATCATTTCCAAAATCAAACATTCCGCACGGTTCGTCTTCAGGACGCAAAAGGCGATCGCCCACATCCAATAAAGCTTGCACAATTGAAGGAATGCTATTTAAAGGAATTTCTTTTTCAGTGTAATCCTCAAGTTGTTCCAAAAATATCCGAACTTGCGTCGTACCCTCAGGACGTTTTTGATTAGCGAGTTCTACAAGAGTTTCTCCAAATGCCTTCGCATCGCCTGCCAAAGCAAGGATGGCTTTCATCTCGGTATTCGATAATTCACCTTCTGGTAACGCCAGACGGAAGTAGACTGGAAATACTTCTAAGCTGCACACGCGCAGTTGTCTGCGCCATGTTAACTCTTGTTGTGCAACGTATTGGGTATTATTACCCCAAATCGCTGATAACTTAGGAAAGAGGATCAATAGCAACCGTTTAACTGGCTCTTTATCCTCATCTTGAAGCTGAGCAATCCAAGAATTGTAAAGAGATTTTAGTTCGTCTGCTGTAGCACTTACAAAACCTTTGGTATCCGTGTCTCCTGCAAAAGCTTTAGGATTTTTGCGAATGATGTCATATATCGTTGGGCAAAAGACTCGCAGCGACTCAACAGCGATGAAATCTACTGAGTTTACTTCACCTTGAACTGCCGGGTACGTCATGCTTAAGGTGTTTATCAAACGAGTGATATCGCGAGTGTTGGTAATAAATTGGTCTATCCCTTGATAGTAAATATTTCCCCAATAATTTCTATCTAATAGCTGTGTAGGGGTGTCAGCAAGTACGAAATTCATTTTTTCAAAAAGTAGCCTGCGGAGTAGATTTTTATTGGGAATTGGTAACTCAAAAGGAACTTGAACAAGTTTATCAAGATAGGCTTCTCCAGTTGTCCCCTGCGTGTCTGCAAGTGCTTTGAGGGCAATTTCTTTATCGCAGACTAGGACATAGACAACATTTGTAAAATTTGGAATGGCTTTGACAACGCGAAACAACTGTCTAATTTCGTCAGTGGCAAGCCTGTCAATATCGTCAATTGTTACCACGATTCGCGGATGCTGCTTTAGCAGTGTGTTTTCGACTTCTTCTTTTAAGTCGGAAGTATCCTTTTGCTTATCGTCAAATATTTTTTCTACTACCTTACCCGCTGGAGCGTAAGGAATAGGAATTTCAGAAAACAGTTTACCGAAATCGGCTAGTCGATCTTTTAAGCCTTTCGGTACAGATTTGAATTCACTCAAAACAGCCTGTAATTGGTCAATGAAGCGCCTTGTGATATCTTCGTGTCCCGAAAACAACCAGGGATTAAAGGGTACGATAATTGGTTGCTCGTCCTCTGGTTTTTCCTTTAGATAGTGAACTAAAAAATTCAACAGCGTCGATTTGCCAGAACCCCAGGAACCGTAGACTGCAATCACGAAGCCTTCCGGAAAGCTCATTTTGCAAATACTGTCTGCTAGATATCTTGCAAAGGTTGCATATCCTAATCGATCTGCTTTCGGATTGGTTAAAGCGTTATCTGACGATAAAGCATTAAAATTCTCAGATTCGACTTCGGAATTCTTCTCAGTCTGTCCCATAAAATGCCTTTTCTTAGCCCTGTCGTCATGATGACACAGCGATCGCTCAAGCCTCCTCTCTCTTGAGGTTCTACCTAGTCACCGTAATTTCAAACACTGGGTTAAAATTCTCAAGCCGAAATACTGCACAACTCGAAATACTGCACAACTCTCTATGCAAATCAACTGGCAAACCGCCAAAACCTACGAAGACATCCTCTATCACAAAGGCGACGGTATCGCCAAAATCACGATTAATCGCCCGCACAAACGCAACGCTTTCCGTCCCAAAACCGTCTTTGAACTTTACAACGCCTTCTGCGATGCTCGCGAAGATACTAGCATTGGCGTCGTATTATTTACTGGCGCTGGCCCTCACACCGATGGCAAATACGCCTTCTGCTCTGGTGGCGATCAAAGTGTGCGGGGACAAGCTGGGTATGTAGACGATGAAGGCATCCCCCGCCTAAATGTCCTAGACTTGCAACGCCTAATTCGTTCCATGCCCAAAGTCGTCATTGCGCTTGTGGCAGGTTATGCCATCGGTGGCGGACACGTCCTGCACCTGATTTGCGACCTCACCATCGCCGCAGATAATGCTGTTTTTGGGCAAACTGGCCCTAAAGTCGGCAGCTTCGATGGTGGATTTGGTGCCAGCTATCTTGCCCGGATTGTTGGGCAAAAAAAGGCGCGAGAAATTTGGTTTCTCTGCCGCCAGTACAGCGCACAGCAAGCACTAGAAATGGGCTTAGTGAATTGCGTCGTGCCTGTAGAACAGCTGGAACAAGAAGGCATCCAGTGGGCTAATGAAATTTTAGAAAAAAGCCCGATTGCCATCCGGTGTCTAAAAGCTGCTTTCAACGCCGATTGCGATGGACAAGCTGGTTTGCAAGAACTTGCCGGTAATGCCACCTTGCTTTATTACATGACTGAGGAAGGAGCCGAAGGCAAGCAGGCATTTTTGGAAAAACGTCCACCCGATTTCCGTCAATATCCTTGGCTGCCTTAGTCGTTCGCAAATGGAAAAACCCGTTTTCTGAAAAAAAAACGGGTTTAAAGAGTCATCTTTTGTAAAAAAGTATCCTACAAGGCTCTTAAATCAAAAATCGCACCTTGACTTAAATAAGGTGCGATTCTAAAGCAAATCTTTATTTTTTTAAGAGTTGAAGCAAGTTGCCTTGACAAACTGCAAGGTGAGCTTACTATTCTTTATTTTATTCATACGAGCAGCGCCTCTTCTTCTACTGACTGTTGGGCAGTAGAGACATTCTCGTTAAGCGAGGTAGATTCTTGAGAAGAGTTCAGCGAACATTTGATTGAGAGCGCCTCCGGTGTTTTCAGGGTTTCATCCTGCCAGCGCATCATTACTTCGAGACGTTCCCAAGACGGCGCAAATGCCGGAAGTGCTAAAGAACAGGCTCCCCAGCCGCCTCGAACGGGCACGCCGAGTTGCTGACAAAGACCCCCACGACGCCCTTCGGGCTTGTAATACTGACAATACCGGCAGGCAGAAGTTACAGTATTTAAGGTCTTCATGGGAGTCCTCTTTAGGAGAATTTTTATCTATGCTTTATATTAAAATTCTCTATTAACGGTTGTAGAGTTTGGAATGTTGTAATCTATATTCCCCGTCTATGTTCTAGCGATCCCCAAGTACAAATACTGATTTAGATTTTCTTTAGCTTTGTGTAATAGACAGACACATGAAACATTAAAAACGGACACATCTATCTATAGTAAGTAATCTCATGAACAATACCATTTTTTAACAAAACCCTATGGGGATCAAGACAAACCTTAGACGTATCCGTTCCAGAAAAGACTAAATTTAGCTCATTTATTCAGTCGTTTATCTCTTGATTTAGATGACAAACTTTGCATCTATCGACTAAATTGAGATTTTTGCCTCTAAAATTCTTTGAGTCAGCCTTAGTAGGCAATTAAAATCATTACATTCCCTGTAACTACTTAGGAAGTAAGGATGTCAGCATACGGGCGAAGCAATCGGGAATAGAGATTGATGCCATAAATTCAGGGCATTGGTGGCATACAAGCTTCGCCTGAGAAGACTTTTGTACAGAAGGCTACGCAGGCGTCCAAGTTACAAGATGTAACGGAGAGGAAACTGGCATCTGTAACATACAATACAAAACAACTTCACATTCCGGTCTGAATTAGGAACTAAGCAGATAGACCTAAATAAATTCAAGCGATGCAGATGATTTGTGGGGTTTGAGGGTGCCACCAGAGAAAGCAAGCGTTGCCCGCAACCTAGTACCAATCGCTGTTTCGGCTTAAGGGCACCGAATCTACTGAAAGCTAGCCTTTCCATTGCCTGACAGCACACAGGGCACACACAGCCCAGCGCTGGAGTTCTCCTGGAGGGGTGGGACACTGGCACTGGGGACAAAGCGGTGAATGTTGCGATCGCTCCCGCACACCCTCCGCCCAATGTTGAAAAGCTTCGTGGGGTTCTTTCAGTTGTGCCTTCTGGTTCAACGACGGTGAAGATTTCCCCTCAACAACTCGACTGGGATGCTCTTTCCATGCCACCGATTGTTCCTGTGCATACCAGGAACGATTAGAACCAGGCTTCTTCTGCCACTGAGCCGTCGAAAAGCGAATATCAACCAAATTGCTACCTAGATGGGCATTCAACTTTTGCAGGATTCGCTGACGCTCAAAAGTCAGCGTTTGTGCCCAAGCAGCACTGGATGTAGCAACCGACAAAACGCCCCTCGATATGGAAATCGGTCGCGTTTGAGCCTGCACCGCCACTCCCACCACCGAAGGCCAACACTTGAGTAACCGCTGAAATTCTTGGCTAGCCTGCCACGCCGCCTGATTTTCGATAGCCCCTAAGATATGATGAAGAGATTTAAAAGACATCCAACAAATCCCCAGCTAAATGGCAGAACGATCGATCCTCTTGCTCGATCGTACTCAAAACCAAGACAGCAGATTCGGGTTACGGTTGCCTTCAAGCAGAAAACAACGTGTAATAAAGAGATCCGTCAGCTCTCCAAGATTCGTCAGTAGCTAAAGCTATGAGTCAAGGTCATTCGGTTGAGTCTTCTACTCGCCCCTCCCCCGCCCAGTCCATCAATCCAGCCTTGCAGGCAGCTCTGGGCAGTCTCGACGTGCAGTTAGAAGAAGAATTATCTCGATACCGACGCGAACGAGGGGGACGTGGGGCGTCGCCTGCCCCCCGCATGAATCACGATCGGGTTCGCAACAAACCTATCGACTTAATTTCCGTGAGTGCTACGGGAGGCAGGAATCAATCACCCACCCCAGCAAAGCCGCCCGCCACCCCACCGCCACCGCCACCGCCGCCAGCCAGCCCACCACAGGCAGCAAATCTGGAAGGCAAGGGAGTTGAGACAACGATCCAGAATGAAACAGGGTATACACCGCCCGCACCCGCGCCATCTTTTGATTTATCGGCTCCTGGAGCGGAACTAGCGACTTTCGCCACGCCACCCCAAGAGCCAGCTTGGCATCCAGAACCAGCAGCAGATCCACCAGATTTTGTCAATCCAACTTCAACGCACGTCCCTCCCAATGACTATCTGGAATCTTCCGAACAACTTCTGCGAAGTTTGGTGGAAGAAGAGGCGTCAGCTCCTCGTCGCTCAGAACGCAGTTTTCTGGATACCCTGCTGACTCCCCTAGGAGTTGGTTCCTTGTTGTTGTTGCTATTTTCAACTGCCACCTTGGGCTATTTGGTGACGAATCCTGGCAGCCTCAGTTTTCTAGGTTTAGATCGCTTCCAAAAGTCAGGCACTCCCACCGTTGCTCAAAATCCAACGGCAACAACTCCAACGGCAACAACTCCAACGGCAACAACTCCAACCACCAATGCCCCAGCATCTGGAGCTGCGCCAAGTGGCCCAAACCTGGCGACTGACGAGTTTGTGGACGTAAATTTGGATACCTTAAGCACTTTGCCATCTTCCAGTCCAGCTTCAAGATCCAATGTGGCAGGCTTACCCAAAACCCAAGTAGCGGTGCCAACAATTTCCTCGCTACCCAGTTCACCTGCCCCCGCAAACTCCTCATCTGGGCAATCTGGCTCGGTGCCGCTTCCAGGGCTGCCGCCAGCCGCAACAGTGCCCCTTACACCCGCCAGCCCTCTCCCAGGATTGCCGCAACGCCCCGCCTCTGCACAACCGAGTATACAACCGAGTGTGAAACCCTCCCCGACTGCGGCAACTCCTGCGCCGAATCCAGAGGGCTTCTATTATGTGTTTGTAAAATACAATGGCGAAAGCTCCTTGCAACAGGCGCGAAAGGTTGTTCCCGATGCCTATTTATCACCAGAAGGCACCCAAATTTATCTCGGTGCGTTCAAGAAAGAATCTCAGGCTCAAACATTGGTAAAAGAGCTTCAGACACAGGGGATTTCTGCGGCGGTCGATCAGCCTTAAGCTGGAGGTGGTTGAGTTGGAAAGTAACCTAGCATTCTGTTAACGTTGCTACTGGGACTGCGATGCCCTAAGAGGGCGACTGCTTTTAGGGGTTCGCTGCCGTGTTCGCGATCGAGTGACCGCGCTCCACTGAACCCGTGCGTTGTGAATGGAGAACTGACATGGGATTGATCGACCGCATCTTGCGAGTAATTCGAGCCAACATCAACAGTCTGATTGGACAAGCGGAAGATCCAGAAAAAATCCTGGAAGAAACGGTTATGGAAATGCAGGAGAATTTGATTCAACTGCGGCAGGCGGTGGCTCAAGCGATCGCTACCCAAAAACGGACTGAGCGACAATGCAACCAAGCGCAGTCTACCTCCCAAGAATGGTACAATCGCGCCCAACTGGCACTGCAAAAAGGTGACGAAAACTTAGCCCGCCAAGCCCTCACCAAGCGCAAATCCTATCAGGAAACCGCAGAGGCAATGCAGGCGCAGATCGAGCAGCAAAATCAAGTCGTCGGCAGGCTCAAGCAAGATATGCGATCGCTAGAGAGCAAAATCTCTGAAGCTAAGACGAAAAAAGATATGTACATCGTTCGCGCTCGTTCGGCTCAAGCATCTGCGAAAATTAACGAGATGCTAGGCGGTGTCAACACTGCCAGTTCCCTGACCGCCTTCGAGCGCATGGAAGAAAAAGTCTTGCAACTAGAAGCGCAGTCAGAAGCGATCGCTGAACTCGGAAGCGATGACCTGCAAAAGAAATTTCTCTCCCTGGAAGATGCTGGGGATATTGATACCGAATTAGCTACCATGAAAGCTCAGCTGAACCAAGGCACCGAAGCACCGCAACTGCCGTCTAGTCAGCAGGCACTTGACCCTAGCCAAGATGCCGAATTACAAAAAATTCGCTCCCAACTGGAAAGTTCTTGATCTGGAAACTACCGCTTTGGACTAGAAGTTTCTAGACTAGGAAGAAAAGTGTTGGGTCTTTAACGATTCCTGAAGGTTGCCTAAGTCACTCTTGCCTAGCGCCCTAGACTAGAAATGGTGTTTGGGACAATTGCCGACTACTGCACCGATGGAAAACCTGACCTCCTAAATTGAACTTGCTCAAGGCTACTCTCAAAGCCTGGAAATACCATTAGTACACGCCAAGAGGATAAACAGCGTCATGGGATTATTCGATCGCATTAGCCGAGTCGTCCGAGCCAATCTTAACGATGTGGTCAGCAAAGCTGAAGACCCAGAAAAAATTCTGGAGCAGTCCATCATCGATATGCAGGAAGACCTGGTGCAGTTGCGTCAGGCTGTTGCTAGATCCATTGCCACCCAAAAACGAACTCAGCAACAATACAACCAAGCCCAAACCGAAGCGAACAACTGGCAAAACCGCGCCCAGTTGGCTCTGCAAAAAGGCGATGAAAATCTCGCTAGAGAAGCACTGGTACGCAAGAAGACAAACGCTGACACTGCCGCTACCCTAAAAACTAGCTTGGATGGACAAACCACTCAGGTAGACACCCTCAAGCGCAACTTGATTGCCTTGGAAAGTAAAATTTCCGAAGCCAAGACCAAGAAAGATATGCTCAAGGCACGGGCACAAGCTGCTAAGGCTCAGGAGCAGCTACAAAACACCGTGGGACGCTTGGGAACCAGCACCGCAATGGGTGCATTCGAGCGCATGGAAGAAAAAGTTTTGGAACTAGAAGCCCGATCCACAGCAGCAGCCGAGCTTACTGGCAATAATTTAGATCAGCAATTTGCCATGCTCGAATCCGGCAACGATGTTGATGACGAATTAGCAGCAATGAAAGCGCAGTTGACTGGTTCTTCCACCACCCAAGCGCAACTACCGGCAGGAAACCCAACCACTTCCTCTACCCCTAAATCTAATTCCGCAGTTGATAACGAATTAGAAGACCTGAAAAGACAATTGGATAACCTATAGATTCCTGCACTTTTCGATACCTTATCTACGAATCAAAACTTTGATAGACCGCTCTGCATTCATCTGACACTCGTTGGCGATGGGATTAAGAGGGTCTATCTTGCCATAACTGGCTGACTTAAGGAAAACTGTATTGACGCAAGCAGCCTGAAAATAAATTTCCAGCTTAAAGCTAAAGGAAGCTTTAGCTTCCTAGTAAGCGTTTGAACCCGTTTAGATAGGTTTTGGGTTTTAGCCAAAACTTTAGTTTAGGGCTGAAGTTAGCAAAATTTCTCTGAAGTTTAGTGCTATTTGACACAGATAAGTTTCGCACGTTCAGAAGCGTTGCTAGTTGAAGATTTTAGGATAAATTTTCGCTTGCTGGCGTAGGTTTTAGCGAAAGGGAGCAACATTGATGCCAAAGAGATAAGCCTTGGTGATGCCGAGCGTGCCTAGGTCGATTAGTTAATTTTGAAAAAGTTGTGAATCAGTCGTTATTAATTAGACATAAGTTCGCTAAAAAAATAAAGTTTTTACTACTGGAAATAAGAAAATACAGATACGACTGTCCAGATTACAGTTCTGAATAAAGCTTTTGCACTCATCAAGTGCGATCGCAAATTTCCTTGATGTACCCCCATTCCCAACGAACCGCCTGAGGTACTGTATTACAATCAGTAAGGCGTAAACCTTGATTGCTTTCCTGCCCGCTGGCAACGGTTTTGAATACCGTGTTAAGTAGGTAAAGCAATAATATAAATGTCAATCGGGGGTGACATGAGCAGCACAATCTCAATTAATGATGCAGAGTTTGAAACAGAAGTCCTGAAAGCCACTCAGCCAGTATTAGTGTATTTCTGGGCGTCTTGGTGCGGCCCTTGCCGCCTCGTATCGCCAGTCGTGCAAGCCGCTGCGGAAACTTATGGCGATCGCCTCAAGGTCGTGAAAATGGAAAGCGACCCCAATCCCGAATCTGTGGCAAAGTACAAAGTAGAAGGTCTTCCAGCTCTCAGGCTGTTTAAGGACAGTGAGGTGATTGAATCTTATGAGGGAGCGATTGGGAAGCAGAAATTAATGAGTATCCTGGAAACTCACCTGTAAACAGTCAGTAGTCATTAGTCATTGGTTATCGCTCGGTGAGAGACAAAAAACACCGGACAACAGACTAAAGACTAAGGACTAAAGACTAAGGACTAAAGACTAAATATGCAGTTCGCCAAGCGTTTACAACCCCTGCAAACCAATGTGTTTGCCGATATGGATCGGGCTAAGGCAAAAGCCAGGACGGCGGGACAAAATATCATCGATCTATCGCTGGGTTCTTCCGATTTACCGGCGTCAGATCGGGTTATCGACGCGATCGCCCAATCTTTATCTGACCCCAAAACCCACGGCTATTTGCTGTTTCACGGCACTCAAGCTTTTCGTCAAGCTGCCGCTCGCTGGTACACCCAGAAATACGGGATTCCGGTTGACCCAGAAACCGAGGTGCTAACCCTGATTGGTTCCCAGGAAGGCACCGCTCATTTACCTTTAGCAGTGCTGAATCCAGGGGATTTTGCCTTACTGCTTGACCCAGGTTATCCATCCCATGCTGGGGGAGTTTACCTAGCTGGGGGTCAAATTTACCCAATGCCACTACGGGCGGAAAATGGTTTCTTGCCAGTGTTTGAGGAGATCCCCTTGCCGGTTTTGGCTCAGTCACGAATGATGGTACTGAGCTATCCGCACAACCCCACAACTGCGATCGCGCCCTTATCTTTTTTCCAGACAGCGGTTGATTTTTGCCAGCGTCATAATCTAGTGCTGGTTCACGATTTTCCCTACGCCGATCTCGTATTTGAAGACGTTGCGGTTCCCTCAATCTTACAAGCCGACCCCGAAAAAAGCGTCTCGATTGAGTTTTTTACTTTATCTAAGTCTTACAACATGGGCGGCTTTCGCATCGGCTACGCGATTGGGAATGCAAATCTGATCCGCGCCTTGCGCCAGGTGAAAGCAGCAGTTGATTTCAATCAATACCAAGGAATTTTGAATGGAGCGATCGCAGCCCTGAGTGGCTCTCAAGAAGGCGTTAAGGAGGCAGTTGAAACCTTTCGCCAACGTCGGGATGCCTTTGTTAAAGCGCTTCACAGAATTGGCTGGGAGGTTCCCAACCCATCTGCCACCATGTATGTTTGGGCTAAATTGCCAGAACCGTGGGCACAGGACTCCATTAGCTTTTGCACCCATTTGGTAGAAACTACTGGCGTTGCTGCCTCACCTGGTGCCGGTTTTGGTAAATCTGGAGAAGGATATGTACGGTTTGCGCTGGTACACGATCCAGGCATATTAGAAATGGCGGTTGAAAAGATATCGCCGGTAATGCGTAAGTGAGAAGACTAGCGATCGCTACCTAAAACATCTGCAAGTACAAGACTTGCGCCTAGTCAAATTAAAAGCACAACAGCTGATTAGCTTCGCCTCTAAAAGAGAGCGAAGCAATTTTTTTGCGAACGACATAACCGTAAATTTACGGTTAGTTCATTGAAATCTCCGTCAGTTTCTTGAAATGAGAAACAACTGGAAGTACAAAATCCAGCTAAAAGCAGTAAGTTTTTAAGCAGTTATTGCAGCCTAGATTCAAATAGATGCTTTGTCGTCAGCATTCAGCCCTATGAGAAAGCGGTGGCAACTAACGTATAGATGCGAGATCCGATCGCCTCTGTAACAACTCAAGACTGGCAATGCCCCTAAAGCAAGTTAAATGCTGAAATAGCTTAAGACTCTCATGGAAACTACTCTTGACAGAATTTATATTTTGGATAGTCTTCCTAGTCTTAGGTTTATGTCTACTATTACTGTGTATTTTTACGGTCAGTATACGGGAACATAAAATTGTTTTTTGCCTTCAATCTTTACTCAAACTTTACTAGAAATCATCAAAAGTTTACCGAGTGAGACTGGTTATTTGACTATATTAAATGGAGACAAGCAAATAACAAAGACAAGGCTAAGAAGACGGGCGACTGATTGTTGTCCCTACTTATTTAGAACTGTTAACCCCGATCTAAAACTGACCGCGCCCTAGATACTGTGCGCGTTATCCAGCAAAACTCATCTAGACAGAAAACTTGTGGAGACACACAAAATGACAGGTACTATCAAGAAAATTTTGCTCAGCGCTTCAGTGTTGGCCGCAAGCTTCAGTGCGATCGCTACGGCCCCAGCATCCGCCTTCAGCATATCGGGTTCTGACTACCTGCTCTACGATGTTCAAGGTAGCAGTACCTACATCAACCCCAACGCTAACTTAGATAGCATTCTAGGTGGTAACAGCAGCGCACCAGGTGGCAACATTGAATTATTTGCCAGCAGCGAAACTAAGACTAATGCACAGTTTATGGCATCTAACGCTGTAACTAGCGTTACAGGGACAGTTGCAGGCAAAAACCTCACCCTCAGCAGCCTAACAGCAACTGACTGGTTTGGTGCAGGTTTAAACACCAGTTACGGGCAAAACAACTTTGCAAATACATGGTTTAATGCCTTCTTAACCAATGCTGGTAAAGCAAACTACGTTGGAAATGGTCTCGGAGCTTTGGCTTTTCAAGCTTTCTATAATATTCGTGGTTTTCAGCGCAGCAGTGACCCGAACATTTCCTACGTTACCGCTAGTGGCACCGACATCAATATCGGACTTGCTGGTCACTATGATTTGAAAGCATACTATCAAGCTAAACCAGAATTCGCCTTCTTTGCATCTCAGGTAAAAAATGGATTCCAAGCTAGCGAAGTAGTAAAAGCTACCATCGATGGTCAAAGTCAGTACCTTTACAGCTTTTCGGCTACCAACAGTGGTTTGACTAACAGCGCTGGAAAAGGTGCAGATGGTTCATCTCACAGTGGTAACTACGAAGTTTCACTTAAAGGCGTAATTCCTCCCGCATCTGTGCCAGAACCCTCTACCATGCTTGGTTTGATGGCTGTGGGTGGAATGGTTGCTGCTAGCAAGCGCAAAGCCAACAAAACTGCTTAATAAATTATCTATTTGATTAAAAACCCGGTTTTTTGAAGAAATCGGGTTTTTTTCTGGTTTCCGGTAGGTAATACCCACCCTAGAAATTAAAGTGCTTTCGTATCATGGTGATAGAGCTTGACGGGGTGACAAGAAAGAGGCGGGCCGATTTTTTTTTATACAAACATCACAGTAAATTTACGGTAACTTCACCAACTTCTCCGTAAATACCACTAAATTATGACAGTTCTAGTAAAAAATAGACAGACATACTGAGGGTGCCAAGAAGTCCAGTACCACCTGAAGCGCAAAACCGATAACACGCCTGATAGTCCGGTTGCGGTGGCTGTACGAAAGCACAATCAGAGAACTGATGGAGACACCAAGATGTTAGGAAATGTAAAGTTATCAATCGCTACTGCGGGAGCAGCAGTTGTCACTTTGGGCACAATTGGTATGGCTCCTGTTGAGGCAGCCCAATTGACAAAACTCGATTACTCTGGGAAGGTCAGTGGCACTGTTTCCTTGTTCGGGGCTTTCACCGTGGATGTAGACAAGAGCTACATTATCGATAATCTCAGCGGTAGGCTGCAAGATGCAGGAGATTCAGAACTAACCCTCGATCATCCTTTCGGTTATTTAGGAGATTATTTTGGTAGTTACCTCAGTAATTTGGGTTCCATTGATTCTTTTAGCGGTTTTGGCTCCATCTTCAAGGGTTTAAGTTATAGTCCAACCGATCTTCTTTCTACGTTTAATTTCTCTTACAGCAAGATTACCGATATCTTGACTGTAAAAGGCTATGAGTTCGATAAGATTAAAGTGTGCCTGAGTGGTACCTGTAATATTTCTGGTGAAGGTTTGGCGTTAGGTTCTGTGTCAAGCCCTATTTTTGGAAAAGTCCCTGTTAAAGCATCTGTAAATTTCAAGGTTTCCCAGACAGCAACGCCCCTCGATGTACCCGAACCTTCCGCATTGTTAGGTTTAATTGGTTTGGGTGGGTTCTTTGCTGCTAAGCGCAAGTTGCAAAAAACAGCATGAATTCTGCACCTTCCACAGTCTTAGCCTAAAAAAGTAGGGAGCAGATGGCTCCCTTTTTTTGTTGCAATTTAAGCGTTGTTGCAATCCGGAATGTCACCTAATCCCTTACCGTAAACGGTAAGGAAGAAATTCTATTTTTCCCCCGCTTCTTTTAAGCATTTTTCCAGGTGATACCATTTCACCAATTACGTCTAACAGATACTTCTGTGATGGAGGAACCCCCTCAATCCCCCGTTCGCCGAGCAAGGCAAGATTTACTCTCTCCGTACCCTCTTTAATCTCCCCGCTTTTCGGAGCCAAGACAAGGAAGAATTCTGATTCACGGGAATTAGAGTAGGGTCCTCAATGATAAATAATGTTTTTAAAAACGAGATGCACCCGAAGGCAGTGTCCCTAGAATCCTTGCTCTTGGAGCTTCTGGAGCATTGTGGGAACGAAACAGCTAACTTGTTGAGGAGTCTAGTTTGAACAACTGAGGGATGAAAAGATGCTTTTCAGGAGTCACTCGTCTTGTACTATGCCCCGCTTAATCTAAAGAGTTTGTTTACCCTAGAGACGCCATTAATGACCTCTGGAACAAATCATCAAAATTGTCTTGCCAGAGTACTCGCCTATCTGAATTCATTCCGACTTTGCTGGGAGTGCCATACATTGCAACGCTGCTGAAACTCTTTCAGACACTAGAAATTCCTTTAGCCAGAGATACACTAAGCCATACTGAAAGGATAAGTATCCTGCTAATACCCCAGCACGTCGATTTTTAAGTTCGCCTAAACCTGAACTTCACTCGAATGGCACTTCGTGCCGCTTCGCTAACGCGTCCGTTCGCTGTAGGCGTTCCCGTTCGAGTTAGTATTCCCGAAGGGTAGGGTACTTTAGTTCAGAGGATGTTTGAAAAGTTTCTATTGCAAAGTTTCTATTGCTACATTGCAGCACCTTCGATCCCCCTTGCATCCCCGCGAAGAGAGTGCCGCTATACCGATACCGGGCATCCCTCTCGCAAAGAGAGTGCCGCTACGCGATCGCTAACGCTCGTAAAAAGGGGGACTCATGAGTGGATTCTCCCCCTTTTCAAGGGGCTGGGGGGATCAAAACGACTTTTGACACTTCGCAGACAGTTTCTCAGAGAAAAAGTTAAGTGCCATTCAACTTTGATCTATTGTTAACCGGATAACTTATTAATAAAGTTATAGCTACACTGAGTGCAATGGATTCGGTTAATGCTTATATCACTTTTAACTATCTTCCCAGGTCAATTTAACGGGAGCGGTGAGACTGAACGCTCACAATTCAACCCGAATTCCGACTTTAGTGCTGAAGCATCTCCTAAGCGAATTTTGCTCGTTGAGGATAACCAAACGAATCGACAGCTGCTAAATGACTATCTTGGTTATCTGGGATACCAAGTTTTCTCCCTAGCCGGGGGGGCTGATTTTTTTCAGACGATGGCTGAGTTTCAGCCGCACTTAGTTTTGCTAGACTTAAAATTACCAGACATTGATGGCTATACGCTACTCCAGCAAATCCAAGAAAGGCCAGACTGGCTCCACATCCCCGTGTTTGTCGTTTCCGCCTATGCTTTTCAAGCAGATGAAGAGCGTGCCCTTACTTTGGGGGCACGTCGGTTCTTTGTTAAACCTGTGAATCTAGTTTCTTTGAGACAAGCTATTGCAGAAGAAATTCATTAACGACTTCGTGAATTTCTGGCAATTAAATCAATCGTTATTCACTTTTATTTTCGTTAATGTATTTTTCCACGGTGAGGCTTAGATTTTGCACAGAAGAACTTATTCCCCTAACCTGAGCTTCTACTTGTGCCAATAACAAGATCACTGTCTGGAGTTGGTTGAGCGTGTCATCCATAGCGTTCCGATATTGATTCTCAAACTCTTCCAATTTCATAATTTTAACCAGAGGGAGGTAGTGAGCAAAAAATGTTGTAGCAGCATTTTAAAACCAATTTCAACTTAAAAGCTGAAAGATTAGCATTATTCGTTATAACTTTATCTAACCTGGTAATGACTTCAAGAAAGCTTAACTGATTTCCGGAAAGAGATCTCATGTTTAAAAATTAAAAATAATGCGAATTTTTACTGAGTTGTGAAGTTAGTAAAAAACGTTAATTACGAATTTGCACTGATATTTAGAATTAAATAAAAATGGTGGCTACGAAATTTTACCAGCTAAAAAATCCGTTACTGTTTGTTCAAGGGCGCGACTTAAAAATTAACAATTGCTGCTGTCTAGGAGTGTATTAGGATGACAGATCCGCAAACCCTAAGAAATGGGAACGAATTATTTCCCGCCACAACTCAAGCTGGTTATCTATCGGCTGAAGGAGCGATCGCATCTACAAAAATCCTGCCGCTCCTCAAAGAGCCAGAACGCCTGGAAAGCCGTCTGAAAGAAATTCCGCCAGAACCAGGGGTCTATTTTATGAAGGATGTTAGCGATCGCATCCTCTACATTGGCAAGTCGAAAAAATTGCGATCGCGAGTTCGCTCTTATTTCCGCGACTCTCAAAAATTGAGCGATCGCATTATGATGATGGTGCGGCAAATCGCAGAAATTGAATTCATCGTTACCGACACTGAAGCCGAAGCACTCGCCCTAGAAGCCAACCTAGTTAAGCAGCATCAACCCTACTTTAACGTGCTGCTCAAAGATGATAAGAAATATCCCTACGTCCTGGTTACTTGGTCGGAAGAATATCCCCGCATTTTCATTACTCGCAATCGGCGTTTGGGAAAAGAGAAAGATAAATATTACGGTCCATTTGTCGATGCAGGTTTGCTGAGAAACACGTTACGAATCGCAAAACGGCTCTTCCCAATCCGCCAGCGTCCGCAACCTTTATTTAAAGATCGTCCTTGCCTAAACTACGATTTAGGGCGGTGTCCAGGCGTCTGTCAAAAGTTGATTTCACCAGAAGAATATCGCAAAACAATCCAAAAAATCGCGATGGTTTTCCAAGGACGAGCCGGAGAACTGATTGATATTTTAACGGCGAATATGGAAAAGGCAGCCGAAGAGCTAAACTTTGAGGTAGCAGCGCGGATGCGCGACCAAATCGCCGGGTTAAAGTCTTTGAGTGCCGACCAAAAAGTATCTTTGCCAGATGATACCGTTTCGCGGGATGCGATCGCTCTGGCTGCTGATGCCCAACACGCCTGCATCCAATTGTTCCAGATGCGTGCGGGAAAACTGGTTGGTCGTTTAGGCTTTGTGGCAGAAGCGCAATCAGGTACACCGGGAGCCATCTTGCAGCGGGTGTTAGAGGAACATTACGCAAATGCAGAGTCCGTAGAAATCCCGATAGAAATTCTAGTGCAGCACGAGTTGCCAGAAGGGGAAATGCTCACAGAATTTTTAACGGAGCGAAAAGGACGAAAAGTAACGCTACTTGCCCCCCAGCGACAAACCAAGGCAGAATTGATTGAGATGGTGGAGCGCAACGCCCAGTATGAACTAGCGCGGATGCAACGATTAGGCGATCGCAATACCCAAGCAATGGAAGATTTAGCTGCCATTGTTGACCTACCCGACTTACCCCACCGGATTGAAGGCTACGATATCTCCCACATTCAGGGAGCGAATGCAGTGGCGTCTCAGGTAGTCTTCATTGACGCTATACCCGCAAAACAGCACTATCGCCACTATAAAATTAAGAATCCCACCGTTACTGCCGGTCACTCGGACGACTTCGCCAGTCTTGCGGAAGTTATCCAGCGGCGTTTCCGCAAGTATGCTGAAGATCCGCAAATGCAGCGAGTTGGGAATCCCGATTGGCCCGATTTAGTAATGATTGACGGCGGGAAAGGTCAGCTCTCGTCAGTTGTCGCCGTACTGCAAGAAATGAATTTAATGGAAGACTTGCGAGTTGTTAGTCTTGCCAAGCAGCGAGAGGAGATTTTCTCACCGGGTGAGTCTTCACCGTTACAGACGGATGCAGAACAACCAGGGGTGCAATTGTTGCGACGACTGCGGGATGAGGCGCACCGATTTGCAGTCAGTTTCCACCGTCAGCAGCGCAGCGATAAGCTGAGGCGATCGCGTTTAGATGAAATCCCTGGATTGGGCTTTCAGCGACAGAAACAACTCTTGGCGCATTTTCGTTCCATTGATTATATTCGCGAAGCAACTCCAAAGCAGCTAACTGAGGCTCCTGGTGTTGGCCCTAAATTAGCCCAGGAAATCTACGATTATTTCCATCCGGCTTGAAATGCCAAAAGCGATTCACCCTGATTTCAATAGCAATCTTAAGTGATTCATGAAATCCTCTGCTTTCTCTCCCTCTCTTACTTCGCGTCCTCTGCGTCCTTGGCGGTTCGTTAAAAAAATATCTTACAAATCAAAGAGGATTGCTGTAGACAAAATTTAAACCGCAGAGGACGAAAGAGGTGAAAAGCCGTATCTTCATCGGTCTGCTGATAGTTCTAGCGCCCTTCAAGGTGCTAGCTGACGAAGCACACCCGCGTTTATTTCTAACTCAAAGACGGCTCGAACAAATCCGATCGGCAATTCGGGTGCCGCGATCGCATCATCAGCAAGCATTCGATGCCCTGAAAGCGCGAGTAACCCAGAACAACTGGCGCATTTATGATGGCAACCCGAATGACGGTAACTGGAACTATGCCCGTTCCTATCTGGCACGGGAAGCAGCGCTGCTGTACTTATTGACAAATGAAAATAAGTATGCATATATTGCCTACCAAGCCCTCCATCTCATCCACCGAGATCCAGACCCAGATAACCGCCTGCCGGAAGCGCAATATGGGCTATCTAGGGCGACGGTGGGGCAAAATTTTGCGATCGCCTATGATTGGGCGTATCGCGGTTGGACTCCACAGCAGCGAGATTACATTAAAGACAAAATTAACATCGCCCTCGATATTTGGAAGAATTTCCGCCACCCCAACCTCACTAATCCAGCAATGGCTTCTAACTGGGTAGCAGTCTGTCGAGGCGGGGAACTCGTGATGATGTTGGCTGTGTACGAGGAAGGCAACCGCGCCAAGCGATACAGTCAGCTCAAGGGTTGGCTGAAAACTCACCTAATCAACGCTTACGGTCAGTTGGGTTTAAGTCAGGAAGGAATTGGTTATGACAGTTATGCAGGGATTTTTTTAGTTCCAGCGGTTTATGCCCTCCGGAGTGTTGGGGATACTGACCTTGACGCCGATTTTGCCGCGCGACATTTCTGGAAACTGGTCATGTACGCCGGTGCATTTATGATGAATGAATCGGGCGATCGCTACTTTCTTCAATCTGGCGTATCCGGTGCAGGCATCGGTGACGAAGGCTGGACGAGTCTCCTCCTCGGATCGGTTCCCCCACGCTTATTGCCCTTCTACCGCTACTTTTACGATCGGCACATGGGAATAGATGCCCCAGGCACCCCAGCCGAGAAATTTGACAAACACCGGGGCGCAACGATCTGGTCGCTAATCTATTACCCAGAAAGCGCCCCTTCCTTTAATCCAACAGGTGTGTTTCCCTCGTCTATGGGGGATGAAAAAAGAGGCGCTTACTTTTTCCGCGATCGCTGGCAAGATGAGAACGATATCCTCGTGTCGGTGATGGCAGATAGCGATCGCCACCAGAATGCTTGGGATCAGTCAGAAGCCTTCCAACTTGGCTTACTCGCTTACAACCATCATTTCATCGGAGGGCCTGCCAAAATTTCTGGCAACCCTGCCACTTTTAGCACCCTCTTGGTGGACGGAAAAGCACAGCGCGATCGCGGTACAACGGGAAGGCATGAATTTTTCAATTCCAACCCAGATGGCGGTTACGTCATCATCGACGGTGGGGAGAAATACGCCAGTTTGGGCTTAAGCAGCGCCAAGCGCCACCTCCTGGTCAAGTTTTCTGAAACTGATAATACTGCTGTACTGGCAACGCTCGATCGAATTCGGGATGAGGAGGCGCATACCTACACCTGGCAACTCAACCTCGGAAACGAGAAAGGCGATGGTGGTATCACTGCAACGGTGGGGATGGAAGGCGGGTTGTCAACTTTTTTGCTACGCGGCGGTAGTGATAGCTACCTCAAAGGCTGGGTGCTGCACCCAAAAGCAGCAGTAGTAACTGCGGGCGATCCGTTGCAAGTCAGTATTTCCGGGGCAAATGCCGAAATCTGGATTGCTACCTTTGTAGGCAGGGGAATCCCGCCTGTAGCAACTGTCACGGGTACGGGGATGGCAGCCGTTCTGGAAGTGGGTAATGTGCGACTGCGCTACGACGCTGATACCAATCGAACGATCGCCGAATACAGAGACGACGTGAGAGAGGTCGGCAAGACATTTCCGAAACAATAGCTGCCAGTTGTTGCAGCCACTGGTCCTATGCCACCCTTCTGGGAAGAACTACGATAGACTCAACCTGCTGAATCCTGCCTGGGTATGATCTACTGTCCAAATCCCAATTGCCGCGATCGCCTAAATCCTGACAATTATAAATTTTGCCAAAATTGTGGCTCCCATTTATTACTGAGAAATCGCTACCGTATCCTCAAACCGATTGGTGGTGGCGGATTTGGCAGAACCTATCAGGCAGCAGATACTGACTGTATGAATGCGCCCTGCGTGGTGAAGCAATTTTTACCATCCTCAGAGATTCAAGCCAATCCGAAGGCGCTGGAAAAAGCAACGGCAATGTTTAACCAGGAAGGCGTGCGGTTGTTTCAACTGGGAGAACATCCCCACATTCCCAGACTGCTTGCTTACTTTGAAGAAGATAAGCGCCTGTATCTGGTGCAAGAGTTGATTGCGGGACTCACTTTACGTCAAGAATTGGCTACTCAGGGAGCTTTTAGCGAACAAAAGATTAGACAGCTTTTGGCTGAGTTACTGCCAATTCTCAAATTTATTCACGAACGTGGGGTGATTCACCGGGATATCAAGCTAGAGAATATTATGCGTCGTCACCGAAACGGCAGGTTAGTCCTAATTGATTTTGGCGTCTCCAAACTGGTAACAGAGACGACGATGGGGCAAGTGGGGACAACGGTCGGTACGGTAGGATATACGCCGATGGAACAAATGCACGGTCACGCCTACCCCGCTAGCGATCTCTACAGTTTAGGAGTCACTTGCGTTTGTCTGCTCACCCAATCTCTTCCTACATTAGGTGGTTCTGATGGTCTTTATGAACCGCTAGAGTGTCGCTGGATGTGGCGAGAGCGTCTGCCAGATGGGACAACGATTAGTGAAGAGTTAGGGCAAATTTTAGATAAACTGCTTCAGCCTTTACCGAAGGATCGCTATAAATCGGCTTTGGAGGTGCTGGAAGCCTTGCACTCTAAACTTACTAAACCTTCTGATGTTAGTGTCACGATACCCACGATGGCTTCCTCTCCCGCTCATCTCAGGGCATTGGGGATAAATTACAGCAAACTGCGGGATTTCCTGACCGCCCGCAACTGGAAGGAAGCAGATCGGGAAACACGAATGCTCCTGCTTCAAATTTCCCATCGAGAACCAGAAGGCTGGCTGAGAGTTGAAGATTTTCAAAAGTTTCCCTGCCAACACCTCGGTACGATCGATCGACTCTGGGTAAATTACAGCGACGGACGCTTTGGCTTTAGTGTCCAGAAGCGCATTTGGGAAAAGATTGGCGGAAAACCTAACTTTGACTATGCCACTTGGTGTCGTTTTGGCGACCAAGTGGGTTGGCGTGTCAAAGGCAATTGGTTAAATTACTCGGATCTCACTTTCTCCGGAAATTCTGCCCCATCGGGTCATCTTCCGGCTGGAGGATTAGAAGATACTGGATTGGGTCGCTGGGATTTGGTGTGTTCTTCTCTGGTGGCGAGACTCGCCAAGTGTAAAATTTGCTAATCGCTGATTGGATTTTGATTCATTCTTAGAAACGTCGATTCAATAACTTACACTCATTCGCGTTCTGTAGGGGCATGCACAGAAAAAGCCCCTACAGCCAATACCCCGATAAAAGAAATCGGGGGTTAATCAATCCACACTCCTTAATAAAGCCGACTCAACACGTACTCAGCCATGTCAATGAGCGCTTGACGACACTCCGAGTGCGGTAAATCTGCTAATTGTTGAACGGCGAGTTGGGCATGATGTGCAGCTAATTCGCGCGATCGCTCGATACCCTGACTTTCTTCAATCAGGGCGATCGCTGCTTCTAAATCCCCCTCCTCTGTAAATTCCCGCTCAATGAGCGCCTCCAGGTAAGGTTTTTCTTCTAAGGCAAATAACACGGGTGCTGTTAGATTGCCACTTTTTAGATCCGATCCGGCTGGCTTACCTAAAGCTTCTGTCGAACCCGTGAAGTCAAAAATATCATCCACAATCTGGAAAGCCAAGCCGAGATGACGTCCGTAGCGATACAAATTTTCTGCCGCCTCCTCCGAGACATCACTGAGTAGTCCAGCCGCCTTCGCACTGTTAGCCATCAACGAGGCAGTTTTGTAGTAACTCTTCTCTAAGTAAGCTTCGAGGGACATACTGGCATCAAAGCGATTCAGCCCTTGCTGAATTTCTCCTTCTGCCATATCCATAATCACTTCTGAGAGCAGTTTCACTACTTCTAAATTATTCAAATTTGCCAAATACCAAGAAGATTGGGCAAATAAAAAGTCTCCCGCCAACACAGCGATGCGATTGCCAAACCGGCTATGAACCGTGGCAATACCGCGTCTTACCTCGGATTCATCCACCACATCGTCGTGTACCAGACTAGCGGTGTGAATCATTTCCGTAATTTCTGCGAGACGCCGGTGACGTGGGGTAATGTCTTGATCCAGCATGGTTGCCCGCGATATCAGCAGGACGATAGCGGGTCTAACGCGCTTTCCTCCTGCCCCAAATAAGTGTTCTGCCGCCGCATACAGGATGGGGTGACGGGCACCAACCAGCTTTTTCAAATTCTCCGTCAGAACACGTAGGTCTGATTCAACAGGGGCAAAGAGGGAGGTCACTGAGGTCATGGATCAGCTGACTCTGGCTTAATAGTTACGAAATTTTACATTCCTGTCATTTATTTTAAGCTAATGCTCCCCTACAGGGAAGTTTTGTTCCTTAGAAGATGCCCCCGCAGCCTTTTTTTGAAATTGTATCGACTTGTAAAGTATCTAAAAAAATCCCTCCTAACCCTTGGGGATCTTGTGTTACTCTAATATGTAAGGATTTGAAAAGCTTAATAGAGTTACTGAGCCAAAAAATTACAGAAAACACTTACGTGTTTGTAATGAATTGGTAAAGGATGGCAGATTTTTGGTAGGCGGTAGCATTTCCGGCTTCCTGCATCTTTTTCTAGCGTTAAGGCTCTAGGAAAACTAGCCATCCGAAAATAAAGGACTTTCAATAGGCACTGTGGATTAGCTTGCTATCTACGGGATTGCCGAAAAAATCTCAGATTATTTTTATCAATTTTCTGGGGTTTTAGTTAAATCAAGAATTTTTGGGGCGACAGCGACCTCCAGAATTCCTATGGGCAGACATATTCTCAAGCATTGACTCAAGTCTTGACTTGGGACATTGTCTTGGGAAAAGAACTTGTATAAAAATTTACATTCCGCTACTTGTGATTGTGCGATACCATGACGTATAATGATATGCCTCTGATTATCCCATTTTTAGCCACTGGTTATTTGTTAACGGTTTACCTGCTGTTGATGCTGGCGCAGCGAACTGTGAAAGGTGCGGGTAGGACGAAGTCCATACCCTAGCGATCGCGACAGAAGTATTAGCCGTTTGCAGCACGCTCACCTCATCGATCCGCCATTAGCAGTCAAATCTAGAATTTTGGATTGAAGAACCCATTCTTCAATTGACTGCTACTCGCTTAGCTCTAGCGGTAATTGCCGATGTAGCACTGTCGGTAAATAAACTTTTTCTACCGCAGGCGTACACCCCAGCCACTGTACTGACAGTTGTGCAAACTGTTCGGGACAACCGCTCACGGCAAATCGAGTTGCTAGAGGCGGGCGGGTGTTTCTCAGTCCTAGTAAATCCAGCTCTTGTGCAGCCGCAGCCACTACATGAACTGCCGGATCGCATAGCTTCACCGACCGGGGCAGAATTTTCCTCAGGACGGGTGCTAAGTGGGGATAGTGGGTACAGCCATAAACAAGCGTGTCAATACGATGGTGCAGTAACGGTGCCAAGTACTCCCGCGCCACTTCTAGGGTGTAAGGCTCATGGATGCGGTTTTGCTCAATCACCGGCACAAACTCTGGGCAACCGACTTGCCAAACTTGGGCAGTGGCGTCAACTTCTAAAATCGCGCGACGATAAGCGTTGCTAGCGGCAGTGGCTGGGGTAGCGATGACTCCAATCCGGTTGCCTAGCTCAACAGCCGCGCGGGCACCAGGCAAGATAACTCCCAAAATCGGGAGAGGAAACTCAGACCGCACTGCCTCCAAAGCGAGGGCAGAACTGGTGTTGCACGCCATGATCGCCATTTTGACGCCCTGCTGCATCATCCAGATGAGAATTTCGCGCACAAAGTGCAAAATTTCTGCCTGAGAGCGAGTGCCGTAGGGCAGTCGAGCTGTATCGCCAAAGTAAAGAACGGATTCGGATGGCAGCTGCCGGTAGAGTTCCCTCAATACCGTCAGTCCGCCTACTCCGCTATCAAAAATCCCAATTCTGGCTCGTTGAAGAGCCTCATTTGTTTTTTGTTCCTTATTCATAATTAATCAACCACTCCCCACAAACCGGCATTTAGAGACTTTGTTGAATGTACTGTAGAATACCGCGAGCGATCGCTCTTGCCATCTGGCTCTGGTAATTTGGCGAAGCCAACTTCACAGCCTCTTGTGGGCTGGACACAAAACCAACCTCCACTAAAACAGCGGGCATCGAACTCTTCCTCAGTACATAAAATCTCGCCTGCCGCACTCCTCGATCTCGGATATCAACGTTCTGCAAAATACTATTGTGAATGGTTTGCGCTAAACGCCCACCACTAGAGTAATAGTAAGTCTCCAGCCCCTGCACATCAGGACGCCCACCAATTGAATTGGCGTGGATACTGACGAATAAATCGGCATTGGCTCGCTCAGCCATCGTTACTCGTGGTTGCAAGTCTACAAAATAGTCATCCTTTCGCGTCATCACCGCCTGGATGCCCTGTTGCTCTAGCAATGTCGCTACCTGCTGTGCAATCGGCAAAATTACATCGACCTCTCGCAAACCTCTATAACCGATGGCTCCAGGGTCTTTGCCTCCATGTCCGGCATCTACAACCACAACCAATCGTCCAACACGGGGGCGGGGTCGCGAAGGCGGATTGTTATTCTGAGGCGGCGGCACGTTAACAGAACCCGTGGGCGGAACCCGAATAGGGCCTGTGGGAGGAACAACCGAGCCAAGGCGACTTCGTTGCAGTTGCAGTGCTAAAAGTTGGTCGCTCACCTGATTGAGTTCTCCAACCTGTACCCCTGAGGCTGGTTGCACCAGAATGACGACAGTCCGCGAGTCTTGCTGCTGCAAACGCACCCGCCGCACTGAAGTGGTGGCATCCAGTTGAGGTCCCCTAACTCGGTCAGCTAGTTCAGCGGAAGGAATCGTAATTCGATAAACTCCCTCTCTTGCATCCCATCTGCCGGTGTATCTGACAGACGCATCCGCCCGAATTAATAACTGGGTTCCGGAAGAAGCGAGTTCAACCGATTGAATTGTTGCTAACTGATTATTCGGACGGTTGGTGGGGACGGGTTGGCTGGGTGCAGTTGAAGGCGGTCTAGACCCCCCCGAAATGGGAGAGGGTTGATTTCCAGCTAGTGGTGGGCTTTCAATGTCGCCAGCACTCGTACCCTTCGGCAAGATGACAATACCGCCAAAATCGCTAACACTTGCCAGCCAGTCCGGGCTTTCTCTCCTCACGTTCATCGTGACGCGAACGATTGAGGGTGAAGTATCAACTTGGGACAATAAGATGCGACTGACGCCATAGCGATTCACCGTCGGAGAAGGCGATGTAAGACTGCGGGAAAGGGTCGCTCCTCGCAGGTCAAAAGTAATGTTTTTGCGATCGCTACTCCGGTTCACCTTAATAATCTGCGGGCGACCCCCATTCGTCTTTAGGAAAAACCCATCTCGCGTTACCTGCACATCTTCGATTTGAGCAAGCGACCCAACCGTTACGTTTGGAGGTGTCTGACGAATCGGTGGGCGACTCAGCACTGGAGGCGGCGAAGGATTTCTAGGAGCTTGATTGGGAAGAGGTTGCAAAGGGGGCGGCGGAGAATTTCCCAAATCTAGATCTCTGGGTGCTAGATCTCTGGGTGAAGGATTTGACACCTGCGCTACTCGTTCGGGCTTTGGTAATTGCACCGACCACTGGCTGGGGGAAGCTCCTCGAACTAGCACTTTTTCTGGATCGAGGGTGTAACCAGGGTCTAATTCAATCACCATCCGAGTAGTATTACCTTCAAACTGTCCTACTCGCAGAGAACGCAGCGATCCAGCCAACTGCTGAGTCACCGTTGAGCGCCCCAAGCTGGTACCGGGCAGATCGATTACCACACGGGTCGGATTGGCAAGCAGTTGCGCTCGCGGTTGCACTCCATCATCCGTCCTAAAGTCTAGTCGGTTCTGATTGGCATCAAAACGCCAATACACCAGTCTTGCCGCATTCGCGGGAAGTGAAACGAGAAAAATGCTCAAAAAACTGGGTAATAGCCAGTAAAATCTCACTATCGTTGCTCCTGAAAAAGGCAAAGACCGTAATAATCGGCCTGTACGCTGTAGACCTGTTTCGGATGTTTTCGGTTCACATCCGGTGCATTGCGGTAAACAAAGTAAACGATTTTAGACTGGGTTGAACAATATCACGACTTTGGTCGCAATGCAGAATAATCGACTAGGCATGACTTTTTTCGCTGGAAAAAGCCAATTACCATCGGGAAGATGCCTGGTGTATGGAGTTTCTCATCAGAGATTTTTGTTCTCAGGGCTTGGCAATGATAACGTCTTGATGCTGCCTATTCCCAAGCCGCGCGAGCCAACACTTTTCTCAAAGCGAGAGAAACCTTTTAAATCCGATTAAATCCGATAACCAACCCCAAGGGACGTAGATAAAGTGACTTAAGTTTCACAAAAACCGTTTGCTGTTAGTTTTTTGTCAGTAGGTACTACGGAGTAGGTAGTCGGTGTTGATTGTATACCACCACTACCCACTACCCACACATGAATTAATAACTAATCGCTTTCCTTAGCAGGAACCGATGCAGGCTCTTGAAACACAAACCGTAATAAGGGAGGTGCTAAAAAAGTTGTCAAGATGACCATCATAATAATCGCGGCTTCTGTGGCTTCAGACAAAGCACCGCTGGCAGAACCAACACCGGCAAAGACCAACCCGACTTCGCCTCGTGGAATCATCCCGACGCCAATCGCTAATCGGTTGATCTGAGGTTGACCAAATACGACTAGACCCGTAACAACCTTTCCGAGAATTGCCACGACAATCAGGAACATAGCCATGAACAACCCTTCCCGGTTACTGGGAACCGCTGGATTGAGAACTCCTAGGTCAGTTTTAGCCCCAACCGTTACAAAGAAAATCGGCACCAGCAGATCGGCAATAGGCACTACCTGCTTTTCCAGTTCTTTACGCTTATCCGTTTCGTCTAAGACTAAGCCAGCTGCAAAAGCTCCCAAAATGGCTTCTAGGTGAATAGCGGCTCCCACATAGGCCATCAAGAATGCGAAGATGAAAGCCGGTATGACTAGCCCGCCGCGCGTCTTGAGCTGATCGGCGATCGCTACAAAGGATTTGTTAAAAACCTTACCTAGCAGAATCGCACCTAGTAGAAAACTACTGGCGCTGACGATCAGATAAATGACGTTGCTGACATCTACTTCACCCGTTTTTGCCAAACTAGCTACCACTGCCAAAACGATGATACCCAGAACATCGTCTATAACCGCAGCGCCCAGAATAATCTGACCTTCTCTAGAAGTGAGACGCCCCAATTCTGAGAGAACTTTGGAAGTAATCCCAATGCTGGTTGCAGTCAAAGCCGCACCCGCAAAAATCGCCGGAACCGCTGGCACGCCAAAAAAGAGCATCAGCCCCGCAGTGCCAGCTGCAAAGGGCACCACTACCCCCACCACTGCGACGACGACTGCCTGGATACCGACTGCCATCAGTTCCTTTAAGTTCGACTCCAGACCAATTTCAAATAGCAGTACGATTACGCCCAGTTCTGCTAAAACGGAAATGACTTCGCTCTGGGTTTGAAATACTTCACCAATCGTGTCGAGACTTAAGCCAGAAGTGCCTTGCAAGAAGGACATCAGGACAGAATCAGAAGCGACTGACCCGCTTTCTGGAAATACCAGCAGATGCAGGGCGGAGATACCCACCACTACACCGCCGACCAGTTCGCCTAATACAGGCGGGAAGCCCATCCAGTTTGATATCTCCGCCCCCATTTTGCTAGCGAAGTAAATGATGACTAAAGTCAGTAACACTGCCGCTAAGACCACTGGACTTTTTTCTGCTTCTTGTGTTGCTGTCGCTAAGACAGCAATAGTTTTGCTCGAAAGTGAGAGTGAGAAAGTTGGGCTTAGTAAACTAAGCCAGTGAGCTGCATCTATCGGCATGAGTTCTGCACAAAATCATTCTTTTCAATGTACAAGCTTCTTTACAAAATCAAGCTTTTATCTGGGGATTTAACAAGAGTCAAAGACCTGTCAAGATGATGGCTTGAAAGGGGCGCGGTCAATTTCGCGGCGCGATCGCATAGTTGATCGCATAGTTGAATCTAATCCCTGAAAGCAAAGTATAAATACTTACCATCCCCGATAGGACTGGCGAGCGGGCGATACCCCTTGCATTGCAACTAGCACTATCGCCTGAGTTGCTAAAACGGTAACTGCTGAGATTTTTTGGCTGTGGTAGTGGCAGATTAGGAACATTCCACCGGCACAATGAAAAGCAGCTGGTGCAGTTCTAGTATGAGACAACACGATCTAATGAATCGAACTCCATCTTTCGCAAGTTCCTGGTATCAGCGTCAGGCAATATCTTTCGCCGTGGGTCTTTTAAGTGTAATCATGACGAATCCAGCGATCGCCCAAGAGAAAATGTTGCGAACCATCACTGTCACTGGCAGGGGAGAAGAATCGATTGCAACAACGTTAACGCTGGTGCGGCTGGGGGTTGAGGTTCAGGGTAAAGTAGCTGCGGATGTGCAGCAGGAAGCAGCACGACGCTCTAGCGCAGTGGTGGATTTGCTAAAATCTCGCAATGTCGAAAAATTACAAACCACTGGCATTAGCCTCAACCCGACTTACAGCTATGAAAATAACGTCCAGCGTCTGACTGGGTATACGGCCACCAACATCGTTAGCTTTCGAGTTAATAATCAAACAGCCGGAACGCTTCTGGATGAAGCGGTGAAAGCTGGGGCGACGCGGATTGACGGCATTAGTTTTATTGCTGCTGATAGTGCGATCGCGACCGCTCAAAAGCAAGCTTTGCGCGAAGCGACTCAAGATGCCCAAGAGCAAGCGGATGCTGTTTTGAGTGCCCTAAATCTTACTCGCCGGGAAGTGGTAAACATTCAAGTTAATGGTGCTTCTACGACGCCGCCGCCCCCAATGCCCCTAGCTGACGGGGCTTTGCGATCTGGGAAGGTAGAGGCGTCTACACCCGTGATTGGTGGCGAACAACAGGTAGAGGCATCCGTGACTCTACAAATTACCTATTAGGAATATCTGTGGGCTTTTGCCCACTTGATATTTCTGAGGAATTCGATAACGGATTTTAGGACAACTTGCGATCGCTCCTCACCAACAACGCCTTAATGCTGGTGCTGGTATCCCGCAAGGAACTGAGTGTTTACGCAAGTGAGTATCGCTTTGTCTATGCTTGTTTTTCAACCTAGGTCACGTTCTCAAGTTGGGTGAACTGACTACAGAGTAGGACTTCTAAAAAGGTAATCAGGCAATTTGAAGCGTACTGGGTTCAGGGATGGATTCACCTTCTGCAAGCCATGCTTCTAAGTACATTTCAATCACTTCTTCGCCCTTGTGAATTGCTTCCTCACGAGTTTTGCCGTGAGTGCAAGGCATGACAACGCGATCGCCAACCTCTGGGATAGTGACTAGGAAAAGTTGATCTTCATCTGACCACTGAATAACCATGCTGTATCGATTCATGAATCTTCGTCCTCCCTTAACTCTTCCAGTTCAGCTAATAATTGCGCTAACTGCTTTTGTAGGTAGGGTGGCACATCTTCATTCTGCATTTAGCCCCATCTTGTACCAAGCTGCAATCCGCTGAACACACCCTGGTATCAGCAATTCGAGGACGACCGTCGCAAATTTCCGGTGTGTGGAAAATCAGTGTGCCAATGTCAGTAACAGATTGCATAAACTTTACTTTCCCAATTCTTGAGCAATTGTTGCCCGCCAGTATGCAAGCTTATTTGAATTGGTCGGGGATTGCCCCATCAGCTTTTTCCAAGCACCACCAGCAGTACTAGCAGGATGAGGAAAATCTAGGTGCCGGATACCTAAGTGCAATTTATTTACGGCATTAAAAGCTTCTTTGCCCCACGTTATCACGGCAACTGGCTTTACCACAGCTAATTCTGGTTTGACAAGGCGTAAAAACCTTTGCTGATCAACATTTTGCAGTTTAATTCGCTCATAGCGTTGTTCAGGATTACAAACCCAAATCTTTAGCACGTCTGTCAGATAAACTCGATATCCTAATTCGAGCAAAACCTGAATCATTTCAAAATAAAGTTTGGTAATCCCCAACTCCTCACGAGAGCCTTTGTGATGTAAACCATAAGGCGTACCAACTACTAATTGCTCATAGTCACTGTTATTTTTGGGGTCTTGAGCCATGATAGCAATTGTTTGTTTATCCTCCAGTCCGTCATCCCATTCCATGAGGCTGGGCAAATCCACTGCAATTACAGGGGACTTTTGATAAGTATCCTGAAATGCCTTATCTACGGGCTTGAAAAAGTCTCGTCGTACAAAATGTAAAGGCCAACCTGGCTGCTCAAAAGTGCTGTCAATATCTTGGTACAGTTTCGCCAACTCTCCCGAAGATGTCTCAAACACAGAACACAACAGTTGACAAAGATAGTCAAATTCTTGAGGTCGAAACTTTGAAAATAAAAGGTTCTTTGGAATTACCATACACGTCAATAAATATTGAGATGCCTTTTTCCTGGGTTTTCAAAAACCCAGAACTTTTATTCAACAATAGCTGAATCTATGGCTTTGTAAATAGTCTCAAAATATCGCCCATACCAGGATACAAAGTAGATCCCATTATCCACCTCACTCACTGCCAGCCTTATCTTGTACAGTTAACGTGCTACGCGGTAGTAGAACTGCTCAACTGCGATATGCTGGAAAACAGGCAAGATATTCAGTACCCCAAAAACAACTGCGCGGGATATCAAGGCCATTCTTCCCACTATGCTAGAGCGAGGCGGTAAGTATTTTCGGGAATTGTGGAAAAGTTTGAAAGATAGCGATCGCAACTTACTACAGAGTCTAGTTTACAAAGAAGCGATCGCACACTAAGACACAATGATTTTGCAGACAACAGAGGATGGCTAATGCTTCCAAGCGCCTTTGGTAGAGAAGTTTATCAAACGTGTAGTGATGGAAATTTGATATCTTCTCAACCCTCTAGCCAAGTCAGCATCCTTATAGTTGAGATGACGATCTCAGATGTCTAACCAATCCCATAATTCTTGTTGCTTTTTCTTCATACTTCTGAGATGACGAAGGAGAACAGCCAAAGGATTGATTCCCTGTAATAATAGCAAAGTCATCCAACAGAGAGCCTTGAGTTGACTGAAGGGTGTCGGTCGGGTTAGCGCCTCATGGATGGCGATTCGGGCTTCATCAAGAAAACTGTCATACTCTCCAATAATCGTAGATTCATGGAACACGCCAGCGTTAATGCCATGAATACCACTCACCCAGTCTCTTCCCATCAGAATTCTTTCCAATCGACTAACCTCAAGGTGGTATAAGTCGTGGTAGTGAATCCACCTATCTCGGACTCGGACAGGCTGATCGCCGATTTTGACCAGAATTAGGCTGATACAACCCAGCATTTTCTTGAGGCTGACGATTCTGGGATTGTTTACGCAATAGCTGAAGTACAACCTCACAAAGGTAACTCGGAAAGTGCGATCGCCAAATGAACCAAATTTGTGTTTCTTGTCAGCACGAACTCGGTTGGGAGTTTGAGAGGCTTTCCCTGTGGCTGGTGTTGGCGTGTCAGTGCTGGAAAGGGTCGGACTACAAGCTTCGTCCAGAACTAGAAACAAGTAATAAGGAACTTCAGAATAGCGCTTTTTCAATCTCCACCCTAGCTTATTATCCGCCTGTGAGCCGAGACACTGCTTTAAGCGGCGCTTTAGGTCACAGCGATATTCTTGTAGAGTGCTAGCTGGTAGGTGTTGGCGAGACTTGTGAATGACAAAAGCCCGCAGCAGCAATTGCTTGAGGCGGGCAGCAAAAACGGTATCTTTAGAAATGGAAGCCCCTCCTCCCCACAACGCTTGGTTTAGAGCCATTTTTTGTCGTTTCGAGAGTTGATTTTCTTGAAGCCGCTTCCCCAATGTCTTCTTCATGTTCCGCAATTGGTATCCGAATGCTTAATCACATCTGTATATTTAGTTCGTGACAAGTTCAGATTTTTTTGGGAATTTGAGAAGCATTATTGATATGGCAATACCAGCAAATTAGTTTTTCGGGGTAGCACCTGAGGGACTTACTCCATTTAGGGCGAGTATTATCGGGAATTGTGAAGAAGTTTGTAAGATAGCGATCGCAAATTCCTGCGGTGTCTAGTTTCAGGAAAAACTCCCACCAACTAAAATCCCAGGATTGTCCAAAAACTGGTAAAGAAAGAAGTGTTGCATCAACAAGGCGATAGCGAAGCACTAACTTGTCAGTTCGCATTTTTGTGCCTTTAGTGCAAAAATTTATTGAACAGATGGTAGAAGAGGAAGAATAGGCAAGGGTTTCAGCAAGTTCTCCTGGGTACTTTTATCGATGAGAAGTACCATAAGCGATCGCTTGTGTCAGAAATTCTTACTAATCCGTGGAAGATTATCCAACTACATTTTAAGTTAATTAAACTCTGCGTTATCCTCTGCATACCTTTGCGTTAAAAAACAAAAAAGGTGGGCATCGCCCACCCTACATAAATTAACCCTTAATACAGACAACCTGCTTCAACGTCGCCACAACTTCAACGAGATCCGCTTGATTAGCCATAACTTGCTCGATCGGTTTATAAGCGCCAGGAATTTCATCCAAAACGCCCTCATCCTTGCGGCACTCTACACCATTTGTTTGCTGAATCAAATCATCCAATGTGTAGACATTCTTTGCCTTATTTCGAGACATCAAACGTCCAGCGCCGTGACTGCAAGAACAGTAGCTTTCAGCATTACCTTTACCCTTAACAATGAAGGATTTTGCCCCCATTGAACCGGGAATAATGCCGTAGTCTTCTTCACGTGCCCGGACTGCACCTTTGCGAGTGACATACACATCTTCGCCAAAATGAACTTCTTTTTCGGCGTAGTTGTGGTGACAGTTCACTGACAGCAGCGGCTTTGTTTGTTTACCCCCAGCGAGATGCTTTTCTACAATCCGCTTGAAACGCGCCATCATCACGTCACGGTTGAAACGGGCGTAGTCTTGCGCCCACTGTAGATCGTGCCAGTAGGTGGCAAATTCAGGCGTACCAGCGACAAAGTAAGCTAAGTCTGGATCGGGTAAGCGATCGCCTGCTAGTTTCGCGAGTTCTTTAGCCGTGCCAATATGGTTTTGTGCCAGCATATTGCCGATGTTGCGCGAACCAGAGTGCAGCATTAACCAGACAGAGTTCTCCGTATCTAAGCAAACTTCAATAAAATGATTCCCACCACCGAGAGAACCCATCTGCTTCATGGCTTTACTTTCTAGGCGCTTGACTCCTGAATGTAATTCCTTGAAATCTCGCCAACCTTGCCAGTTAAGGACTGCTTTTTCAACATCTTTGTTTTCATTGAAACCAACCGGAATCGCTGCTTCTAAATCCAGACGAATTTGCTTTAGCTTACCCTCCAATTGTTCGGCAGTAAAGGGTGTTTTAATTGCCATCATCCCGCAGTTGTGGACAAAAACGCCAGCACTTAGGGCAAAGTTACCATATTCTGGCACTGTCAAGCAGTAAACATCTTCTCTTTCTGCCAAGGGAATAATTTCGACTACTTTATGGTTGTAGCCGTGTTGATTCTTTCTGTGATTATGAAGCCCGATTGGACTTTTGACTTCATCTCCACAAGTTTCACAGATGTAAATCCGATTAGCAATTTCCTTGCTCTTGTATCTTCCCTTTTCGCTGGTGTTGTATTGAATTAAAAACTGCCTTCCTCTGGCCCCATTTCCCGATACGGATGCCCTGAAATGTTCTGGACGTTCCTGCATATATTGAAGAATATGTTTCGTCCCTCTTTCAGAATAATATCTGTATCCATCCGGAGTAGTGGCTTTAGCCGCGATCGCTTGCTTTCTTTTTTCCTCAAACTCTAAGGATTGCCAATGGGTATTCTTCTCTACTAATGAGCGGTGATAGGCAGAATGATCTTTATCACCCATGAACTCTAGATTTTCTGGACGATTGTCAGCTTGCTCAAAGTTCTTGTGGTGAATAACAGTTTTCTGACCGTTAAATGAAGGAACTTTCCCTAATAACCCAGACCGAGCAATAACCCAGTGCGCTTTTTGCCATCTACCTGAATAGGGTTGCTGGATTAAAATATATCCATCTTTATCTACTTGGGAATAAAAAGGCATCAACGAAGCACCAGCTTTGAGGTCGCCAGCTTCCTGATAAGTGCCGTTTCTGAGCATGAATTGATGGTCAGGGGTACATTTGATTTCCTCTCCGTTGTCGAGAACTACCTTTAAGAGTTCTGCATTACGACGAGTTAGCTTAGCCGTAGCCTTCGCGGCTACAATTCTTTGAGTCTCGGTGCAGGAATAGACAACAAACTCTTGCTGAGCTTTGGCTAGTTCTCCGATTGGGTAGGATTTACCATCAGCTAAAGGAACCAGAGTGTCACCAGTAAAGCAACCAATATCCACACCGACAGCAGCTGGCATAATTGCTTCTTTAGTCGCCACAACAGAACCTACCAAGGCACCTTTGCCAAGGTGAACGTCTGGCATCAGCGCTACGTGTTTGAATACAAATGGCAGGGAGGCAACATTCTTTGCCATCTTGGTTTCATCGGAACCAAGGGCATGATTTGCCCAAGATAGCACTGGCACTGGGGTTGAAATTTCTAGCTTTTCGTATGGCATAAACGTTTGCCGCTGATATTTGATATTAAAGATCCGTGACGCTGCAAGCCTACTATCGGTCGCGATCGCAATCTGCGCTGAGGTAGCTCTGGCAATAATACTTTATGTATTACTTTTATAATACATAAAGGAGTGCGGGTTTGTCATCTCCCAAAGACATCCGCAGGAAGAGTTTCTGCGTTATAAATAGCATTAAGATTTGTAAAGAGGAGAACGCTCCTCAGGTAATCTACAACAACGCAGATAAAATCCTATGGCGGTTGGCAAGAACTCAATCTATGAGCGCTTCTTAGCACCTGTGGTTCGGCTGTTGATTGATGAAGAGAAGCTGCGGAGTTTCTATGAGAGTGTGGATTGGGAGCAAGAGGGCGATCGCTTCCGTAAACCCAATCTTTCCTATCCTTCCTACTACAGTAGCCAAAACTTCCACGGCATTGAGCGCGGTTATCTCAACTCCGGTGCGGCAGTTTCCTACGACCCGATTACCCAGTACGCCTTGCCTCCCAACGAAACTTGGGTACGCCAAAGCTTAATTAATGCGATTGGAGGGCAACCGCGACGGATTTTAGACTTAGGCTGCGGTACCGGCTCTACAACGCTGATGTTAAAGCAAGCGTTCCCGCAAGCGGAAGTCATTGGTCTAGACTTGTCGCCTTATATGCTGGTGATGGCTGACTACAAAGCCAAAAAAGCACAGCTAAACATCCAATTTTTGCACGGGAATGCTGAAGAAACTGGCTTTCCTGATGCGTCCTTTGACCTGGTAACAGCTTCTTTGTTGTTTCACGAGACACCACCTCCGATATCTCGCGCCATCTTGCGGGAAAGCTTCCGCCTGCTAAAGGCTGGGGGAGAGGTGTTGATTCTCGATGGCAATCAGAAAACGATTCGCCAAGTAGATTGGCTAAGTGATATTTTTGAGGAGCCGTACATCAGAGCTTACGCCGGTGATAGCGTAGATGCCTGGATGGGAACAGCAGGATTTGAAGCGGTGCAAACTCAGGATGTGTTGTGGATACACCAAGTCACTAGAGGCATCAAACCCATCCCAGTTCAAAATCCTGGCTCGGTATCAACATCCCGTATAGCGACCAGTAGCACGGCAGATAATCAGGATTTGGAGGGCTTTGGTGCCCCAGCTTTTGGCACAACGGCATGACTTTGAAGGCAGTTTTGTTTGACTTTAACGGTGTCATTATTAACGATGAGGCAATTCACCGCGAACTAATTGATGAAGTTCTAATTTCAGAGAATCTGCGGTTTAAACCAACAGATTACCGGCAATTTTGTTTAGGCAGGAGCGATCGCGCCTGTCTAAATCAGCTGCTGAAAAATCGTGGTAGGTTTGTCACCGAAAACTATTTAACCGAATTGGTGAACCGCAAGGCGCAAGCCTACCAGCAACGCTTAAAGGCGCTGGAAAAGCTACCTATTTATCCAGGCTTGGAAGACTTCATTAACCGATTGCGGATGCGAGAATTGAAACTGGGTGTAGTCAGTGGCTCCATCCATTCTGAGGTACAACTGGTATTAACTCGCACCGGGGTGGCTGAGTTCTTTAGCGTCATTGTTGCTGGTGACGACATCAGCGCGAGTTCGCCAGAACCCGATGGATATCTTCTGGCAGTGGAACGCCTCAATCAGCAATATCCTCATCTCAACCTACTGCCATCGGAGTGTCTGGCGATTGAAGATACCCTAGCCGGAATTCAAGCTGCAAAGATTGCTGGTGTGCCAGTAGTGGGAGTAGCGCATACTTACCCGTTTCATATGCTGCAACGCTGGGCTAACTGGGCTGTTGATGAGTTTTCTGACTTAGAATTAGAGCGGGTGGAACAAGTCTATTCTCGAAGTACACCCCAGCCAACGATCGGATAAACCACTGACTCTGTACGGATAACGCGATAGTTAGTTGTTTCTGGCTGGATGTTAGAATATTTTAGAATATTGAAGTTCAATAGCTCATAGCTTATGGCTATTAGCTCACAGCTTGGGGAATTAGCTCAGTTGGTAGAGCGCTGCGATCGCACCGCAGAGGTCAGGGATTCGAGTTCCCTATTCTCCATTAACATTAGCAAGTGTCGATTGATGTACGTTCGCAAATTAAATGTCGCGATTTGCAGATTAATGTCGTTTTTCGCACAATCATGTCGTTATTGGCAGTTTGATGTCGCTTTCCCCCCTTGAGCATCTGTTCGCAAATTATTGTCGTTGTTGATTGTGAACAGTCGGTTTGTGCGATCGCAGCGCTCCTTTCAACCCTCCCATTGTTAAATTTGTGGTGATTCTAGATCATAGTTTCTAAATAGGCTTTTCAACTCTCTCTACTAGAGGAGGCTTGATGCAACTCCCTTTTGTAGTAACTATGATTTTGTCATACCTTCCTGTCAACCCACCCCAAGGCGGGAGGTTGATGAAACACGACGATGGCAACCTCTAAGAAGAAAGCAGCAGCAACCTTTCAACCCACCCCAAGGCGGGAGGGTTGATGAAACACAGTTCGTATCTGTAGGCAAATTCCAAGCAGTCCAGCTTTCAACCCACCCCAAGGCGGGAGGGTTGATGAAACCTTTCTGATGACGAAGTTTGTTTCGTAATTTCGCCAACTTTCAACCCACCCCAAGGCGGGAGGGTTGATGAAACTTGAATCTTGCAGAAAAGAAAGTTGTTTCATGTGGCTTTCAACCCACCCCAAGGCGGGAGGGTTGATGAAACATCTGATGTGCTTATCAGCCGCCTCGAAGGACAATTACTTTCAACCCACCCCAAGGCGGGAGGGTTGATGAAACCGCGCCCGATGGAACCCTTGTCTAAACAAGCTGACAAATACATTTTTGTCGGCTGATTTTAAATTGCTCATTTCAGCTCTTTCCCAAAGAGAAGGATTACTGCCGTGAACGTCTAAAATCAAGACTGGACAGGAGTTTTGAACTTCTGACGGCTACTCAAGGATTTTGACCCCACTTTCAGCCGTCAGAAAAAAATTAGGGAGGGCTCCCCCGAAGGGGACGAGTTCGGAGCCACCACTGCGGTAATCCGCACCCTTATTAACAACGGTGAGTAATCTGCACCTTTGTTAACAAGGGCTAGGGCTTTGGGAAAATTTACCTTCTCCTTCAGCCTCACCTCATTTTGCTGGGAGCGCACCTTTCCTGTATAATATATACTCCAGTATTCATACACGGGAATTTCCCGACCTATGAAGAAGGTATTCATAGGGGCAGCATCATGGGCGGGTAGCTACCAGGGTTCAGAAAGTAGGACTGTCTTCCGACAGTCAAACAAACCCTAACTTAACACTGTACAGAGGTAATAAGCATGTACAAGCGGCGCTATTAATCTCTTATTATATTTATATTGTCAAGGTTCAAAATCGGTTGACCTAGCTAGCTGATACTTTACGATTTTCACAAGCAGCTAGGACTAAATTCCTGGCTTTCTCTTGAGGATTGTCCCCATGCGGTTGCTGTGCTTTTTCTGTGGCAATCCCAGCTCTATGGGCTTTAACCTGAATACACTCAGCTAACCTGTTATAACTCCAACGGTGAATGCTGGCTCGATAATCCTTGGCGTAGCAATCTTGAATCTCTTGATAGCCGGGAAATCTTTGTTCGGCTCTGGCTTTCACTTCACTCTCAGCCGCTTCCCGGATATTTCTCAAGTCAGGTAGGACAATACTGCTAGCTCGATACTGTGAAGCCACTTCCACAATCGCTTTTGCCAGCAACCTATCTACATACTCCCCTTGCCTCGATTCTCCAAAGTTACAAGGAGCACCATTTTTTTGAGCTTTGTGGTGTTCGTAGCTGTTGAGGCGTTGTTGCTCTCGCCTACGTTTGAGTTGCTCATACTGAGTTTTTTTCTTCTTAGTTTTCCCTTCCTTGATGGGCTTGCTCAGTAATTGCTTAACATCGCGATATGCCAGAACTTTGCCAGTCTCGATGTTGACAACCGCAACCGTTGCCGGTTTAGTTCTTCCGAAGCTAACCCCAATGACAATTGAGGGATTGCCCTTGTAGCCTGCTTGACTGGGGCGGGAGAAGCCATCAAAGGTTTTGAGTAGCTTTAGAGAAGTTTCATGGGCTGCCAGCTTGTTACTCCGACTGCCTTTTGCTTTCATACTGTCGATAATTTTTTGCGTCTTCGCAATTTTCTCGGCACGTACCTCCTCGGTTCCCTCCGCCGTCCACAAACGAGTTTCAACAGAGCAGTGAAGCAACAGTCGATGCACTTGCCAGGGTTCGCCTTTGCCTTCAACTTCTTGCCAAACTAATCGAGCAGAACGTAAAGTCAGCAATCCAGCAGGAACCTGCTCCTTGTTCTGGGTAAAAATTTTGTAGTCTTGAGCAAGGCGTTCAAACCAATGTAGTTGGCGCTGATCGCAGAAAACCTCAAAAGTATGCTTGCTGATGCCTTTGCCATTGAAACTAACGCAGATGCGTTTGTGTTCATTTCTCGACCATCGCAAGTCGGTGCTGGTTTCGTAGGATATCGAGAAGGGAACTGAGCTTTGTTTTCTGGTAAGACTGGCTTGCACTTCTCTGAATTTCTCGTCATCGAGGATTAGTTCCTGCGCTTGTTCCAGGGCTTCCAGCCACTCTTGGTCAGATAGATTTCTTCCCTTGGGAAGACGGCTCTTGAGCTGTTCGTCGAGGCGGTCGATTTCAATTTCCTTCTTGCGCCGCCGCAGTTGATAAGCTTCGGGGTCTTCTTCTACTTCCCTAACCTCGCAATTATTTTTCAATAAATAGGCGATCGCACAGCGTTGCTGAGGGGCTTTAGCTTTGTCGTAGGCTTGGAAAAGGCTGTTGAATAAGGCTTTTGAATTATCCTTAGGAGCTTGGTCTGATTTTTCTTCTTGATTGCGCTCTAACTCAGCCTTCTTCTTGGTGAGGATTTTCGCGGCTTGAACACGTAGCATTTCTAAACTACAACCGCTTTCTTGTTCTAGTTCCAAATCACTTCTGAGTGTAGAGAACCAGCGTTGTTTTCTCTGGAGACGAAACCTCCGTTTTTCTTGTAGAGCGAACCAGGATTTGTAAATGTATTTGACTAAGTTCTCAGCAGCGTTGGCGAAACGACCTGGCATATCCTGGAAGCGAGATTCAGTTCTGAGATTTTTGCAGAGTCCTTCGATAACGTCGGCTGTAATGTTTCCTTCTTGCAACCAGTTATCTAAATCAGGGTGAGTATTAATCTGCTTCAGGAGTTCATTGACCAGAAGGGTGTTTTTCTCTGCCATTAGGCTCCAGAGATGGCGCAGGGAGTCTTCAGCCGCTTTGAGCTGACATTGAACTGTAATGATGCTCATGGCTTGAGAAAACTAAGAGGGTTTAATTGAGAAGCTCAATGGAAACAGGTGTACTACATAACCCCAGACAAAAACAGTTGTTCTAATTACAAGAGGTGACAGCCGCGATTACCTCCCAGCTTGATAATCGGTAAATATCTTTGGATGAAACCCATTACCATTGCCATTTTTCAGCAAAGACTCTCCAACCAAACCCTTACCCATTGCCCGACCCATTTTCGATAACAGTGCCTGCGTTCTTGCCTCAAAAAATGCATCAAAATCATCGTTGTGCAATGTTGTTGGTTCAATCAGGTGCGATCGCAAAATCTCATCAATCCGTTGCCGCGACATCCCTTGTTCTTCTAATTTCGCCAGATATGCTGATGGTGCTTTCCCCCCTAAGAACTTATTCGTCTTCGCCGTTAAGGGAGTCTTGTTAACGATGCTGTTGTAGCGCCAACGGGGAATCTTCTGCTGCTTGCACCACTCCATAGAAAAGATGTGATGGTTCTCAATCCGTTGTTGGAAGTAACGCACTGCCGTAATCGGTTCGCCACTCAAAAAATCCAACGCTCCATCGCGTCGAAGCAAGGCAGTAATTGCTCTATAAGCCGCCCCTTGAGAACTAACCAAATTCTGCAACCGTGCCGCAAACAGTTCAGCTTCCTGAATCGTGGCAGGCACTTCCCCACCATTGAGCCATTGGGGAATTTCAATTAAATCCTTAGCAGCCGTTGATTGCCGCGAACGGGAGTAAATTCCTGATGCTGCCCCGCAGTAAAACCACTGTTCGATGCGTTGCCGTACCCAGTCGAGCTTCAGGGTTTCGCCCAAGATGACAAACAGCGGCACCATCACCACTAATTGCATCGGGTAGGGCAAGTCATCGGCATCAAATATTGCCTGGGTATGGAGAAAGCGAGCAACTGCCTCAAAGCCCTGAGTAGTCGGTTCCACCCAGCGCTGATACTGGGATAAATCCAGACGCAACACATCCTGGTAATTGCACACCACCGCTGGCAGTCGGTCGGTATCGCTACCTTGGTTGAGAGCTTCAGTTCGCCGTTGGTAATTGACCATCAAAGCGATCGCTTGTAGGAAATCCGTCGCCTTGAGCAGCCGCAACACCCGATGCGTCGCCAAACGCTGTTCTCGTTGCGTCCAATCTTGCCGCAAGTCAAACTCACTAGCAGCAAAGGCAGAGGTTAATAAGTCAAAGTGGGTAAGTTCACTCTGCCGCTTGTTGTTTTCCTCAAAAATGTAACAGACAGCTTCTTTGGGCAGTTCACTTTTCAAGACAAACAACCCCATCTGATAATGCTCGAATTTTTTGATGACCGTCGCTTCAAACTGTTCAATGAGAGCTAACTTCTGTCGGTCGTAATTCCAGTATTGGCAGTATTGAGAGCGCCACTGAGAAAAGTTAAATACCTGGGAGACGGGAAATAAGCCCGATTCAAATTCTTTTTCTGGAGTAGAACAATTAAGCGCCGCTTCTCCTAGCCGATGCAGCATTCTGTTAGCGGTTAAGCCAAAGATGGCATCGCGACGGTCAGTATGGGGGTAGTCTAGGGCTTTGAGGATGTCGATGTAGTACCAGCGCTGTAAAGGGGGATAGCGTTTGCCCTGGTCAATCCAAACGGGTTGGTTGGATAGCAAAGACATGAACAGGCTGGTAAGGCGTTGCTGTCCGTCGAGAATCAAGGCGGTAGGCGTCGGCGGCTGGTCGAGGGCCACGCCCTCAACGAGGCGGGGTTTAAACTTTACGTCTGAGTTGCCTTGCTGGAGTAGCATCACAGCACCGACAGGGAAGCCTAAAGAGACACTGGCGAGTACTCTTTCGATGCGCTCTTCGTCCCAGCACCAGGAACGCTGAAAGTCCACGAGCTGTATTTTGCCCTGTTTGATGTCCCGTAGCAGGTCGAGCAGGGGTTCTTTAGTGATATCGAAGGTTGAAATGGAGGTCATGCCCTTGTTCGTGCTAGAAGTCGGCAGCAGCAACGGAGTACTTCTAACCACCCTAAAACGTTCTTCTCTAGACAAGTGAGGCATGAATTGGATTCCTCTCAATCTGATAGGTTTTTGTTAACTTTGTTTAAATCACTCTTGACTATTGAAGGGAGGGCATAAAAGAGCCTTCAACCTGTCGGGAATTTCTTCAAAATGCTCGATAAACAAATCTGCGAGTGCTAGGTAGCGCAGGTGGTATCTAGTAGGTGGTGAAAAGTTGGTTCCTCGCTCAAACCAGCGTTGGACTGTGGCAAGGGAGCATTGACAGATTGCTGCCATTTGCGATCGCGTTATGTTCCACTTGGCTTCAAAGGCACGGGGAGACATCCCTAACTGGCAGGTGGCGTAGAGACGAATTAACTCCAGTTCTCGTTGTCCGAGGGGACGAGGAGATGTCATGAGTTTGTCTCCAACGGCAGAGGTTCGAGGTGTTCTTCCCAGCAGGTATCAGCGACACAGAACTGAGCGCTGGGAGATTCGGAAGCGAGGAGAATTAGATATTTCCACGCCCACTGGTAGCGATGAGGAGCAAAGGCGTAGAACCGCCCAACGACGATGCCCCTATCAGTTTCGTCTGTATCAGATAGGGGTTTCCACCGAAGGCGATCGCCATACAGAAACCTGGGCGTTTCTGCACTATCCGGGAAATTCGCTGGCAGGCTGACGCTTGGAACTGAAGTATTGAAACTAAGCGAAGGTAAGCCAGAAACTGAATTGTCTAATTGGATGGCTTTGATGAAATCAGAAACCAGTTGTTGATTCAGGCTGTTAACGAGTTGACGGATTACTAGGACAGTTAGTGAGTCGAGTTCTCCTTTGCTTAGAGGGGTTGATTGGCTGAGGTGAGTTAGGCGATCGCACAATTCCAGCACACCAAAGTCTTGTAAGGCTTGCTGGTACGCATCAACGCTGGTGATGCCGTCAGGTTGAGTTTGAGGGAAAGACTGTTGCTCTCCTCTTGATGTCAACGTCATAGCCGTTTTTTTTAGGTAATCTGATTTTAGGCACATAGTCACAAAAATGCAAATAAGAGTGACTATGTGCTTATTTAAGATTGGACAGTTATAATCCAGCGATAATTAAGCACAAATAACCTTGTGCTTAATTGGGATTGGCTGAAGATAAATACGTTTCTGTAAGGCTTTACCTACCTAACGAAGAATTTAAGCGGCGCTTTCAGGCAGCTTGCGCTATGCATGGGCGCAAGATGAGTGATGTGGCGGTAGAACTGATTGATGGATGGCTGGGTGAGAATGAATCGCTAGAACAGTTGCGGCAGTCTCAACAAAGAAAGACTCCTGCCAGCACTGATGTAGTTAGTAGTGTGCCAACGATCGCATCTTTAATTGAAGAAACGCTGAGTAACCGTGATTGGGTACTTGGACGACTTGCGGCGGATGCTGAAATGTCTGTGGAACGGATTAATGAGTTACTGGAAGGCGATCGCCCCTCAGATACAGAACTCCAAAAACTTGCACAACGGTTGGTTAAACCGGATGGCGAACCGTGGGAGGAGGGGGAACTGGTTGATATTCGACTGGCTGAGGATTTGAAGCGGAGACGGCAGCAGAAGCGATAGCGAAGCGTTGTTGCGTTAGCTTTCGCGAGGCTAACGCCTCGCGCAGATCGCGCTGATTGTCTCATGCACTCGATGCGTGGTAACACTATTCCACTTCTGGCACTGCCTGAGCTTAACAGAAGCTAACAATCTGCCATCACACCCTGTTGGTAAAGCTATCGTGTCGAATAAGGCTTCAAAAGAAACTAACTGGGAAGTGGCATGGCGGTAGATTTACGAAAATTTTTTCAGGCGACCGACCCCGGTAAGACGCTGTTTGTAGCAAACCCGGAAGACAAGAAGTTATACATTGACTTTTCTTCTGTCCGAGGCGGCAAGATTATCGAGGAACTGAAGGATAACATCACATTTTTCTCGCCCGATGATCCAACGTGTGTTTTGTTTACTGGGCATATTGGTTGTGGCAAATCCACAGAGTTATTGAGGCTCAAGCTCGAATTGGAACTCGATGGGTTCCATGTGGTTTATTTTGAGTCCAGTGAAGACCTGGAAATGGCGGATGTTGATATTGGCGATGTAATGCTTGCGATCGCACGTCGTGTCAGCCAAAGTTTGGACAAAATAACCCTTGAGGAACCCAGAAAGCTAAAGGAGTTGCTGCAAGGCGCAGTCAATGTTTTAAACTCCGAGGTAACGGGGGTGAAACTTAAGCTTCCCGAAATTTCTGGAGTTCCTAAAATTGGTGATATTGGTATCACTTCGGAAAAGGAAAAGCTTTCTATTGCTTTTGGCATTGGCGAAATCACTACTAAGGTGAAAAGTGACTCCAAACTGCGGGAGAAACTCAACCAATATCTGGGACCACAGAAAACTCAGCTTTTGGAAGCGATTAATAAAGAACTGCTAGAACCTGCGATCGCCAAACTGAAACAGCTAGGCAAAAAAGGACTGGTGGTGATTGTGGATAATCTCGATCGCATTGATAATCGCCAAAAGGGTTGGGGGCGTCCGCAACACGAATACCTGTTTGTCGATCAGGGTGAGTGTTTAACTAAGCTGCATTGTCATCTGGTTTATACAATGCCACTGGCGCTGAAGTTCTCCAATGACTATGGGAACCTCACTCAGCGATTCTCAGAAGACCCCAAGGTGTTGCCGATGGTTCCCGTGCAGCTTCAGGATGGTAGCCAGTGTGAGGCGGGGATGGCACTGCTGCGACAGATGGTGCTGGCAAGAGCCTTTCCTGACTTGGACGAAGACAACCGCCTAGACAATATTACTGAGATTTTTGATAGTCCTGAAACCTTAGACCGCCTGTGTTCTGTCAGTGGAGGGCACGTCCGAGATTTGCTGAGGTTGCTCAATACTTGGATTAGAAAGGGAAGACAATTGCCTCTGTCTCGTGAGACTCTCGAAGAGGTCATTCGTTCTCGCCGTAATGAGATGACGATGCCGATCTCTGATAATGAGTGGGAATTGCTGCGGCAGGTTCGGCAACGGAAAAAGGTCAGCGATGACGACGGATACCAGAAGCTCATCCGTAGTCGGTTAGTGTTTGAGTATCGCGACAACGGCGAGTCTTGGTTTGATATCAATCCGATTTTGGCAGAGGCGAGAGAGTTGCAGCCATGAGCGACCCGCACCAACCTAAAGATGTTGCTGCCTACAACGAGGATGAGTTGGAGGGATTGGCTTGGGCGATTGAGGCGTCTGTTGGGCAGTTCAAGCTGTTTTTGGCTCGTTGTAACTATACCAGCTTGCGATCGCAGTTGGTCGAGCGATTGCAAGAACTAACAACCGTCGAAATCCGTATTCTCGAACTGAAGACATCTGAAAAGACCCTCTACGCTAGGATTCAAGCGGAGTTGGACTCAGAACAGCCAGATGCTTTGATGGTCTTCGGCTTGGAATCGGTGGGCGATCTGGATGAGTTGTTGAGCGCAACCAATCAAGTGCGGGAGGAGTTTCGCAAGAATTTCCATTTTCCACTGGTGCTTTGGCTGAATGATGAAGTCCTGAAAAAACTGCTTCAGCTAGCTCCTGATTTCGAGAGTTGGGCAACAACTACGGAGTTTGTAGTTGCCACTGATGAATTAGTAGGCTTCCTCAGAGAAACAGCCGAGCAATTCTTCGAGGTAAATTTTACCGTTACTTTAGAAGATTGTCGTGAAATCAAACTAGCTTGTCAGGATTTACAAACTCGCGAACAAGCATTAGATCTAGAACTCAGAGCAGTTATAGAATCCTTACTAGGGCTTACTGAAGATGCCAATTATGCCAATCGAAATTTAGATATCGCTCTAGAGCATTATCAAAAAGGATTGAAACTTTGGCAGCAGAGTAACAATTTAGAGCGACAGGGAAAATTACTTAAGAACATCGCATTCTGCTATTACCTTAAAGCACTTCGGCATCGAGAAATAGACCACCCGGATTGGCAATCAACTCAGCATTACATTCGGCAATGTCTAGAAGTTCTCGAACAGGCTCATCGTCCAGATTTAGTTGCTAATTCGATTCTGAGCTTAGGCAGAGTTCTGCGACGGTTAGAAGATTGGGAGCAGTTGCAAACTCTTGCTCAGAAAGCTGTGCAACGGCATCTAACTGAAAATAAACCGATAGAACTAGCTCAGGATTATGGCTTTTTGGCTGAGGTAGCTCTAGCGAAAAAACATTGGAATGAGGCGAAAGAGTTTGCTCAAAAGGCATTAGATGTTTTCTCCGTAGTTCCAAGTTTTCAATCAACTAGTAGTCCAGGAGTTGTATATGACTTACCAGATATATCGGTAATCTCCTACGATCCAAGCCGCTATCATTTTATTCTGGCGCAGTCACAGCAACATCTAGACCAACCTCAAGAGGCTATCCGTAACTTAGAAGTAGCTAAGGAAGTGGGTAGTCCTGAACATGATACCCAACTATATCTCGACATCCTATGCTGTTTGCAGAAACTCTATTTTGAGCAAAAGGAATATTCCGAAGCATTTGAAATCAAGCTAGAACAGCGCTCGATTGAGCAGCAGTATGGATTTCGGGCGTTTGTTGGTGCGGGATCGATACAACCACAACGAAAGGCAAAATTCGCACTGACGCAAGTTAAAAGTCAGGAGACGATTGCCCCAGAGATTACTGCTTCCGGTCGGCAGTTGGATGTGGAGCGCTTGATGGAGCGGATTGGTCGAAATGACTGCAAACTGATCGTAATTCATGGGCAGTCTGGGGTGGGGAAAAGTTCGCTGGTAAATGGGGGATTGTTACCAACACTTAAACAGAAAGCCATTGGCACGCAAGATGTTCTGCCCCTGTCGATGCGCGTTTACACTAGCTGGATTGCGGAATTGGGGCGGTTGTTGGCAGAGGCACTCGTAGAGAAGAAAATACAGTCCACCACGTCACTGGATTCAGTGGCAGCTATTCTGGAGCAGTTGCGTCAAAATGAAGCGCGTAATCTGCGGACAGTGCTGATTTTTGATCAGTTTGAAGAATTCTTCTTTGTCTACACCGACTCAGTCCAAAGACGTGAATTTTTTGAGTTTCTGGGAGACTGCCTCAACATTCTAGCCGTGAAGGTGATTTTGTCGTTGCGAGAAGATTATATACATTATTTGCTAGAGTGCGATCGCCTCGACAGCATGAAGATTATCGGCAATGACATTCTAACTAAAGGTGTCCGCTATCCGTTGGGAAACTTTTCACCCGACGATGCTAAGAGAATCATCAAGCGCTTGACAGAAAATTCTAATTTTCACTTAGAGCCTGCTTTGATTGAAGAACTTATGCGGGATTTAGCAGGTAAGTTAGGGGAAGTGCGCCCGATTGAGTTGCAGGTTGTAGGAGCGCAACTGCAAACGGAGAATATCACTACTCTAGTTCAGTATCGGGAGTGCAATCCACAACCAAAGGAAGAATTAGTCAAGCGCTACCTAGCAGAAGTAGTCAAAGATTGCGGGCAGGAAAACCAGCAGGCGGCTGAGCTGGTCTTGTACTTGCTGACCGATGAAAATAATACTCGTCCGCTTAAGACTCGTGCTGAGCTGGAAGTAGATTTAAAGGTATTAGCAGCAGGTTTAGCAGCAGAAGCTACCAAGTTAAATCTGATTTTAGAGATTTTCAGAAAATCCGGCTTAGTGTTTCTGTTACCAGAATCTCCGGCTGACCGCTATCAACTGGTTCATGATTATTTAGTCTCTTTTATCCGTCAGCAACAGGCACCGGGACTGCTAGCAGAACTAGCACAAGCAAAACAAAAACAGAAATTAACTGAAGCACAACTGAGGCAAGCACTTAGAGAGAAAGAGGAGGCACTGCGTCAAGAACAGCAGGAACGCCAGCGAGCAGCAATCGCTGAGATTGAGGCGCTGAGTTCATTATCCCAAGCGCTGCTTTTATCACACGATCAACTGGGGGCATTAGTAGCAGGTGTCAAGGCAGGCAGAAAATTACAGCAGATAGAAGTGTCATCCGAGAGCAAGACTCTGGCGGCGGGCAAACTATGGCAGGCGGTCTACTCTGTGCAAGAGCGTAATCGCTTTCATGGGCATAGCGATTGGGTCAATAGTGTTAGCTTCAGTCCAGATGGTCAGATGATTGCCTCGGCTAGCAGTGACGGCACAGTGAAACTCTGGCGTCTAGATGGCACTCTGTTGCAAACCTTTCACGGGCATAGCACTTGGGTCAAGAGTATCAGCTTTAGTCCAGATGGTCAGATGATTGCCTCGGCTAGTAAGGACGGCACGGTGAAACTCTGGAATCTTGATGGCACTCAAGTGCAGACCTTTCGGGCGCATAGCGCATTGATCACTAGCGTCAGCTTTAGTCCAGATGGTCAGATGATTGCCTCGGCTAGTAAGGACGGCACAATGAAACTCTGGAATCTTGATGGCACTCAAGTGCGAACCTTTATGGGGCATAGCGGTGAGGTTTGGAGTGTCAGCTTCAATCCGGATGGTCAGACACTTGCTTCGACTAGCGATGACGGCACAGTGAAACTCTGGCGTCTAGATGGCACTCAAGTGCGAACCTTTATGGGACATAGCGGTGAGGTTTGGAGTGTCAGCTTCAATCCGGATGGTCAGACACTTGCCTCGGCTAGCGGTGACGGCACAGTGAAACTCTGGCGTGTAGATGGCACTCTGTTGCAAACCTTTGTGGGACATAACGATGGGGTCAATAGCCTCAGATTCAGTCCGGATAGTCAGACACTTGCCTCGACTAGCGATGACCGTACAGTAAAACTCTGGCGTCTAGATGGCACACTCATGCAAACCTTTGTGGGGCATAGCGGTGGAGTTAGTAGCGTCAACTTCAGTTCCGATGGCAAGATGATTGCCTCGGCAAGTGGTGACGGCACGGTGAAACTCTGGACTCTGGATGGCACTCAAGTGCCAACCTTTCAGGGACATAACAATGGAGCATGGAGTGTCAGCTTCAGCCCGGATGGGCAGATGATTGCCTCAGCTAGCGGTGACGGCACGCTGAAAATATGGTGTCGAGATGGTACTCAAGTCCAAACTTTTGTGGGGCATAGCGATGAGGTCAAAAGCGTTAGCTTCAGTCCCGATGGTCAGATGATTGCCTCGGCTAGCGATGACTGTACGGTGAAACTCTGGTGTACAGATGGCACACTCGTGCAAACCTTTGCAGGACATAGCAATGAGGTCTGGAGTGTCAGCTTCAGTCCCGATGGTCAAACACTTGCCTCGGCTAGCGATGACTGTACGGTGAAACTCTGGCATACAGATGGCACACTCATGCAAACCTTTGTGGGGCATAGCGCTTGGGTTAGTAGTGTCAGCTTCAGTCCCGATGGTCAAACACTTGCCTCAGCTAGCCATGACAACACGGTAAAACTCTGGGGTCTGGATGGCCCACTCATGCAAACTTTTGTGGGGCATAACCGTGAGGTTATGAGCGTCAGCTTCAGTGCCGATGGTCAGATGATTGCCTCGGCTAGCTATGACCGTACAGTGAAACTCTGGCGTAAAGATGGCACACTCGTGCAAACCTTTGTCGGGCATAGCAAGGGAGTCAGTAGTGTCAGCTTCAGTCCAGATGGTCAAACACTTGCCTCGGCTAGCTATGACTGCACAGTGAAACTCTGGGGTCTGGATGGCAGAGAATTGCAAACCTTGGTGGGGCATAGCGCTTGGGTTAGTAGCGTCAGCTTCAGCCCGGATGGTCAGACACTTGCCTCGGCTAGTAAGGACGGTACGGTAATTTTGTGGAATTTGAATCTGGAAGATTTACTGGTACGCGGTTGCAACTGGCTGCGGGATTATCTGAAGACTAATCCAAATGTTAGTGAGAGCGATCGCCATCTCTGTGATGGAATTTGTAATTAGGCGAAGCCTGCCGTAGGCAACGCACCAATCACTCACAACACGCTCCACCCTATCCCAGAAGCGAGCGGGGAGAAACCCTAACACAGTTGACAAAAGCAGTAATTTGTGAATCTAAACTGGGGAGAAGCCGATCGCACCTCTGACATCGAACTCCAAAAACTCGGACAACGGCTGGCTAAACCTAATGGCGAACCGTGGGAGGAGGGGGAACTGGTGGATATTCGACTGGCTGAGGATTTGAAGCGGAGACAACAAAAAAGGCGATCGCGCTAAGTAACTCATGCGATCGCCCAAAAGCAATACAGGTTTTTTACTTCATTAGAGGCTACACAGACGCAACAGGCGTCTTTTTAGAGGATTCCCTAGACTCTAGTGATTGGCGTAACTCAGCCTCATTCTGCACCTCAAGGATTGCCTTACCGATCGGATCAACCGCCTTTAAAACAAGTTGTCCTTTGTTCTTGCCACTCAATTCAATAACTTTTTCACCCAATTCGTCTGCGGTAAACCAGTAAAGCTTGTTGTTACAAAAAATTAAGTATTTACCCAGCAGGGTTGGCTCAAAGTTTTTCTTTCGGAGATACTCAACAACTTTCTTAATCTCCTGCATGGAGAGCTTCTTTCTCAGAGTGGCAATAGTTCTGAGTTCCAAAATTTGATTCAAGCTGTAGAGTACGGTTGGACGATGACCGTTACCACCAAGCTTGGTGGGTTTGACAATACCAGATTTGTCCAGACGGCTTAGCTGCCCTGAACTGAGTTCCGTCAAGTCTAAAGCTTGTTGTCTTGTAAATACTCCTTCCATATCTTGCCACCTGCCTTTCGGCACTAACCTCTGCGTCAGTAATTTAAGACGCAGTTTTCCCTTGTAAGTTCAATATCTCGGTTTTTTATATCTGTAACCATCATATCTGTAATGTGGTTAGCATTATTAGTCTCCTAGTCGGCAATTTAACCGTTACTTTGTTTCGGTTATTGTCAAAACCGAAACAACATAGCTACAATGAAAGCGCCTGGAGTTGCAGCTCTAGGCGCTTTCTTAAAATGCTTGGGGTGTTAACACTTCTTCTGGAAGCCTACCCAAGCATTCTTAAAACGTCAAGGCTTCCAGAAATGGAGAAAATATGATCTTGGTGACTTATGACCTTAATAGTCCCGGACAAAAATACCAAAGGCTCATTCAGGCAATTAAGTCCATAGGACAGTGGTGCAAATGCTTAGAGTCTACTTGGTTGCTGAAAACCAGCCTGACCGCCGAGCAAGTGGCTAGTCGTCTCCGACAGCAGCTTGATAACAATGACCACTTACTGGTTATTGCAGTTAACCCGGATAACATTGGGGGCTGGTTGCCTCAAGAAGCCTGTAACTGGATTAATAGCGATGTGAATCGTTAGCCCGTCAGTAAGCCAGCAGCCCGTAGAGTTAGCCCTTGATTTATCACCAAGGGCTTTCTTGTGTTGGTGTCCTATTCCAACCCTGGCAAAGTTAGCTGGATGGGTTCTGTGTCTTGCTGTTTTGCTTTCGTGCCAAGATATTCAGCAGTATCACCCATCATCTGAGTAGCGGCTTTGGCTTCCGCTTCGGCTTTTGCCTGTTCTGCGCCAATCTCTTCTAATAAGACGGATGCAGGCTCATCATTGGACTCTTGAGGAGTCAGTTCACCCCGAAAGGCACGATGCAGCAGGGTTTGAAATAAATGCTCTGCTTGGCGATCGCCTTCCCGTTGTTGGGCGCGGAGGCGTTCAAATTGCTGGACGATTTGGGCAAATTTTTCTTGAAGAGGGAGGGGCGGAACTGACACAGGTAAATCTTTCACATCTCCTACATTTACCCGTTGAACTGTAGTCCCCATAGAAACCTTTAACAAGTTTTCTTGAGTAGGTGGAGAGTTAAGAAAATGCGTTAAATAAATTGGATTAACTTGGCGTTTATCAGCTCTTAACAGCATCATTCTCTGACCTATTGCATACTTGCGATTATCTGCAATATAAGATGCAACACCAAATGAGCCTTCTCTTGCAAAAACAATATCTCCTTGTTCTGGTTTATTTACATCAGTGAGTTTTTCATACTCTTCTGGTGAAACATAAACTGTATTACCAAACTGAAAAAACCCTGGAACTACATCATTCGTTTTGATTAATGGAATTCCTTCAGGAACATAAGGAGGAGTGTAATGTTTACAGTCAAATATTTTTAAACAGACTTCACTCAAGGTCATCCTTTCAAAGGACGGCTGTTGAGCGCCGAACATCTCCAAGAAGACGGATTGCAGGTAGGTGTCGCCCAGTTGTAGGGCGTAGCGTCGGGTGCGTCGGAGTCTGTCGGCTTTTTGTGCGATCGCAGCAATCCGCTTTTGTTCTACTAGCGACGGCAGAATAACTTTTAGCGATTTAACAGTCTCTTGATTGATACTAGCTTGGTTTGAAATATTTGCTTTTGAAAGTAACTCTTGCCTGCTCATGTCACTAGCAAGGTATTGAACCAGAAACCGAGGTATCACTTTAGTTGTATCAACGCGAAAACGCATCATATTAGACTCATAAACCGTAGGTTCTTCAACCTCACTAACTAATACTGCCTTTCCGACTCCTCCAGGTTTCTTGGAGACGCGATTAATTAAAATATCTCCTCGCAGGACTTCATACTTTTTTTGCTCTTTTTCCGTAATCTGAACTCGTCTAGCTTCACTAAAGTCAGCAGTGAATCCTCGATAAAGGCTTTTGATATCAAGTAACAAAGTACCTGAGCCAATAAATTCTTCAGATTTATAAAGACCGTTAGAAGGTCCAAATGTAATCAAATCTCCGAGTTCATATACATCCATACTGAACACAATCTCTCTATGCTTCTATGTAGCGCATTAACTCCTGCATTTCCTCTTCCATAACATGCTCTAACTTTAGGAACCTCTCCAGCGTCACTGAGGGCGACTCATAATAAGGCTCATCCTGCTCAATCTGACGGTAACGACTCGCTGAAAGGTCGTATTTATTCCCCTTCACCTGCGCCTTCGTCACCCAAAACTGGCGATTCAACTGATTGATTTCCGCTTGCAGGGGTGCCATTTGCTCGTGCAGTTGTGCCAGCCGTTGCCTATCGCCTTCCAAAGCGAGGCGGGTTGGCTCATCATCAGCGGGTGCGATCGCATTCTCAAACGTCAGGCGATTGATTTCCTTGAGCAGTATCAACCGTTCAGCTTTCATCGGTGCAATCTCAGATTTTAACTCACTCAGGCGTTCCGCTCTTTGAGTCGTGAAATCAGGATTAAACCGATTCTTCCAACAGGTGAGAATATCTGGGATATCATTCTCTGCTACAGGTTGCCGCTTATCATCCAGCGAAAACCCATCGTGTTCCATGTCATAGAACCAAATCTTGTCCGTCGTACCGCCACGAGTAAACAGCAGCACCGCCGTCGAAACACCCGCATACGGTTTAAACACCCCAGACGGCATCGACACCACCCCATCCAGGCGATGAGTTTCAATAATCTTCTTGCGAATCTCCTGATGTTGCTTGCTTGAACCAAACAGCACCCCATCCGGCACAATTACCGCACAGCGTCCCCCCATATCCAACACGCGCTCAATCAGGTGCAAAAATAGCAGTTCCGTCTTCTTACACTTCGTTGGCAGGGTGGGGTTAATATCCGATTCATCCATCTTCCCCTTAAACGGAGGATTCATCAGCACCACATCCAAGCTTTTCTCATCCTTGAACGACTTAGACAGGGTATCCATGTAGAAAAAGCGGGGGTGCTTAATTCCGTGCAGCATCAGGTTCATCGAACCAATCCGCAGCATCGTCATGCCAGAATCATTGTCATAGGCAGTAAACGCCTCAGTTTGTAAAAACTCCCGTTCTTCGTCACTGAGTAAATCCCCAATTAACTGCGGTTTCCCCTGCTCATCCGGTTCGCTGTGCTGTTCTAGGATGTACTCATAGGCATTGACCAAAAACCCACAAGTCCCCGCCGCCAAGTCCCCAATTCGTTCCTTCGGTTTGGGGTCAACCATCTGCACCATCATGCGGATAATATGGCGAGGCGTCCGAAACTGTCCGTTACGTCCTGCGGTGTTGAGTTTACTCAGCAGGTACTCGTACAAGTCCCCCTGAACATCCTGATTCTGTCCCGAGATTTTCAGCGCATCAATCAGGTTACAGACTTCTATCAACGTCCCCGGTTTGCTGATTTTAAACTCAGCATTCTGCATATACCGCTCAAAAGAACTCCCTTGAGTTCCCGCCGTCCGCAACCAGGGAAAGACTTCCTCTCGAACGTGCTTCAGCGCCTCGTCTGCTTTAAAGTTAATCCAGTGTGACCAGCGTAATTCTGGCTTAATTTGCGGTTCAAAGGGTTTATTGCGGCGTTTTGCCTGTTTCTCCCGCTGGTTCTCTGCATCATCCAGGCGTTTGAGGAACAGCAGGTAGGAGAATTGTTCAATGGAATCCATCGGGTTGGAGAGTCCCGACGACCATAATCTATCCCAAATTTGGTCAACTTGCGATCGCAGTTCAGGGTCAGTGAGCATTTTTTAGAAGCAAAGAACAGGAAATCTAGTAATTCCGCTAGCTAAGACATCATCAGGATTTATTATCTTATTTTTATGCCGTTCAAGATAATTAATACTTGATTGATACTGTCCTCGAAGACATCCAAATACTATATCTCTTGGATTAGCATCTAACTCAAAGTTGAAAGAAATATTATCTAGGATTAAAATTGATACAGCAAGTAATTTTGCAACATACCATTCAAGATGAATCCATAAATAATTCCCTGATCGCCCAAAACGTCCTGAATGCACGATTCTATTTCTTGTTTGATACAAACGATCTAGTTGGTAATCCAAATTTCGCTTAGAAAGAGTTATCAACTTGTGTAAATCTTCCAATTTTTCCCACTTTTCGTTTATATCGCGATATTGCTTGCATAATAATGGCTCACTCTGCATATCATGATAAGGATCTTCGGATGTGTTTTTCTTACTTCGATCAATAATCCAGCAAATCCAATCACATAAGCCAATAGGATCAAATTCATTGGCTTTGCTGTTATTTTGAGGGGAGTATATTTTTGTCCATTTAATAGCATTCGATGTCGTTCTTATTCGTTGAATTGTAGCATTTACACGCCTGCCTACCGCTCCTAATGCTAACGTGCTAGATACATTTTTTTTAATAGTTAAAATATCTGCTTCATTTGTTCTAAGTCCCATTAGTGATTCTAGAGCTGTCCACAGCAATACATAGGAATTTTCTATAGTTGGTACGCTTAATGCAAGATGATATAAATACAGAGATTCTTCAACTTTTCCTAAAACTTCATCTTCAAAATCTTGGAGCTTTTTGTATTTTTTTAATGATTCTTCCAAGGTATTGATACGCGCTAAGGGAATAATGGGATCTCTATCATCTATAAAATTTAACTGTGACTCTTGGTTAGTGTTTTCATTAAAAAAAGTTACATTTTCCCATATTACTGCATTATCTTTCAAATTTATATCAGCATTTTTTACGTACAGTTTTCTAAAAGCAGTTGTTACTTTATTCCTATAAGCAGAAAAAGCGTCTTTCCCTGAAGCCTTAAAAATATAAGCTGCCCTAGTGTTATCATAATTAGCATCTAGCTGTGCCTTTAACTCAACGTTGAGAGCGTCACTCATTTTTATATAATACTCATAGTTTCTGTCTTGAGCGAATGAGAAAATTTTAGATAACTGTTCAACCAATGTATCAGGACTATCATTTATTAACCCTTTAAAAGAAATTTTTAAGTGAATAAGAGAGTGTTCGCTATGCAAAGCAAATGCTACTAAGATTTTCAAAATGCTATCAATTTTTTGAGACTGAGTATCAAATTTATTACTATATAAATCTATCGCTTTTAATTGTAAAAAAATCAATTCTACGTATTTATTATTTATTGTTGCAATGTACGTCAACGAGATTGATTGCAGTTTTTTTATATCTGTTTCATCTAAATCCTTATTTAAAAAGGGCTGAAAATCATTTTTTATATTTTTAAAATATTTTTCAAGTACAGGATCGTTAATTATTGAAGTTTGAATATTAGTATCCAGACATTCTTCTAATAAAGATTTCAATCTATCTTTAGTTTTGGGTCGTTTTAAGCAAGCTGTTGCAGTATCATATAATTCTTCAAGAAGAATTATTCCATTAGTTATGGGATATCGGTAACTGATAACTTCATAAATATCTACGAGTTGATACAATCGTGTTACCAAATATTTACTTAAACAGGTATGGGATTTATCCCATTCATTAGGTTTTGCTAAAAATTGCATATATAATTCCTTATTTTTTGATTTAATTCTAATTTTATTTATGCTGCTAACTTCTCGGTAAACTCAATCAACTCATCCACCTCTTCTTCACTAAACCACCGCTCAACAGCATCCTCCCCAAATCTATCCAATGGTTCCTCATATAAATCCGCCACCTCCAACCGCCGATTCTTCAAAAACACATTCTGCACCGCCCTTAAAAACCGAATCTGATTTGCATTAAACTGCCGTTGGGCAATAAACTCCTCAAAATTCCGCCTCACCACCTCCTGATAATCCGGCAGCGCCTCAATCTCCATCAACTCCCGCAAAAACGCCAGCAAACTATTCACCTTCAAATTAAACGCCTTGCGAATATTCGATTCCGATAACTGCACGTTTCCCCCACCCAACTCTTGCCGCAGCGTCCTCTCCAACGCCACCAGTTGCAAGTCTGTCACCGCTTCCCCATTGCGAATTGCTGCGATCGTCGGGTGAGTCTCCACAATCTCCAACACCTTCCCCTCAACCCGCTGGCGGTATTCCTCAATATAAACCTGCTCTCCCCCATCGCCCAAGGTAATATAACCACTAACGGCAATGCGATCTGCCAGGTCAATTTCAATAAACGAACTCGGTCGTTCCCGTCGATTCTTCATCTGATCTGCCAAGGAAGCGATCGCACGATTCAACTCCTCTGGTGTCGCAGTCCTCAGCTTAGATGAAAGGCAAAGATTTATCGAGTCCCGACGCTCCAAGTCTTCATAAACAAAATCCGGCAACCGGCTCACATCCTCTACGATAGATTCCAGCGTTCCCGGTTTTGCTTCACCCGTAACGATTTCAACCTTCAACCGTTCCACCTTATTCGTAAACGTCGCCTCAGCCACATCCACCCCCGCCACAAACCGCAGCAAAGGAGCAACCTGAGTGCGGAGAAAATTAATCTTCCTCTGAGTCAAATACCGCCAAAACCCATCCGTCCAAGCCTCCTCAACCTGAGAATAAACCTGCTGGACGCTAAACGCATCGCGAGGAATTTGCCCAATGTGCTGCCGTAAATCTGCGATCGCCTGTTTGCAGTCTGCCGACTCTTGATTATCTAAGTAAAACTCCAGCAGCTTCAACCGGGTGTTAAAAATTTTCACCGTAACGGGCAGATTTTGAGTAACCGTCTCCTCACTGGGGTCTTTGTCAAAGTCATTCTCCCAGAAGTCGATAATCAGAAACTCATCCTTGCGCCCATTGGGAAGCCGATGCAAATACCGACAAGCTTCATGGCTGCGCGTTCCCCGCCCTATCATCTGCTGCATTTTGATTAGAGAGTGAACGGGCTTCATAAACACCAGATTCACCACCTCCGGCACATCCACGCCCGTATCCAGCAAATCCACAGAAATGGCAATGCGAGGCATCTCTTCCTTCTTAAAGCGGTCAATCAAATCATCCGTGCGTTCCATCTCGGAGGTAATCACCTGCACCATATCGGGATACTGGGGATACATCTCCTCAAACACACTTGCCAACCGCAGGGCGTGCTTTTGACTCACCGCAAATACAATCGTCTTGCCGGGATACTGCCCCGATTCATCTTTGTGGCAAACCTCCATAATTTCTTCCCACTGTTTCCGCAACGTATCTTTGTTGCTGACAGTGCGCTCTAATTCCGTCCCCTCGTAATCAATCTCATCCGGGTCTAACCCTTGCTCAATCAAGGTATTGCGGTCTTCTTCCGAAAGGTTTGCCCCCCGAATCCCCTCCCGTTGAAAATGACTCTGAGCTTGATAAAGGCTGTAATCAACCAGATAGCCCTCATTAACCGCATCTCGATAGGGATAATTAAACGTCGGAAGACCATCAGAACAGCGAAAAACCTGGAACGTATTGCGCTCAATAAAATCGGCTGGCGTTGCCGTCAGTCCAATAATCCGCGCATCAAAATATTCCACCACTTCCCGGAACTGGTTGTAAATCGAACGGTGACTCTCATCAAAAATCACCACATCAAAGAAGCCAGGGCTAAACTTTTTGTGGCATTTAACCAGGGTTTGCAGTGTCCCGACATACAACCGCTTGCTGTAATCAACGTTGTAGGTACGGATGCGATCGCGTGGCTCGTTCGGCAAATAAACCTTAAAATTATCATCTAGCGCTTGCCTCACCAACGTATCTCGATCTGCGACAAACAGCACCGTCCGCGCTTGATTCGCTCTCAGGAACAACTCAATCAACGCCATGATGGTGCGCGTTTTCCCCGTCCCCGTCGCCATGACCAGCAGCGCCCGTCGATGTCCCTCATCAAACCGTTCGCTAACCCGCCCAATTGCCTCTTGTTGATAGGTACGGTTTGCGATCGCTAAATTAACGCTCAACTGTTGCAGGGGAATTTTGTTCTGGCGGATGTAGAGCAAATTCTGTAAGTCTCTTAGGGAGAAAAACCCCGCTACCTGCCGCTTGTTTTCGTTCCCCACATCCCAGAAGAACGTCCTATCCCCATTACTCATAAAAGCAAAGGGACGAAAACTCTGGTGCTTCTCAATCTCTGTTACATAATGCCTAACCTGCTGTTCTGCCACCCGTGGATCGCGGCTTTGTCGTTTCGCCTCTACAACAGCAATTACTTCCCCATTCGGCAAATAGAGGCAGTAGTCCGTGACTCCATTCCAAGGTGCTGCATCATACCCATCTACTGGGATTTCAATCCTCACCAGGTTTGGATCTTTCAGGCTCCATCCTACTGTTGCTAACGCCCCGTCAATTAAATCTTTTCGAGTATTCGCTTCGTTGCGAGACATTCAAGCATCCTTTAGAAGTGAATCAGCAGCAAGGGTGAGCGATCGCGCCTGGAGCAGGCGCTACTCTCTTAGTGTTCCCACTGATTACGTCGCAAATCACTGCTAACCATTCTGGCTTCGGAATTGACCAGAAGCCAGGAATGTGAAATTGATTCTCTTTCAAAGTCTTTGTGGAAAGGTAAAAGGCAATTGTTCCTCTCATGTGTCCAACAATTGGACACATCAATCGTATTACTTCTTGAGTGTAAATTTTGTACAAGGTCTAACTGAGATTGAGTTGCTTGCCCAGCCAGTTACGGAAGCTGGAATGATAGAGACAGTAACAGGTTGCTCCACCGATTTGCTGTTGCTGTAAGAATTCAATCCAATTTTCTAGCACTTCCTCTACTTCGTATTCATCCTCATCAATGATTCGGGCGATCGCTTCTGCGGATATCGGTTGTGCTGCCTGTACTAAGATGTTCAGTACCGCTACATCCACTGATGGTAATGGCTCGATGCTTTCACCCGCTAAGTTAACTTGTCGCTTGGCGATCGCGTTTTGCCAGTGGCTTTGATAGTATTCTGTCAAACCGGGATGAAATGGATCGAATTGGAAGGGTTGAGAGTAAAATCCCGTGGCGATCGCTTTGATAATTTGGCTCAGGTACGCGAAATTATTTTCGCTCTCTGGCGCGAGGCGATCGCAGAATTCTTGTTCGCTTATATTGTGGGTGATTAGCCAAGATTTTAGATCCCTTAAAAAGGAGGGAGAATTGCGCTCGCTTGATTCCTCCATTGCAATTCCCTCCTTCATTCTTGTTCCCTCCTTACCAAGGGGGGTTAAGCATTGTCGGATATACGCCTGCACGTCTTCCCGGTTGCGATCGGGGTATTTTTCGAGGGTGAGAATCTGAGACGGTGTTTCGATTAATAAACCAGATTTTTCCCGGATAAAGGGTCTCCGAGCTAGGAGAAAATAGATTTTCTCAGGGAGATATCGGGGAAGGTAGAACAGATTTGAACCAGGGGGTTGACTGCTAGGGTCGATCGCATCTAAACCATCAATGACTGTAATTAGCTTTTGATTGGGTGGGAGAGAATCGCTAATTTTCTGGAGTAACAGAGATAGAAACCAACTCCCCTCCGTGGCATTATCTGGTAGCGCGGTATCTTCACCAAGCGTTGCCATTAATTGCTGGCAGATGGAAGCGAGGAATCGATCGGCGCGATTTTTACCAGCAATTTGGGCCTTGTAATAAGCAACGCCGGGATTTTCAGTGACGTACTTGGCGAGGATGGCACTTTTGCCGCTACCGGGTGCGCCGACAATCGTGAAGTAACCGCGATCGCACTTGTGTAAAAATTCCTCAATGGCGGTAAAGACAAAATGACGACCAACGAAATTAGCGCTTTTTTCGCTAATTGTTTGCTGGAATTCGGCAGCGTAGGAGGGGGTATAGAGCGGGGTTGGCGATCGAGGTGGGTTGTTCATGGTGATGCTATCCCTTCCAACCGGAGGAAATGCACTCGTCCTGAATGTTCACCCGCCACAATTGTCAATCCATCTGGTGCAACACCACAACAGAGTAATGGATTCTCCCCAGTGAAAGTAGCAATTACCTCTCCGGTTTCCAGATTCCAGACTTTGAGAGTATTGTCCCTTGAACCAGAAATCGCCTGCTTGCCATCTGGGGTGACGGCTACCGCAGTTACCGAGTGGCGATGACCGCTCAGGGTGAAGCGTAACTCTCCGGTTTCCAAATTCCAAACTTTGAGAGTATGGCCCCCTGAACCAGAAATCGCCTGCTTGCCATCTGGGGTGACGGCTACCGCATTTACTGAGTGGCGATGACCGCTCAGAGTGAAGCATAACTCTCCGGTTTCCAAATTCCAGACTTTGAGAGTATTGTCCCTTGAACCAGAAATCGCCTGCTTGCCATCTGGGGTGACGGTCACCGCAGTTACCGAGTAGTGATGACCGCTCAGGGTGAAGCGTAACTCTCCAGTTTCCAGATTCCAGACTTTGAGAGTATTGTCCCCCGAACCAGAAATCGCCTGCTTGCCATCTGAGGTGACGGCTACCGCAGTTACCGGGTGCCAATGACCGGTCAGGGTGAAGCGTAACTCTCCAGTTTCCAGATTCCAAACTTTAAGAGTAGTGTCCCTTGAACCAGAAATCGCCTGCTTGCCATCTGGGGTGACGGCTACCGCATTTACCGAGTAGTGATGACCGCTCAGGGTGAAGCGTAACTCTCCAGTTTCCAGATTCCAAACTTTGAGAGTAGTGTCCCTTGAACCAGAAATCGCCTGCTTGCCATCTGAGGTGACGGCTACCGCAGTTACCGGGTGCCAATGACCGGTCAGGGTGAAGCGGAACTCTCCGGTTTCCAGATTCCAGACTTTAAGAGTAGTGTCCCTTGAACCAGAAATCGCCTGCTTGCCATCTGGGGTGACGGTCACCGCATTTACCGAGTGGCGATGACCGGTCAGGGTGAAGCGTAACTCTCCAGTTTCCAGATTCCAGACTTTAAGAGTAGTGTCCCTTGAACCAGAAATCGCCTGCTTGCCATCTGGGGTGACGGCTACCGCATTTATCCAGTCGCGATGACCGCTCAGGGTGCGTAGTAACACCTCGTTAGGATTCGTTAAGCTACCTATCAAGGGACGCAACCAAGGTTTAGATTTGCACTGCTTCGCCTGTTCTACTAACTTCTGAATGAGAGGAGACTGCCTAATATCCTCAATGAGAGGAAGCTGGCTAATATTTTGTAGTTTAGGTTTCTGAGAGTATTTCGATAAAAAATGTCCAATCAAGGGAATGTATTGCCAAAAATATTTATATTCGTGTCGATCTTCCTGAAATGCCACAGCAGGGGATGGTAACAGCCGTCCCAACAATTGCCCCGCTAGTTGCGACTTATCCTCAGCCAAAATATGTCCCGATAGCCGCAGCACCCCTTGAATCCATTTCAGCGCCTTAGTCTTCTCCGGATCGTACTCTGGGTTAGTTGATGCTTCTGGAGTAGAAATCAAATAATAATCCTCAATCAGCGTCTGCACCCCAAACTCAGGATGATTAATCTTTTCTGCCAAGAAATCAAAATCAGCTAGGATTTGGTAATACTTATCTAACTTCCCTGACTTCACCAGATTTTGCGGTAAGCCACCCAGATAAGCACGTTGAAAGGCGGGACTTTTTGCCGCTAATTTGTCAGCAAATTCTCCCATCTCACGCCATCTCCTTTTCTAAGTAATCAACAATGCGTTGATTAACCTGGTGAAATAGCTTCCGCCTTGACTTCAGTTCCCGTTTGCTTTTTAGAAAGTCAAGAAAACTGGCATGATAGATGGTATAGCAGAGTTCTCCCTCAATTCCCTGCATCCTCAAATACTCAACCCACTCATCCAAGACTGATTGCACCTCATATTCATCTTGATCGGCAATTGCAGCAATCATCTCACAAGGAATCGGCGTACCAATCTCCACCAAAATAAACAAAGCGATCGCCTTAATTTCATTCGGTGCCGCATCCATATTCATCCGCACCCAATGAGTTTGATAATAATCCTGAAGACCGTCCGGTAATTGCTTTAAACTCAGATCGTCATAGAAACCGCGCATAATTCCTGGTAAGACATAGCGCAGATACATGAAATTGTTTTCGCTTTTTGCCGCTACCTGTTCGACAAACTCTTCCGGATAAATGTTACGGTCTTGAATCCACTTTTTCAGCCCATCTTTATAGTCTGGATCGCAATTGAGAGACAAGCGAATATACTCTTTAATATCATTATGGCTGCAATCAACATATTCCCTCGCCCTTAAATCCAACTCCTGCACCGGAATACCAGGCGATAGAGTTAATCTTTTTTTCTCTTGGTTATAAGGTCGTCTAGTCAGCAGGAAATAAACCCGCTCTGGCAGCTCCTTCGGTAAATATAAAAGATTCTCTGCGCCCCATTCTTGCTCCACTTCATCCAGCGCATCAACCACAATTACAAGGCGTTCCCCAGAGGGAAGTTTTGGCACGACTTTGGAGACTAAAGTTGGCAGATCCGCATCTCTTGCATCCTGCAACTGGTAACGATTAATCAGTTGTTGGCGAATACTTTTGAGAAACAGTTCCGGTCGATTGCGGCGCTCTGCGAGAATGTTGAAATAGCAGGGAGAATGGTAGTCATAAACGTACTTGGCAGCGATCGCACTTTTCCCCATCCCCGCATCCCCCACCACCGTAAAGTAACCTTTAGGATTTTGTTGAAGGAAGTTTTTAAAGGCCTCAAAAACGAATTTCCGCCCGCAAAATGTCTTAATCTTTTCTGCGATTAGCGGCTCAAACTCTGATGGTAGCTGCTGCTGACGATACCACTCTTTCGGATCGACAATATCCGTTGGTTCAATCTCCAAAACCTTCACAATATTACTCACCGCCAACCTTTCCACCCCATTTGGACATTCTTTTGTACCAAGCAAGCGCTTCACCGTATCAAGCGAAACCTTGGCTTCTTTCGCTAGTTCCTCTTGAGTCAGCTTTGCTTCTTTACACGCCTGTCTAAGTGTTAATTTGCCTTCTGGACTAGATTGAACTTTATCAGATGGAAGCATAGGAGATTTTTAGTTGCGATCGCGGATATTCATTAGATTAGGTTTTTGCACTCTTATTGCCTGTTGGCTACACCCGCGAGAGAATCGATTCCCTGGCTTATAGAGCAAATCCTTTCCCATAAGAATCAACACTTATTGGAAAAGGGCTTTAGTCAGTTTAATCGGCTTGCTTAATTAGCCTAAAAATTAATTCAAGGACAGACAGTGCGGCTTATCAGAAAGAGTGCAATATGTCAGGTATAACTGATTTTTAATTTTACTGTCTAGGGCAGATAGGTTTTCACGCCTTGCCCTATTTGCCCCAAAATTTAGGGCAAATAATCAATACAAACTAAATCTATCTGCCCTGGAAGTCACTTTTTATTCCCAGTAGGATATCTGTATCGAGTTCCAACAATCAAATCTTCGAGGGGATTAACAAATGAATTTCAACTTATTCAGAAAATTTCTACTCAATTATCAGCCAAGTTTTAAAGACGATTATAGCGATATCAAAGAAGAGATTATACGAGAATTGTTGCGAGAAGTTCGTCAAAGTTATAACCTTGCTCTTGCCGTAACTGCTGCATCTGCCCTAATCACTTTATTAGGTGTTGGATTGCTTTACTTAGACAAAGTACCAGAAGCCTCCATTACCACGGGCGCAGGAGTTCTCGCAAGTCTTCGCAGCGTTCAATTTGCAAAAGATGCAAAAGAGGAACTTCGTCAAATGCTCACTAAGCTCCCACAATAAAACTTACTCTGCGGCTTAGGCAATAGCATAGCTGCATCACAGGTGTGGTTGTAGTGCGTGGTGCAGGTGCATAGTTAAGAATTCCATCACGCTCTAGCCCTCCCCTGCCTTTGGAGAAACTTCGCTCTTGCTACCAAAAGCTTCCAACTGAAAGCGCTTATTCTAGCAGGGAGTCAAACCGTAAACAGCTTCCTGATTTGCAATTAGAGTGTAGTCAAACTGAACTACGTTAACAACACGTCACTCGCGATCGCTTATCAAAGTCGCTTCTGTCTTTTTGCCATCGTCGCAAACGGCAACAAACAATGCGGACATTCACCGTGTACCCACAACGCAGGAACCGGGAACGGTGTTTCACAGTTAGTGCATTTCGCTAACAAACGCAACTGATGGCGATCGCATCCCCATCGCTCCTTAAACTGCCACTCAAGCCGATGATAGGGGTTCTCCCCATAACAAGCTGCACACAACAGAATGGGTCTTGGCTTCATCGTTACGCCTTTGGGCGGCAGCATTGCGGCGAGTCTGGTTGCATCCACTCGAATTACCTTTCCCAATGCTTCCAATTCTTTATGGGAGGGAAACGGGTTGAAATATAGTTTTTCCCATCTTCCCAAAGTTCCACCAAGCTCGGTTAGTTTTCCCAATGAATAGGCGGAAGGAAGACTATTAGCCTTGAACCGCCGCAAGCGTCCTAAATAATGACTAATGCTCTCGCCTTCATAAGGCTCAACATAGCCTAATCTTGGTAAGTTATCATCCCTTTCCTGCATTTGAGTCGTGTCAAATAAAGTTTCAGGACTGCTAGATAGCAACAGAGTAATCACTCGCTGTCATTTCTTGGTTGAAGGGGAACATATTTCATACCATAGCGATTGGCAATTTTCCCCAAAATTCCTTCATCAACCTTGAGAAAACCCTTTTTGAGCGAGTGTAAAACTGCCTTGGTCAAAATTTTGACTAACACTCCTATACGAGCTTCTGTACTGAGCGATAGGATTTCAAACATCGTTCCTTCCGTTAAACGAGATGCTTCCGGTAGGGCAAGGATATCAAACTCAATAGTTTGTAAGGTTTTTCTAAAGTCTTCGTAGTCGAGTCGTTCAAAGGCGAACAGCGTTGGAAAACAACTCAGTAAGTCGAAGCTATGCAATTTGCTGTCTAGTTCTTGTCCTCCAACTAAAATAATAGGAACCCTAGACTCATCAAAAAGTTGCTTGAGATCGAGCAGGGCTTCCCGTTGAAGATTTTCGGCATTGTCAACGATAACAAGTTCAATGCCAAATAGTTCAAGGCTACCTGCCAATCTAGGACGCAAATCTTCCCGCTTACCGTTTGCGGCTGCATGATTAATGTCTTTGAGGATTTGCGTAAATAATCGTTTGGAACTGGATTCTGACCACGCTTTGACATAAGAAACTCGTTTGCGATCTTCTTGTCGATAGTGGATTGATGCACGGCTTTTGCCAACATCTCTCGGCCCAATAACACGCCCACATTGTTTAAGGAACCGCAGTTCATCCAACCATCTCACGTAGTCTGAAGCACGATCGGTCGGGATAAAAGCCGTTCTGAATAGCTCCTCTATTTGAGCAACCTTGGCAAGTTGAGCGGTCAAATCTAACTGAGGAGCCAGAACTTCAACAGGTGTCTGAGTTACAAGTTGCGATCGCGCCATAGTCACCAGATCCTTTTCGATTTGCTTTGACGATTAGAAATTACCAGCCGATGCCTATCCTGCTGTTGAGCATCAGATGTAGAAGGCAAGGTTTCTTCAGGTTGTGGTTCTGGTTGTTGAGGCTTTATTTGTTCCCTGGAAATCCGCTCAGGTAAAATTTCAAGCGGCTCATCTTTCTTTGAAGAGGTTGAAGCTCTACGCTGACGTAACTTGACGACATTTGAGTCTTTCTTTGAGGATCGTCGTAACTGTTTCTGTTCAGCTCGCTGTTTGTCCTTCTTATCCTGTTTACGCTCCTCAACAAGTTTCTTTCGTTTGCCTAGCGCTAGCAGAGCATCATAATTTGAATGTTCCTTACGAGCTTTACTTCGCTCTTTATTGAGCCTTTTTAACTCATCCAAACTCAAATCCTGAGTATCCAGGTTTATGGCATGAGCATATCCCAGAAAATCTCCCAGCTTCTCATCCGTTTCGTTGCTGTAGACACACAACGTCAGAATATTGTCAGGATCGTATCGCAATGTGACGTATTTGCCGCTAAGTTGCCTTAGTGATTCTCCTCGATAGGTCAGATTCTCAAATTGGACAGAGCCATGAGCTTGAACAACTCGCTGAGCCTCTTGCATTAGACAAATATCTAGTTCTCGCTCGTCTGGTGGTTCAGGCAATTTTCCACCCATTCCCTTAAACCATCTCTCAAACCTTGTATCGCGAGGGTCTTTAGGATATGGCTGGTAGTTATAGTCATCGCAGAAGAACTGAGCTAGGATTTTATCCAAATCGTGAATGGTCAAGCAGGCTTCCTTTTCTGCCTGCTCTGGGCGCTCCTGAACATTTGAACCTGTATAACCGGGAAGTCCCTTAAGAACCTGAGTATTGATGGTTTTGAAAACTCGTTCTACAATTCCGCCTTGAGGTGGGCGATCGCGCAGTTCGCACTGGAAACCTAGCTTCTTTCCAATAGCTTTTAGGTGCTTTGAGCGAAAATCCTTCCCTCCGTCAGTGAAAAAATATTGGAGTGAAGAGCCACATATTTGCCAAGGTTTTTCCAGCTCGTATGCCGAGGGATAGTGCTTGGGTAAGATGGCATGTCTTAAAGCCAGAGCTACTTCATCAGAACCCGGTTGTTTTCTCCATAAGTGATAACCAATAACACAGCTTGAGAACGTATCTATGACAGTGGTTATCCAGGGTCGATCAGGTAATAACACGCCATCACTACCGACAATCCGAATATCCAACTTTGTATGATCGCATTGGACAATTTGGTTGCTAAACTCAGCCTTTAAGAGGTGCCCAGTTCTTGTCTCAACTGCCAACCAAGAGCCGGAACCCGGATTGCGAACGCGCTTTTTCCGGTTTTGATGCTCGATTAATGGTTGCAAAACTCGATAGATAGTGGCTGGATGGGGATAGTCACACTCTTCAAGCCCAAGCTCGACGATTGCGTGTCGCTTCACTTCACGAACGACTTCTGCTGGAGATAGTGGGTGTTTATCTTTAAGACTCTTTTCATAAGTTGACTTCACAAATTCTTCCCAATAGTCACTGATGCGATGCTTCCCCTTATCTGAGCGCTGCACTCCTGTTGTCTCTGGTAGCTCATCTCTGATGTATTGCTTGAGGAGGCGCTCTACCTGCCGAGTAGAAATATTTAGGGTATTTGCGATCGCCTGCTTCCTTTGAGACTTAAGCGTGCGATTCGGGGACTGGGCAAGCCATTGAATGAGATTAAATTTAAGTTTGTGTTTATCAGCAGTTTCTCGAAGAATTTGTGAGGGATCGACTTCAAAATTACTCTCACCGAGGTAAAGAGTGTCTAAATCTTGTGCCAATTCTTCTATCAGTTCAGATGGGTCGTCTAGCATGAGGGGAAGATCATCCATTCTGAGGAATAGTAAAAATGTACCATCCCTTCTGAAGAATAGCTAGACAATGCGACACTCAATTTGCGATGTCGCTAAATTTAAAAAACGACAATTAATTTGCGAGACAAGATTTCCGACATGGAGTGTGCGAAATCGACAAAGTTGCTGCTTTTGGAATTAAAAAGCCTAAAAAGTTTTCGGGGAAAGGCTTTCACTGGTTTGTAGCAGCTATGCCGTTATTCAAAAATTGCGACATTTAATTTGCGAACGTACAATTGACTAATTATTTGTCATCGTTGCCAAATTAGTGTCGTCTTGTCAAATTATTTGACGTTTTGACAAAATAATTGTTGTCCAATGTTTGTGACATACAACATTCTGTACTTTGTTTGTACGATCGCAGCGCTCCTTTCAACCCACCTTAATAAATTCCTTTCTGTACATCTACTTTCAACCCACCCCTAGTTGGGATGGTCGTTGAAACGAAAACGTTGTCGCTGCTGCCCACGAAGTACCCGCTCTTTCAACCCACCCCTAGTTGGGATGGTCGTTGAAACCGCTCATCTTCGCAAGCAGTACCCTGGCGAATACAGACTTTCAACCCACCCCTAGTTGGGATGGTCGTTGAAACTCACCAACACGTAAGCTAGATCGCTCCCGTCCGCAAGTGTCTTTCAACCCACCCCTAGTTGGGATGGTCGTTGAAACTTTGGCTTCAGGGGGTGCGCTCGGTTCTTTCTTAACTTTCAACCCACCCCTAGTTGGGATGGTCGTTGAAACCTCCAGTCATTGAGGCAGCGCAAGCCCATAATTTCTTTCAACCCACCCCTAGTTGGGATGGTCGTTGAAACAAATACATTGACGGCTATTTTGATGGGGCAATAGAACTTTCAACCCACCCCTAGTTGGGATGGTCGTTGAAACTTCTGCCAGCAGACGAACCCACCAAGCCCCCATTGACCTTTCAACCCACCCCTAGTTGGGATGGTCGTTGAAACAGCGATCGCTACAACAGTTACCTGGAGGAGCTTTTAGAGGCGACTTTCGTAACCCTCTAAAATTTTCGCTTTATCTGTCCTGTATCTACAGGAGCAACCATCCCACAGAAATACTGGAATCAATATTCCATAAGGGATTCACAGTTTTCGTAAACCTCCCAGGAATTTTGCCCCCGCTTAGGTTCACGAAAAATAAAAAATTAGGGTGGATTCCCCCTTGCTCGGAGGTGATTCAGTAGCTATCACTGTAGTAAACCCACATCCTTGTTGCTGGGGGCGCACCTACCCCATAAGATTGAAGTATCAATGAACCTCAACTTACAGGTTAATCATTTCTACAGCCGGAACTATAGATATCAGCATCGGGGTGGACAGCTACCAGGGTCAGAAAGCACAACTGTCTTCCAACAGTCAAACTAACCCATACTTTTCACAGTTCAGAGGTTCCAAGGAACATCAGAGGTTCCAAGGAACATGACCTGTGGCGCTATTGATTATTTTATTCTATTGTCAAGGTACTGAGTCTAAATTAGGTTTCAAGATTTACGACGATTGCGATAAGCAGAAATTGCTACTTCTTTAGCTTTTTCTTGGGGACTTGCTCGGATGGGTTGTTGTCCTTCCTCAACAACCATACCTAATTTGCTGGCTTGGGCTTTGATATCGTTTATTAATCTTCCATAGCTCCACTGATGAACTTGAATTCGATAGCGCTTGAGGTATTTTTTTCTGTTTTCAATAAGCTCCGGAAATTTCTGCTCTGCTTGCGCTTGAATCTTACTCTCAAAAGACTCACGTATATCGCCTAGCTTTGGTAACACAATACTACCTGCATCAGAGGTTTGAGCAAACGTGACAATAGCTTTGGCTATTAAACGATCTATGTGTTCGCCTAATTGAGAATCTCCGAATTGATTGGAGCTTCCATCTCTTTGAGCTTTGTGGCGTTGATGAGATTCCTTTTGTTTACGCTTGTGTCGTTTGTTTAACAGCTCGTAATTATCTCCGAGTAATTGTTTGAAACTACGATAAGTAATTACTTTGTCTTTTTTTCCATCAAAAACTGCTATTGTTGTAGGTTTATGTCGTTCTAATGCCACACCTATAAGAATATGAGGTTGACCTTGATAGGGGGGTTGGCTGGGACGGGGAAAGGGGTTGTTAAGTCGAGCTAGGGTTGATTGTTCGTGGCGGATAAAAGCTTGCTGGTTGTCATTGAGTTCGCCTTTTTCCTCCATTTTGGTAAGGGTTTTGGCAATACCTTCCGCTTTTTCTTTGCAAACTTGCTCTGTGCCTTCAGCCGTCCAGAAACGGGTGTCTACGGTGCAGTAGAGGATGAGTTGATGAATTTTCCAAGGATCGTCTTTATTTGTATTTGTGCCTCCTTGCCAAGCAATCCTTCCTGAGCGCAGAGTAAAAAGACTACTAGAGTATTCATTCTTACTGCCTTTTCTGATTTTTTGATCTTCGTAAAAGCGTTCAAACCATTTAAGCTGGCGTTGGTCACAGTAGATTTGAAACGTATGTTTGCCTAAGCCATTAAATTTAACACTAAGGCGACCTTTATCGTTTTTTCTCCAAGTCAAATCTTCGCTAGTTTCATAACCGACTGGAAAGGGTATTAGCTTTGGTTCAGTTAGCAGTTTATTTTGCCAGGATTTAGCTTCTGACTCATCTGTGGGAGCAGTGGTAGATGCGATCGCTAATGTCTCTAGCCAGCTTTCCCCTGTTAAATCTCGACCTTTGGGTAGGCGACTTTCTAATTGCCGTTTTATTCGTTCAATCTGAATTTCAGTTTTGCGACGGCGTTTAGCAAATTCTTCTAAGTTTTCTTCAGATTTTTCAGGAACTTCATTACTATTTTTGAATAAGTAGCAGACGACGCAGCGAGTAAGGAGGTCGTCTGCGTCGTTGTATACTTTCCAAAGTTTGGTATAAATACTACCCTCTTCAGAGGATAGGGAGTTGAGGAGTTCGGCAGCATTGGTGAGAATTACCTCAACAGAAGTGTTACTTTCTGCGGTTAATTCTTCATCGCTTTTGAGCATTCCTAACCAACTAATTTTCCTACTCAGTTTTTGTGCTAGGCGTTGCTGAAGTTTAAACCAGGATTTATAGATGTATTCAACGACGGCAATTGCACTTGTATAGAACCGTGCAGGTTGATTAGTGAATCGAGGGTCAGCTTTGAGGGGTTGGCACAATTGTTTGACTATTCCAGCCGGAAGACTGCCCTTTTTTCGCCAAGTTTCAAACTTAGGATGTTGAGCCATTTGCGCCAGTAATTCGTTAATTAAGGGCGTGTTCAGGTCTGCCATCAATTTCCAGAGATGATGGCGAGTTGATTCGCTTGCAACCAAACGGCACTGAACGGTTATATGGCTCATACTCTTTGAACATTAGTGTTCAATAGGCACACAAATGTATTATAACTGACCTCGGTAAAATCAGAGGTATGTCAGAAAGATTTTTTAGCAGTAAGGAAGCGGCTGAGATTACAGGCTGTAGTTTGCGCCAGTTGCAGTATTGGAGGGAAAGGGGAGTTGTTGTACCTCCGATTAGTGCCACTGGAACAGGACGGAGTATTTACTACTCTCGTTCTGAGTTGGCTGAGTTGGCAGTGATGGAATACTGGTTATCGGTAGGATTAAGTTTTGAGGTGGCAGCTAGGGCATTGCAGGCTTTGAAACATAAAGCACCGGATTTTTCCGCTCCAGGGGTGCCGAAGCGGTTTATGTTGGTCTGGAATAGAAAGGAGAAGGATTTTCGGTTGGAGGAGTTTGAAAGGGAAGAGGCGATTTCATCTATAGATAATGGTCAACCTGTAATTCCGGTATGGTTGGACGAGATTCATCAGCAATTGGCGGTTAGGTTGAAGAGTTGAGCGCGATCGCGTTTATTGCGATAAAGCATCGCGTCACATAACATTTTGAGGAAAAGCAAATATTATCTATGGGCAAACTGACATTGCCACAACTTGAGCGTCACCTTTTTGCCGCTGCGGATATCCTGCGGGGGAAGATGGATGCTTCGGATTTCAAGGAGTACATCTTTGGGATGCTGTTCCTCAAACGCGCTTCGGATGTGTTCGAGCAGCGCTACGAGCAGATTGTGCAGGATAATCTGAAACGGGGACGCACACCGGAAGAGGCGAAGCAGAGGGCAGAAAACCCCATCAGTTACCGAGAGGCGTTTTTTGTACCAGAGAAGGCGCGGTGGGGGTATATTCGCGATGAGCTGCATCAAAATGTCGCGGATGGGCTGAATAAGGCTTTGGGCGCACTTGGAGATAGTAACCAAGCTCTGGCGGGTGTATTGACTCACATTGATTTCAATCGTCAGGCGGGGAGAAGTCGCATTCCTGATGTGAAGCTGCGGGAACTGATTAAGCACTTCAGCAGGTATCGGCTGCAAAATGAGGATTTTGTCTTTCCTGACTTGTTGGGGGCAGCTTATGAGTACTTGATTGCGGAATTTGCCGATTCTGCGGGGAAGAAGGGAGGCGAGTTTTATACGCCGCGTGAGGTGGTGCAGTTGATGGTGCGGCTGTTGAAACCCCAGGAGGGGATGTCGGTTTATGACCCTTGCTGTGGTTCTGGGGGAATGCTGATTCAGTCGAAGCAGTATGTGGAAGAGTGCGGCAGGAATGCCAGAAATCTGGCGCTGTACGGTCAGGATAATAATGGCGGGGTGTGGGCAATTTGCAAGATTAATATGCTCTTGCATGGGATTCGGGATGCGGATATTCACAATGACGATACGCTGTTCAATCCCTTGCATACTGAAGGCGGGGAATTGATGCGCTTTGACCGGGTAATTAGTAATCCGCCTTTTTCCCAAAACTATACCCTTGAAGGTATGCAGTTTACTGGGCGGTTTACGCATGGGTGGTGTCCAGAAACGGGGAAGAAGGCAGATTTGATGTTTGCCCAGCATATGCTGTCTGTTCTCAAGAGAGATGGGATGATGGCGACGGTAATGCCGCATGGGGTGCTGTTTCGTGGCGGTGAGGAAAAGAAGATTCGGGAGAGTTTTATTGAAAATGACCATCTGGAAGCGGTGATTGGGTTGCCGCCGAATTTGTTTTATGGGACGGGGATTCCTGCCTGTATTTTGGTGATGCGATCTGCTGCAAGCAGCGGCGCTTCGCTATCGCACGGGGCGAAACCTGTGGAACGTCAGGGTAAGGTGTTGTTTATTAATGCCGATGCTGAGTATTATGCGGGTCGCGCTCAGAATTATCTGCGACCGGAGCATATTGAAAAGATAGCTTTTGTGTTTGAACGGTTTGAGTCTTTCGCTGGTTATTCGGCAGTGGTGAGTAAGGAGAAATTGGCAGAGAATGATTACAACTGCAATATCCGCCGCTATGCCGATAATGCGCCGCCACCGGAACCCCAGGATGTGAGGGCGCATTTGTTGGGAGGGATTCCTAAAGCTGAGGTGGAGGCAAAAAGTCCTTTGTTAGAGGCGCATGGGTTTGACCCGACTAGGATTTTAGTGGAGCGCAATTAAGATGAACAGTTTAACCCTCAACATACCTTCTGTTCTCAAACTTACCGATGAGCAGTTTGAACAATTGGCTGCTGCGAATCGCGATTTGCGCTTGGAATTGACGGCTAAAGGGGAGTTAATTATTATGCCGCCTACAGGAGGAGAAACAGGCGATCGCAATTTTGAGTTAGACGGACAGCTTTGGTATTGGAACCGTCAAACTCGTTTGGGGAAAGCCTTTGATTCTTCTACGGGCTTTCGATTGCCCAAGGGGGGGACTCGTTCTCCAGATGTAGCGTGGGTATCAATGGATCGATGGGAAGCGTTAACGCCTGCCCAACGCAAGAAATTCCTGCCTTTGTGTCCCGATTTTGCCGTAGAACTGGTTTCGGAAACCGATGATGTGGAAGAAACGCGGTCAAAAATGCAGGAGTACGTTAATAATGGGCTGCGGTTGGGGTGGCTGATTAATCCCAGAACTCGGCAGGTAGAAATTTATCGCCCGAATCAAGCGGTTGAAGTTTTACAGTCTCCTACGACGTTATCAGGTGAGGATGTTTTACCTGGATTTGTATTAGATTTGCAACCTATTTTTGGATAGGCGGAATTCATATGAGTGCTTTAACTCTACAATTACCCCCAGTCCTCAAACTGACTGATGAGCAGTTTGAACAATTAGCTGCGGCTAACCAAGACTTGCAGCTAGAACTCACGACTAAGGGAGAATTAATTATTATGCCGCCCACGGGGGGAGAAACGGGAAACCGGAATTTTGAGGTTTACATTGACTTGGGTATTTGGAATCGTCAAACCCGTCTGGGAAAAGCCTTTGATTCTTCTACAGGGTTTCGGTTGCCTAAGGGTGGTACTCGTTCTCCTGATGCGTCTTGGGTGAGGATGGAACGATGGAATGCTCTTAGTGAGGAGCAACGCAAGAAATTCCTACCTTTGTGTCCCGATTTTGCTGTAGAACTGGTTTCGGAAACGGATGATGTGGAAGAAACCCGGTTAAAAATGCAGGAGTATGTCGATAATGGGCTACGGTTGGGTTGGTTGATTAATCCCAGAACTCGGCAAGTAGAAATTTATCGCCCTAATCGAGAAGTTGAGGTTTTACAATCTCCTTCGACTTTATCAGGTGAAGAGGTTTTACCTGGATTTGTATTAGATTTACAGCCTATTTTTGAATAGATGGATTATTTGGATTTTATCTCTGCAATTAGCGAGAGAGGGCAGATAAAAACCTTTGTCGAATCTGACACCGGAGTTCAAGCGACTGAAGCGAAGCTCTACGGCGTCTTTTCGGCTTGGTGGCAGTTGCACGCGCCAGGGTTGGGGGAGTTGCCGAAGACGAAGAAGGTGATGGAACTGAGGGCGGAGTTTTTGAGTTCGTTTGTCGATAGCCTCCAACCTGTGGGTTTACTTGACCGCTTTAAGGTTGCGGGTGTGGTGGCGAGTTGGTGGGATGAGGTGAAGTATGAACTCAGAACGCTATCGGAATCGGATTTTGGCGGGTTGGTGGATAGTTGGGTGGATACGATTCGGGATGCTCTAGAGCAGGATGATGAGACGCAGAAGAATCAGACGAAATTCGACCCGCTCAATCATAAGCTGGTGGTGCGGTTGTTGCCGGACTATCTGGAGGAAATTGCTGAGGCTGAGGCGAGAATTGCTGAGTTAGAGCAGCAAAAGGAAGCGTTTGAACGGGGGGAAGAGGCGGAGGCGGAAGAAGGAGAAGCAACAGAGGAGGAGTCGGAGGCGGTTAATTTTGCTAAGGAGTTGGAGACAAGGCTCAAGACTCTGAAAGCTTCGATTAAGGAGCCGAAGAAGGAAATTAAGGATTTAAGGAAGAATTCGCCGTTGTTGAATGCGGCTAAAATCGCAGAACTTGAGGCGATGGTTGAGCCGATGGAAGCGGAAATTGCCGAGATTGAGAAACAACTGGAACCCTATAAGGAAATTAAAAAGCAACTGGCTCAAGCGAAGGGGATACTGAGGACGCTCAAGAATGAATTGGTGAAGCGTTTGGAGGCTAAACGTGCGGCGTTGACGGATGAGGAGTGTCAGGGGTTGGTGTTGGCGATTTTCAAGGATGGCTTAACGGCTGAACTGGAGCGATATGTCTCGGCTCACCGTCAGCAGGTTATTGTGGCGGTTGAGAATTGGTGGGATAAGTATCGGGTGACGTTGCAGGATATTGAAGCTCAACGGGATGCGGCGCGTCAGCAGTTAAGTGAATTTCTGAGTGGGTTGGGTTATGCGTGAAACTCTGGTTAAGACTGAGGAGTTTAAGGATTCGCCTGTTGGGAGAATTCCGAAGGATTGGGAGGTTTCTTCGCTAGCATCTCTCACTCAATACATAACTTACGGATTTACCAACCCAATGCCGACCACCAAAGATGGTCCGTGGATGATAACAGCTTTCGACATAGCTGATGGAAAGATTTGCTATGGACAAGCTCGACACACATCAGAAAAAGCCTATAAAAATGACCTGACTCAGAAAAGTAAGCCAAATTTAGGCGACATTTTAATAACAAAGGATGGAACGCTAGGCAGAATTGCTGTTGTTGATCGGACTAGCATATGCATAAATCAATCTGTTGCCTGCTTGCGTCCACTCCTGGACACAGATGTTAGATTCCTCGTTCATTACCTACGCTCTGATATAGGACAAGAGCGTATGCTGGCTGATGCCGGAGGGTCAACGATTAAGCATATCTACATCACGAAACTGGCACAGATGGAAGTGCCTGTTCCGCCGAGGGAAGAAAGAACTAGAATTTCTGACATCCTCGATACGATAGATGAAGCGATCGCACGTACCTCCTCCCTCATCGCCAAGCTCAAGCAGATGAAGGCTGGACTGCTGCACGACTTGCTCACACGGGGGTTAGATGAGAATGGGGAATTGAGGGATGCGATCGCGCACCCCAAACAGTTCAAAGACTCCCCACTGGGGCGAATTCCAAAAAATTGGGAAGTTTGCCAACTTCGTGATTTTTACACCGTTCCTGCACGAAATGGGCTTTACAAACCTGCTAAGTTTTACGGTCGCGGCGTTTTAATGATTCATATGCCTCAGATGTTCAGAGGCTTCACAATTGATGTATCTGATGCTGCTCGCGTAGATGTTAATCCTAGTGAATTAGAGCGTTTTAGTTTAGCAGTAGAGGATTTAGTTTTTGCTCGTCGGTCTTTAAATTTAGAGGGAGCCGGACGCTGTTCATTAGTACCTGCGCTTTCTGAACCAACTACCTTTGAATCATCAATCATTCGTGTCAGGCTATTGACAGATAAATTACGCCCTATTTTTGCAAATTACTTTCTCAACAGTGAAACAGGTTTTAGACTTCGATTGCCTTTAATTAGGCAAGTTGCTGTATCGGGAGTTTCTAGTGAAGATATCGCTAGTATTCCTGTACCCTGTCCTCCGCCTGAAGAACAAGATGCAATTATAAAAATCATTGATACCCACGACACCCGCATCCGCACAGAAGAAGCCTATCACGATAAGCTCAAACTCCAGAAACAAGGACTGATGCACGACTTATTAACCGGAAAAGTACGTGTCAAAAATGCTTGAATTTAAGCAAGGCAACTTATTGGAAGAAGATGCTGAAGCCCTAGTAAATGCCGTCAATTGCATCGGTGTTATGGGTAAGGGTATTGCCTTGCAGTTTAAACAGGCATTTCCTGAAAACTTCCAGCAATATAAAAAGGCTTGCGATACCAAGGAAGTGCAGCCTGGGCGAATGTTTACCGTTCCTACTGGGAAGTTATTCAATCCCAAATACATTATCAACTTTCCCACCAAACGCCACTGGAGAGACAAGTCAAAAGTCGAAGATGTTCAAACTGGACTGAAGGCACTTGTGGCAGAAGTTCAGCAATTAGATATTACTTCTATTGCTATCCCTGCTTTAGGGTGCGGTAACGGTGGGTTAGATTGGTTAGAAGTTAAGCCCCTGATTGGAATCAGCGTTTGTTGAACACCCAGAGGTAAAGGTAGTTGTTTTCGAGCCTTCTCTCTGGCATCTACACAGAAAAAGCTTACCTCAACAGGCTCAAGCTCCAGAAAAAAGAACAAAGGACTAATGCTGCATGATTTATTGACTAAAACAGGACGAGTTAACTCTGTAAATAATTAAATTGATATGACTTTAATAGCTACTTTAACGATAAGCAATCTTCCTGTCCTTATTGGAGATGCATTGTTATCAGGTGAGGAATCAGGGCAAAATATAACTATTCCAACAATTGGTAATATTTCTGATGTTTTTCCTGAAGGGTCTGGTTATACTATCACAGGATTAAGACAAAAAATTAACATAATAGATGACAATTTAGCCATCGGATGGGCTGGCAGCTATATAGCAGCAAAGACAATTATATCAGAATTAAAAAGGCAATCAAATAGCCAAAAATTTACAAGGGAATCCATTCATCAATTTTTTAGGGAAATCTATAGAAGCCCTAGTGAATGGGGAGCAAACCAAGGAGTTGCTTTTCTAGGATACATCGCCGACTCGGAGGGCATAGAACATTTTGAATATTCTTTTAATGATTGTCTTATTTATCAAACAAATTCTTCTAGATACGGAGATGTAAAAATCTGCGGTAGTGGGACTTCCGATATGGAAGAATTGCTGAAAAAGATTTCTAGACCATCTTTGGGGTCTGGGAAAATACAAACCGACTTTGATGATGTTGTTATTGAATGCCTTACTATCTGTGGATGGCTTTTTAGTTGTGAAATGTCAATATCTGAAAATTTGTTTTACTTTTACGGTGGAGCTTACGAGATTGCTACTCTTGTAGAAGGAAGATTTCAAAAAATTAACGATATTACATATTTAGCTTGGATAATTGAGGATATTGATAATGCTCCTAAACTAAATTTAGTTAATCAAGGATTTAAACTTGCCTATATAGATGATTTATTGTGCATTCATACTATTAATTTTGATTGTGTGACAGATGAAAACAATATTTATGATTTATTTCTAGCAACCAATATAAAAAGATATTTTATATTACCTATTTATAAAGACATAAGCGAAAGCCAGCTAAATAAAATCCTAGTGCAAAGAAGTCTTCCTCAATTGACTTCTGAATTTAACTGTAACTACTTATTTCCGGAAATCATATCTTCAGGAAAACCATTTTTCGCGTGTAAACCTTTGCGTTCTAATAAATTAAGTCTGAATCCTATCGAATTTATTGATAGAGATGACCAATTGTTCTTAGCCATAGAGCATTCTTACCTTGAGTATTTAAGAAACACCTTCAATGACTCAACAAACTCCAGAATATATCTACGCTGAAAAGCCAACCATCGACCAACTTACTAGCATGGGTTGGCAGTACATCGAAGGCAGTTGGGACAACCCCCAAGTTACCGATCGCGAGAATTTCAAGCAAGTCCTAATTAGCGATCGCCTAAAAGCCGCCATCAAGCGCATCAACCTCGACGACAACGGCAATCCTTGGCTCGATGATACCCAAGTAAACGCTGCCGTGAGTCAGCTAGAACGTCTGGGCACACAAAGGCTGATGGAAGCCAATCAAGCCGCTACAGAATTACTCCTCAAAGGCACCACCGTTCTGGGGCAAGACGGCAAACAGCACACCGTCCACTTCATCGACTTCGAGCATCCTGAAAATAACGACTTCCTAGCCATCAATCAATACCGAGTAGACCCCCCTTGGGCAACAGGCAACCGAGGGTTTATCGTCCCGGACATCGTGCTACTCGTCAACGGCATCCCCCTCGTCGTCATCGAGTGCAAAAGCCCTAAACTCGATAACCCCATCACCGAAGCCATACGCGATTTGTTGCAATATTCCAATCAACGGGGAAGCAGCCAACCGGAAGGTGCAGAAAAGCTATTTCACTACAACCAGTTAATGATAGCTGCCTCTAGAGGAAGGGCGGCAGCAGGAACCATCGGAGCGAACTACGAGCATTATGTCGAGTGGAAAGACACCACTTCCCGCCCCAAAGCCGAAATTACCGCAGAACTCGGCGTTACCGAACTCAACTCCCGCCAAATGCTCATCGCCGGGATGCTGCACCCTGCCAACCTCCTCGACATCCTGCGAAACTTCACCCTGTTCAAAACTAGGGGCGGACGCACGATTAAACTCGTCCCCCGTTACCAACAATATCGGGCAGTCCACGAAGCCATCGGGCGACTCCTGCACAACCCAACCCGCACCCAACACGGCAGCGACGACCAACGCGGTGGTATCATCTGGCATACCCAAGGCTCCGGCAAAAGCCTGACAATGGTGTACTTGATACGGAAAATCCGCACCATCCCTGCCTTGCGCCGCTTCAAGATAATTGTCGTTACTGACCGCACCGACTTAGAAAAGCAACTCTCCGATACAGCCGTCCTGACAGGCGAACCCTTACAGAGAGCAAAAAAGGTCAAAAAGCTAGAAGACTACCTCAAACAACCCGGTGCTGGCTTAGTCTTCGGGATGATTCAAAAATTCAAAGGCGGCGAAGATTCCGAGGAAGAAGAACAAATTGAGCCAATCAAGAAAAACCTCAATCCTTCCGAAGATATCCTAGTCCTAATTGACGAAGCTCACCGTTCCCACGCCAGCACCCTCCACGCCAACCTCCTAGAAGCCTTACCCAACTGCGTCCGCATCGGCTTCACTGGCACCCCCATCGAAACCAGCGCCAGAACAAACACCCGGCGCATCTTTGGTTCCTTCATCGACCAGTACAACATCCGCCAATCCCAAGCAGACGGCGTTACCTTGCCCATCCTTTACGAAGGCTTAGAAGCCAGAGGTGCCGTCACCTCTGGCGATGACCTCGACCAACTGTTTGAAATCATCTTTCAGGATAAAACCCCAGAAGAACGGGCGGAAATTAAAGCCAAATACGCCACCAAAACCCAAGTCTCGGAAGCACGGGAACTCATTAAAGCCAAAGCCCGGAATATGCTGCGCCACTATATCGAGCGTATCCTACCCGGAGGCTTCAAGGCTCAAGTCGTCGCCTCAACCCGTCTCGCCGCCGTGCGCTACCAAGAGGCATTTGTCGAAGCGCAACAAGCACTGGTGCAACAACTCCAATCTCGCACCGCCATCTTAGCCAGTCTAAACCCCGAAACCTTAGAATCCCTGGATGCAGAAACTCGCTTTCTCGCCTTAGCCTTCCCCCACCTAGACACCATCCGCCGCTTGGAATTTGCCACCGTCATCTCCTCCGACAAAGACGACGACCCAAGCTGGAAAAAGTGGACGGATAAGAGTCAACAAGAAACCCATATCGAGCGATTCAAAAAGCCATTAGACCAAGCTAGTTTAGCGATTTTAACGGTTAAAAGTATGCTCCTGACTGGCTTTGATGCCCCACTGGAGCAAGTTTTATATTTAGACCGGGGCATGAAAGAATATGAATTGCTGCAAGCCATTGCCCGTGTCAACCGCGTCTATGACGATACCAAAAAATACGGGCTAGTCGTCGATTACTACGGCGTTGATATCGCGGCTGCCCTCTCGGTTTACGACAATGTGGATGTCGAAAATGCTTGGTTTGATATTCGCCAAGAATTGCCCAAACTGCGCGACAAACACCAGCGAGTCATTGCCTTATTCACCCAAAACGGCTGCACAATTGATGACGTAGAAAGCTGTGTAGACTTACTCCGAGACGAACGCCTGCGAGTCGAATTCAACGACACCTTCAAAGACTTCCTCGACACCCTCGACACTATCCTCCCCCGCCCAGAAGCCTTGCCCTATGTCAAAGATGCCAAGAAACTCGGTTTAATTAAAAAATCCGTTGCTGACCTTTACCGGGATGAAAAACTCAACCTTGTCAGTGCCAAAGAGAAAGTCCGGGCATTAATTGACCAATACATTGAATCCCAAGGAATTGACCCGAAAGTGCCGCCAATTGATATCCTGTCCTTGGACTTCAAAACCCACGTCCAGCGCCATCGCTCAATTAAAGCACAAGCGGCAGAAATGGAATTCGCTGCCCGTCACCACATCAGCATCCACTATGATGAAGACCCCGTTTATTACAAAAACCTGAGCGAAAGACTGACAGAAATCCTGGAATCTCTTGCCGACAATTGGGACGAAAAAGTTGAGGCGTTACGCCAGTATATCGAACAAATCCAAGCAGGTCGCCCCACCAATGAAACGGGACTCGACCCGAAAACTCAGCTTCCTTTCCTCAACATCTTGGGCGAACATTCACAGATAGAACTGCCCAAACTCGCCCAAGCCACTGTAGAAATTGTCGATCGCATCCGCCAAGAAGTGCGGCGGGTGAATTGGGCAAGTCCCATTGTCCAAGAAGACTTGAGACGCTGGATAGCCGATTACTTGGATACTAACGATTTAGTGGACTACGACCAACTCGAAGAAGTGGCGGATAAACTGGTGCAACTAGCACGTAAGAATCGTGATAGTTTGATGGCATGACCACCATCACCTTTGGCGACCTCAGTTTTGAACTGCGCCACAGTGCCAAACGTCGCACCATCGGCATCACCGTCGAACGGGACGGTCAATTAATCCTGGCATCTCCTCCAGAAGTGCCGATGGAAACGCTGGAGAAGGTAGTTCGTGACAAACGCCTCTGGATTTACAGCAAACTCCTCAAAAAAGAATCCCTCAATCCCCCCACTACTGTCAAAGAATACGTTTCAGGAGAAGGGTTTTATTACCTGGGACGCAGCTATCGCCTCAAGCTGGTAGATGGTGTGAACCGACAGCCACCGCTGAGATTGTACCAAAGCCGCTTTGAATTGCAGCGCGACGCACAGGCACGGGGGAGAGAAGAGTTTATTCGATGGTATTGCGATCGCCTTCGCCCGATTTTAGATACACAGATTGCTGCTTCTGTCAAGCGTGTTGGGGCTTCTCCCCGCTCGGTGCAGGTACGCGAGTTAGGCTACCGTTGGGGTTCCTGCGGACACAAGGGAGACTTGTATTTTCATTGGCGAGTGGCGATGCTGCCGCGAACGATGATTGAGTATATGGTGGTTCACGAGTTGGTGCATCTGATTGAACCGCATCATACCAATGCGTTTTGGGATAGGGTGGAGCGGGTTGTGAGTGATTGGTGCGATCGTAAGCAGTGGTTAGCCCAGAATGGGGCAAGTTATGACCTTTAGGGATGGGTGAAAAGCCCTGAGTCGGTTTGTAGACACACTGATTGGTTCTGGCTGCTCTAAGGATCTGACTTTCTTCCGACTTTTCTCTGACTTTTTCCGACTGCCAAGGCGTATGCCGACAGTTAGATTGGTTTCATGCAACGAGATGAGGGTTTCAGATGCAAGGGTCTTTTGCCCGTTGCTCAACAATTGAAAAATTTACAAACCCTTACAAAAGTAACTCACTTTTTCTCACCGACAGTGGGAGCGGGAGTGGGGTATTCGTTGGTTAGACCAATATTGAAAATATTTCAACATGAGCAAACAATCCAATAAAGGGGTGGCAGATGCTGTAAAACGCGGCTATGCTGGATTCTTGCCACACAAGCTCGGTCTATTTCCCCATTTTCACCAGTTAAAAGATATTAGTTGACGAAAGAATTGACGTGCCATGAAGAAATCAATAATCCAGTTTCTCAAGTTTCTGTTCGTAGGTTTTGTCCTCAGTGTTAGTTTAATATTTGTAGTTCCTAGCATTGCTGAAACCTTTGTTGACACAGCCTATATCCGCCCACGGACGCTTGTATTTGCTAAAGGTAATTTTTGGGTATATGCTCACAACAATTTTGATCAGTCTGAGCAAACTATGATTAGATTATCAGCAAGCAAGTTGCATGAGCAGCTAAATAATGCAACACAGAGGTCAAAACTTATAGATTGTGCTTTAGTGAGAACTGTCAGATCTAAACCCAATAAACAAACTGTGGACAATCAACTAAAGCAAGTGTTTGTTAATGCTGCAAGTGGAAATCGTCCTATAAAGACGACCGTTGCCTATATGTGGTCTGGAACAGATCCAAGGCACAAAGATGCTGTTGGTTGGGCTCCAATTGGTAATGCTGGTCAATTTCCAGAAAAGGGAGACCTTCTGAGAGTTGCTTTCAACAGAGACTATTTAGGCGATGGGTCTAGCTATTGGCTAAGAAGTGACGTTGACTATTGGGCCGCTACCTTAGTACATGAAATCTTTCACAATTTAGGGTACGATCATCCGACAGGTAGAGGAGACTTCATAACGGAGTTGGATTTGTGCGTGAATTTTAATGGAAATATTCCTCAGCGTCTTGGGTTAAATGGCCCAGAAGACGACATAGATAGCAGATATTTCCTCATGAAAAAATAGATCATCTATCATTCATTTTACGCGGTCTAACAACGTAGTGGAGCAGGAGCACGGAGCCTTTGCACTTTGCTAATGGCTATTCCTCGCTGCTCACTTTTATGGTTAATTAAGAAAAATACTTCGCTAAAAAAGCTTTCTGATAGGCACTCATCCCCTTAAAAGGCAACCGACAGCGATCACATCTCGGATGATAAACGGATGTCATCGCTCATTCATTCCCTCCCAACTTCTCCGGCAACGCTTGCCACGCCTCGATCTGCTGCTGTAACTGCTGAAAGCGATCGCACCTCGGACGATGAGGAAAAGCGATCGCACATACTGCACTCAACGCTCCTGCTGCTTATCAGATGGCGGGGGCTGTTTTTGTATCTGTTCCTGATGCTCTCTAACAGCTTTTTCTAGAAGGAATGCTGCCAAGCTGCTAATAGAGCGACGTTCTTGATTTGCCCAGTCTTCAAGTAGATCATAGATTCCATCTGCTAAATAGGTGGCTAAGCGTTTGGTCATCGGAAAAGTTTCTCGTCTAAGCCGATCATCATTAACTGTGCTGTATCTAGCCCATTATGTCGAGTTCAGCCTATACACAGCATTTATATGTGCTGTATAAGTGCTAAATTTGAAAAAAAGCCGAAAGCCAGCGGTTAAGTTTGCGAGGCTCTCCGCTGGCTCCTGGCTCCCCAATACAAGGAGACTCTAACAATGGTAAAACCAAGCTATCGAACTGATAACCTCTGTATCTATCAGAAAGGCTATCAGCAAGCCTTAGAAGATTTTGCGATTCCTCACCTCCTCACCCGCCTGAAAACCTACTCCGATGCCGACTTCGATGCCGCGTGGATGAACCTAACTCAACCCGAACTCGAAAGCCTAGCCGCCATCCTCATCCGAGAATTAAGCGCCAACCTCAAAGGAAAAGCGATCGCTGGCTACTTAAACGCCATCCGTCACGGCAGCACCGACATACTCCCCAGCTTAGTTCACCAAGTATTCCCACCCCTATCCATTGACCTGCCAGCCAACTTCCCCAACGTTCAAACCCCTCGCTACTTGTACGGCAACAAACTCCGGTGGATTCCTGATGGCGACAAGACAGACTGGGGAGTTGCGATCGGCAGATTCTATAGCTTTGCTCCTCATCTGTGTGCTTGGACGTGGTGCTACCTGATCTGGCTCGATAAACTCTCCCCCAGTTCGCCTTGGACAGTTGCCGATATCGCCTGGGAAAACGACCTCGAACCTGTGGAGGACGCCGCATGAAACCCCGTCCCCTCACCGAACGAGAGCAAACCCTAATCGACCTCTACGGCTACTGTCAACTTGGGATGACCCCGCAGCAGTTCTACGCTAAATGGCAAGTGAATCATGAAGCGATCGCTTTCATCTGCTCTCGTTCCATGTCTACCGTTCGACGCTGGTTTAGAAGGGGTAAAAACTACCGCTGTCCGCAACCTGCCGATTTACGCCATCTGGCTTTGATGGACTTCCTATTGGAGCATTAGCAGGATATTCCCAGACAACTCTTAAACGCGCTGTGCTGTCCTAAGCACAATCCTTAAGAATCCCATCACCCAATGTAAATACTCATTTGAAATTCTCTCGCTAGCCATCCTATGAGTAGGGTGGCTTTAGTTGTTTAGAGCGAGCTACAAACATTGAGAACAATCAAAGCGAACCAGAGCAAAGCCAATAACCGCAGGGCTTCAGGACGGCGTATCGCCCAAAAAATTGAAGTTATCCGCGCTGCACTCAAACGACGCGGCTACCGCAATCATTTTTGAACCAGGACTGGAACAGCAAGACTTATCTACACCAAGGAATAGTTTTAATCCTTCTCAAAGACGCGATCGCTTTTCCGAGAAATGATGGAATTTACTGTAAAACAGGCTTCTGATACTTTGCCATCTCAGCAAACGTCATAAAACACCGCTGACAATGCCCGTCCACCCACAAAGCAGGTATTTTAAACCTTGCCCCACAGTTGGGACATTCTGAAAGTAAACTTAGCTGGTGGCGATCGCTGAGGCGTGAGTGATTGTCTACGCACCTAATTTCAGGCATCGTTTTCCGGTTCGCTCTTAACCTCAATACCGTAATTAACAAAGAGACCAGAAACAGAGATTTCCAAAGCTGCCACTAGCTTGACGACATTTTTTAATGAAGGGTTACGCTCTCCGCTTTCTATACCTGAGATGTAGTTACGATGAAGTCCTGACCTTTCAGCCAGTTCTTCTTGGGATAAATCTAGTTCTCGCCTTCGCCGCCTAATCGCTTTGCCAAAGCGGTACTCAATAGTGTTGTTGTTTTGTGTCACAAAACAATACTGAACGAGTACCGTAGCTAAATCCATCTATTATCAGTGAGTTTTTGCACACTATAAGTGTTATAAGGGGAAGTAGTACAGCCTCAGACAAGCAAGTTCCTATGTCTAACGTAGCTACTCAGGCTCCACTCTTCGCTTTACCAGAGGTTTTGCCAAAACACATTCCCCAACTCAAATGCCAATTGGGTGAATAGGTTTACTGGCATCAAGTTCTCAACCGAGATTTTGGTCTTATCATCGGTGTCCTCTAGACGCACGAAGCCAGTTGTCTTGCCACCAGACGACACTATCTAGTCTGGCTGGATGAGAACAGCCCTTCCTACCACATCACTAATTTCGGCTTTGCCTTTTAAAACAATATCCCGCCTTTCAGTCAACTAGAACTAGAAGCAATAAGGGGTTACTATGCCTGACGATCCTCAAGCTCAAAAACGGCAACAATTGCTAGAACTACACAACCAGATGTTTATATCTCCTAGTGAGTTCAGCTTTCGATGGGGTTTGGGTTATCAAGAACTAGCGCAAATCTGTCAAATCTCTAAATCCACCACTTATCACTGGTTAGCCGGACAAGCCAGCCGTAGAGAAACTGGTAAACCCTATCAGCGCATTATGGCTGTAACCGATATGCTACTGGAGAATAGCGATCTAGTTTTCCCATTAATAGAACAATGGCAAGCAATGAGAAAAGAACCTTAGCTAACTAAGTTTTGCAATTTGACAAAACTTTTTAGCAGAGAGTTGACCTCCATAAAAATTTGGTACTACAGTGCAAGTAATTTAATAAATATGCTCTTAGTTCAATGAACCGGATTCCCAAGTATTACGACAATCAATCTCTTCCTCCAATTGAGATTTGCGATAATACCATATTGATTTGCGACTTAGAGATAGTAAGCAGAGATGCAGTAAGCTACCTGCAAAGATTACCAGAAGCAGAATACGAACAAGCTTGTATTCGAGCGTTTGAGGTGGGTATATTTTGCCTAGAAAGAACCCAAACCAGCCAAGATACCGAATTTGTCAAAAGGCAGATTGAGTTATTAATGGCTGAAGTCAATCGCGCTGTCACTGCTATTCCGAAAGCTGTTCAAAAAGAATTAGTTAGTAAAATTGGTACGGCTGAAGGTCAAGTATTAGCGCCAATCAATGCTCAAATTAATCTAGCATCAACTGTCCTCACATCGCGATTGAATGATGTCAAAACCTTGCTGTCTAATGATATAGACCCTACTAAAGAATCTTCTGTTTTGGGCAGCACTCTCAAAAATCTTAAAACCTTCTTAGACCCCAAACGCAGTGACTCAATTCAAGGCGTATTCACAACCACCCTCAAAAGCGTCACTGCTGAAAATGGCACTTTAGCTAAAGTTATCAAAACTGTCGTTAGTGAATCAATCAAACCTCTGACTACCGAAGTAGACAAACTGACTCAACAATTTCGCGAACGAGAAGTAGCCGAATCAGTTCTTCAACAGACAATCGCTAAAGGTACTACCTATGAGGAGTCTGTAGTAGCTGAACTGCAAAACTGGTCAAAATTTAGTAATGCTGAAGTTTATTATGTCGGTAATGATAAAGAATCTGGCGATATTGTCATTAAACTGACTCCCAACTCGCTGATTCCTACACCAATCTCGATTGTGATTGAAGTCAGAGACAGGGAATCGCAGCGTTGGGGCAGACAAAGAATCGCTCGACAACTAACTCAAGCAATGGCTCAACGTCAAACCAACGCTGCTATTTTCTTGAGCCGTTCTCGCGATGGTTTGGCTCAAGAGATTGGCAATTGGGCGGTAGGCGAATGCGAATACGGTCAATGGGTAGCAACTAGCCACGAAATGCTAACTGTCGCCATTCAGTTTTTGATTATTCGCCAACAATTAGCGAGTCAACAAAATTATTCGTCTCAACTGGATTGCGGTGCTATAGAGGCGCAGATACAGCGAATTGAAACGGCATTAGACTGTATTACCAAAATTAATACTTACCTAACTAATTTACGGACTAACGCTGACGCAATTCAGACGCAAGCCAAAGCACTCAAAGCTGAAATCCGTAGCGCCCTCGAATCAATCCAAGAAGCTATTCGTGTTGTCTCTGATGAAGGTAAGTGAGCTAAATTAGTTTTCTACAAAAATTATGCAGTTATGGTAAATCATCACAGACTGTTTCTTTTACCCTTTTGCATTTTTCCCATTTCTGCAAAAGTTGTAAAACAACGCTGACACCATCCATCTGCCCACAAAGCCGGAATTTTAAACCTTGCCCCACAGTTGGGACATTCTGAAAGTAAACTTAGCTGGTGGCGATCGCATCCCTGTGTTGTCTTAAACTGCCACTCAATCTTGTGACAAGGGGACTCACCATAACACGCCCCACACAAACGAATTGGTTCGTGCTTCATCCCCACCCCTTCAGGCGGTAACATCTCCCACAAGAGATCCGCATCCACCTGAACCACCTTCGCCAACGCTTCCAACTCCCTGCGCGATGGAAACGGATTGAGATAGAATTTTTCCCATCGTGCTACAACAGCACCGATTCCTGCCTCTTTCCCTAACCTTGAAGTAGATAAATTATTTTCCCGTCGAAAACGCCCTAGAAAATGACTTAAACTCTCGCCTTCTAGTGGTGCGATCGCAAACAACCAAGGTTGAATCTGATCCATCACTTATATTCCTGTGCTACCTGTTGCAAAGTTGCCTGATCGATCTTCATCAATCCCTTCTCTAAAGCTCTAATTCCCGCTTCCCGCAAAATCATATCCATCAACCCGATATAACCACCCGTTGCTTCGCCTAAAATCTTCAACATTTGCTTAGTACCCAGATTTGACGGTACAGGTAAACGCAATACATCTTGTTCCCAAATCTCTACAGTTTCTTGAAACTCATTCCCCTGCAACTTGCCAAAACGATAAGAAGCACGGAAACGGTTATGAACCTGTTCATCACGCTTAATCACGGTATCAAGGCGATCTGTTCCTACCAAAACCACAGAAATACCCAAATTATCAAAAATATCCCGCACATCAGCGAAAGTCTTGGGCTTTAACCGATCCGCCTCATCAATAATCAACATTTCTACACCGCAGCGTTTAAGAACCTGTAGCGTCCGACTACGAATTTCTCCCACCGTTCCCTTAACCATTTTGTATTTCAGATGCTCAATAATCACCCGAAATAATTCGCCTGAAGTACATTCTTGTGGAGGTTGAATATACACTACAGGCACAATCGGCGGTTTTCCTACTTCTTGAATTGGTCTGTGCCTTAATCTATAAGAATCACAAGCTACAGTTTTTCCTGTCCGCGACTCCCCGACAACTCTACAAGATTGACGCGCTCGCCTTTTCCCTTCTAACCAATCATGGAGTTTGCTAACTTGCTCCAACTCCACAACGCTTTTGCCTCTTAATCGTTCAATTTCCGCTTGTAATTTGGCATCTAGCGACTTAATTTCTCCTAATTGTTCGGCGACAGATTGAGCTTTATTTTCTGCCATGATTACCACCCATAATCCTCTTTTAACTGGTCATAATTCAATACCCTTGGTTTCTTTTTCGGTACTGGCGTATCTTCAATCTCTGGTTCTGGTTCAACCTCAACAGGCTTGGATTTCAAGACAGCAGATTGTAATTGTTTTTGTTCTTCCTTCTGTCGTTCCTTCTTGGTCTTTTTCTTGGCAACAAAAATATCTCTGTCTCTTACTTCCTCCAAAATCGAATGATTACTGATGGTTTTCCCTTTTTCCCGAATCTTCTGATTACTTGTCTTAACTTCTTCCAACGATATTTGTTCTGTCTCCAATCCAGTGGCATACGCCCTAGCCAAAAATATTTCTTTATCTTTTTGCCGTTGATAAACCAGCACACTGGTAATATCTCTAGGGTCATAGCGCAAAACCACCCGTTCCCCCGCATATCCCGCTAACTTCTCTCCTTGATACATCAAATTCTCAAAGCGGATATAACCCTCTCGGTAAATTGAGCGATTGGTCTGCTTCATCAAACAAATATCTAAATCTCGCTCACCAATTAAATCTGGCGTTGCTAACAAACCTGCTTCCCAACGCTGATAGCGCGTCTGATCTCCCATGCGCTTATCTATCCGTTGGTTATAGCTATCTACGATGTAGCGGACAATTAACTTTTCCAATTCCCGCAGAGTTAAACAAGCTTCCTTTTCCGCTTGTTCTGGACGTTGCTGTACATTTGATCCAACATATCCAGGTAATCCTGCAAATAACTCTGTATTCAGAGTCCCAAACGGACGCTCAACCACACCACCTTCACTAGGGCGAGCGCGTAGAATACAACTAAAACCTAACTGTACGCTAATTTGCTTTAAGTGTTCCGAGCGAAAATCTTTGCCGCCATCTGTAAATAAGTATTCTGGTTTGCCATACGTTCCCCACTGACAATGCAACCTATACTCAGCCCCATAGTTTTTGGGTAATATCGCATGACGCAACGCCAACGCTACTACTTGAGGACTTGGCGCATCAAACCCCACGCGAATGCCCAGAATGCAGCGTGAGTAAGTATCAATTACAGTTGTCAACCAAGGACGACCTATAATTTCTCCCTCTATATCAACCACCAGCGCATCGACCCAAGTATGGTCACACTGCCACACATGGTTGCTGTACTCCACTGAAATATCCTCACCTGTGCGGGTTTTAACCGATAACTGTGAACCTCGCCACCCTGGACTACGAACCCCTTTCTTTTGCTCTTGCGCTTCAATCAAGGGCTGTAATACTCGATAAACCGTGCGGTAATTCGGATAATCCTCTTCTCCTAATTCCTTAGCTCTAACTTCAACCCTTAAAGCAACCTGCTTGCGGGACATCCGCTTACCACCCTTATTCCCCTCACGGTAGGTTTTGATAATAAAGTCTTGCCACTCTTGAGAAATGCGATGCTTGCCTTTATCTGCCCTCTCTGTGCCAGTTAAGGCTAGTAAACCTTCTGCTTGCCACTTTTCTACCAATCGCTGCACCGTTCTTACTGATTTGCCAAGTTTCTTGGCAGCTTCTTTGAGTCGTTGCCCGTAAGTTTGGCGATCGCACGGTTCCAGCAAACTCTCAATAATGTCTAGCTTCAGTTTCGCCTCATGCGAGAGTTCGGTCACAATTGCAGAGGCATCATGGTTATCTGCCGTCATCTTTCAACAATACTGTTTAATTGCAACATAGTACAATTATACTGATGGCGACAAACAATCTGTCAAAGATGATAAAAATCCTCATTTCCGAACTTGGACAACTAATTTGGCAATTTCCAGAGATTAGACACTTAATTTGTCAATAGACTCCAAATGAGGGTAAAGATAGTAAAATAGCCTGTAACCCTTGTATAGTGATGGTTACAGGCTTTGATTTAACTACGACAAATAATTTGTCAAGATGACATTTAATTAGTCAATCGACAGCAAGGTAATTAATCTAAAGTCTACTAAAACTCTACTAAGAATGAGTAGCTATATGGAGATTTTGGTCTTCTTAGCTGTAGGAAGCTCTACAGTTCGATGGTTTAATTGCAGATTGATAAATTGCACATCGCCTGTCACCTTAGTATCTGCGATCGCTTACAGGCAAATCCTTATCCGTCTTAGAGCGTTAACCAACTAAAAACCTGCTCAACCGTCAGTTTTAACCCAATCCCACTAAGAATAGGTAACTCAGCCGTTCCCCTTAGCAATTGTACTCGCTGCTCCGGAAACACAACTAAAATACTCTCCTCTTCTGGATCGATTAACCACCCTAACTCTGTACCATGCTGGGAGCAGTGGAGCAATTTCCCTAATACTTTCGTTTGACTCTGATCGGGGGATAAGATTTCAATTGACCAATCGGGATAAATCTCGAAGTGATTGGCAATCCTTCCAGAAGGACGAAGCGGAATTCTTTCCCACCGAAACACCACAACATCTGGAACAATCGAGTCTCCCCCAAACGTACAGCGTAGTTCTGGGAATGCAATCGCAATTTTCTGCGGTTCGGCGACTGCGTTAACAACCGCGCAAAATTTAAACTGCAATCGGCTATGCTCACCTTGAGGCATGGGTTTTTGAATAACCTCTCCGTCAATAAACTCAGATGCGGGTTTAGTTTCTGGGAGTTTTAAGAACTCATCGAGAGTTAAGGGCTGCGTGACTATACTCATCTTCTCACTCAGTAGATCGCCATTCCGCTTCTCAGCGGGTTAGGAGGGATCGTGCCTGTAATAGTTTCTTGAATTCTCGCACTTCCTCCGCCATGAACTGTTCTAACTTCAGTAACCTTTGCATCGATCGTCACCTATGGCGACTCATAAAACGGCTTATCTTGCTCAATCTGACGGTAACGGCTCGCTCTTTACTTGCGCCTTTGTCACCCAAAACTAACGACTCAATTGATTGATTTCCGCTTACAACACTTGCAGCCTGAGTCTTTTAGCCTCTTTCTTGGCTCAATTTTCCTGAAACGCCTATTGAGCCTAAATTTTTTCACGAGGGTTGGGATGGGGTTTCAGAGGTCTCTACAAGCCTTGAGCGGCTCCCTTCCATCGTTAATCCGGAACCAGTTTTAACTTTCCGCCTTAGTCCCTGTCAAGTTATTGTTCGCTTTGTTAAGTATTTGGTAACTCTTGTTGCAACTTGTGCGATCGCGATTTTGGTATTACCAGATAAGTTATCGTGGAAAACTAAAGGAATAATTAAATAAGAGGCCGTGTGCCGTACCCATCTGCTCCCACCACCCACATAACACCCGTTCCTAGCCAATTCGGCACTCAGAACAGCTATCCGCTTATAGGAGGTTTTATGACTCCCACAATGCTGCGTCAGCTTTGGGCTTTAATTGAAACGACTCAGGCCAATATGTTATTGAAGCTAGACGATGCCAGCCTAGTACAGTGGCTGCTGAAGCAACTGAAACAACAGCGATCGCTCAATTCCGACGAAACAAATATTATGACTGACTATCTGCACTCAAAGCTATCCCTGATCCGGGATCTCGCTCAAGAGCGTCAGTCTGTCTGGCAAGAAACCCATTAACAGTAGAGACGCGATGTAAATCGCGTCTCTACTTTCTAAAGTGCCAATTGTTAGAAGCCAAAAGCTACCTGGGTGCCAAGGGACGCTTTGGGAAAGACTGCGGCTCTGGTGGGGGTGCGGCAGGTGTATTAACTTGTGAAGAATTCGCAAGCGTTGCCGACACGAGGGCATAGCCCAAATAAGCCGGTAAACTTATCGCCATCACAGCAGCGATCGCTGCCGCCCAGGTACGCCGCGTCAAGACAGGCCCGTAATGGCTGCGATAGGGGTCATAAGCGAGAGATTCTGATGGAATCATGTCCCTCATGGCAGTCGGTCGCTTGAACCGCACCCGCCGGTCATCCATTTTTTCTAATAAAATCCAGCCGGATTGTGCCTCTTCTTCACACAGCTTTTGAAAAACCGTTGGATTGCGAAATAAATCGCCTTTAGCTCGCACAATTTTAAATTCCCAGCCCATCAGTCGCGGATCTTTGAACGTTTGGGCAGAGGAACCATTAGAAGGCAGCTCTGCGGGTGCCAGGTCTTGTTTAGATTCATAACGAGTCAAAGTTTCTTCCTCTTCCTCATATTGCTGACCTGCACTCACCTGCTGCCAGCGCATCCATCCGCTTACCATGACTGCCTCCAGACCAAAACTTCCAACCAACAGGCTCCATACAATCACTTCGACCATATTTTGATAGCTATCAGCTTTGTGAATGGCGAATGGCAATTGACAATTAGCTATTCGCCATTCACGAATGACCAATAACCACTGACTACTGACTACTGACTGCTAAGGGTAAATAACCTTCAACCAGGCAATCTGAGCCGACAGCTCGCCAACGGACGCGCTCTAGCGTGAGTGCATCTGTCATGCTTGCAAACCCCAAATCCCCAACAGGAGAAGGAGCCAACCTGCCGCCGACAATTTTGGGAGCAATGAAGGCCAGAATTTTTTGCACTGTCCCTTCTGCGATCGCACTTGCTGCTAACGTGCCGCCACATTCCCACAGCACGCCCGATAATCCACGCTCATATAAGTACGCCATTGCCTTCGTCGGTGTCAGTGGAGTCAGCTCCACTACCATCACACCCTTTTTCAGCAGCATCTGCTGAAAATCCGGATTAGCTCCCACCTCTGTTAAGACTAAAGTGGGAGCCTCCGCTGTCTCCCACACATGAGCCTCTACGGGCAAATCCAGCGTGCGACTCATAACGACGCGCAAGGGATTGTGTGCCTCTGTCTGATGGCTGGTCAAGTGGGGATTATCCAGACGCACCGTATTGCCGCCCACGATCACCGCATCACACGCCACCCGCATTCGATGTACCTCATTGCGGGCATCAGGGCTGGTGATCCAGGCACTGTGTCCGGTCGTTGTAGCAATTTTGCCATCCAAAGTCATGGCGTATTTTAAAATGCCGAACGGACGCCGGTAGAGAATTCGATGGATAAAAGCCTCATTCAGCTGCCGACAGGCGTCTTCTTCCACGCCCACCACAACTTCGATTCCTGCTGCTCGTAACCGCTCAATCCCGCCTCCCGACACGCGCGGATCGGGGTCTACCATGCCCACCACCACCTTGCTCACCCCTGCGGCTACCAACGCTTCCGAACAGGGAGGCGTCCGTCCGTAGTGGTTACAAGGTTCCAGATTGACATAAATTGTGGCTCCTTTGGCTCGTTCACCGGCGTCTCGCAGCGCAAAGACTTCTGCATGGGGATGACCGGCACCGGGATGAAACCCTTCCCCCACAATCTGCCCATCCTGGACAATGACAGAACCCACTAGGGGATTGGGCGCGGTTTGTCCTAAGGCGCGACGGGCTAGTTCTATACACCGCTGCATCATCGCGCGGTCGAAGGAGGTAAAAGGGGACTCCTGTTGGGGTGCATCCGATTGGGTGTTTGCGGAAAAGTTGTCCATGAGTTTGCTGCTGTCCTGGCTACACCTGAGTGTAATAGCCAGCCTACTTTAGCAGCAGCAGGCTTAGGGAGGGATGCTAGGTGGATTATCCCTGCAAAAAAAGAGGATCGCGTGTTTACCTGTGAAGAGCGGAATATTAGGAGATCGTATGAGCCGATAAGCACCGTTTCATGGTGCTTCACTTTGAGGAATTCATCCGTCGGGGAACCAATCACTAAGTTTGCGATTACCCGCCTTCAAAAGTTATATTGATCTTCACCCCGATTTTCACCCCTATAGTTAGGCGATCGCTACATATCCCTATAAATAGGTCTAATATATTTTGATGGCTAAATCCCATGACAACTTATGTTGCACCTGTTAATGTAAATAAACGTATCAAAAAGTTCGGATTCGTAACGTCCTATGAACTGCTGCCCCGCCGCCTCAGATTTGCAACCACCTCAGCCCTACCGGGGTCAAGCCGCTGCCCCTCATTTACAAAAACTGACCGTGTTTTGCGACTTTGACGGCCCACTTGTGGACGTTTCCCACCGCTATTACAGTACCTATCAGCTAGGACTCGCTGATACTCAGGAGATATATCAGGAGCAAGGAGAAATCCTGCATCTTCAGGTATTGACTAAAGAGCAGTTCTGGCAAATGAAGCAAGATCGTGTCCCAGATGTGGAAATTGCAATGCGATCGGGCTTACAGGGTGAGCAAATTAATGTATTTTTGCAGCGTGTCGTCAGCATCGTCAATCAACCAGCGCTGTTACAGAAAGACAAAATGCAGCCAGGAGTGAACTGGGCGCTTGCATTGCTACATTCTCAGGGCATCAAGCTGGTGTTAGTGACATTACGATGTCAATCCCAAGCTCTGCAAATCTTGCAGAATCACGGTTTGGCTCGTTTGTTTAGTGGCATTTACGGGACTCAAGACAGCCATGCCGCCTATCAAAACTACGCTGAAGTGAAAACGCAACTTCTCACCACAGCGATCGCAGAACATTGTTCGCCTTGGCAAACTGCCGATGATTGTTGGATGGTCGGGGATACGGAAGCAGACATTTTAGCAGGACAAGCGCTTTCGATTCCCACCATCGCGCTGACTTGTGGCATTCGTAGCCCCCAAAGGTTGCGACAGTTCCAACCAACCCGCATTCATAGCGATTTACTTTCTGTTGCTCATTACCTGCTGGGAGTGAGTCATCACTCATTGGTCAATCGTCAATAGTCCTCATTCAATACTCAGAAGACTGAGTATTGACGATTGGCTAGAAACTACTTAGAAGACTGCCCTAACAGGTTCATCTGCTGCCACCAGCGATTTAGAGGATAGTAAACAACGGGTGCCCAAAGGCTGCTCAGGATGGCACTGGAGAGGGCAATGCGCTGGTGATATGTCCAAATTGCTCCCAGATCGCGATCGCCCTGGAGCGTGAACTGAAGGGCACTCACCGTCTCCCCCACAACCGCCATCCCAAAAACAATTAACGCCACCGAAATAAAATCTTCCTCAATATACCGCTGCTTTTGAATCCGAGCGGTCAAAATTCCTACCAATGCTAAGCTCAGGGTATGACTGGGATCGGGGGATGTCATCCCATCTTGGATCAGTCCCAACACTAACCCAGCGATCGCACCCTGCAAAACGGTTCGCTTCAAACTCCAAGCAACCACCCAAATTAACAACCAGTTGGGGCCAATTCCCAACAATTCCATTCCCGGTAGGCGCAGTGGCAAGACCAATAAGCACAACAGGACAGAACCAATGGTTACTGCCCAGTTAACCATTTGACGAGGCCAAGGTGACAAGTCAGATACATTGATCATGGGTCATGGGTCATGGGTCATCCGTGATTAGTCCTTAGTCCATCGTCTGTGGTTAATGACTAATCACTATTTACTATTGCTATGTCCTAATGACAGCTAACCGCTCATTCCTCATTTCGGGTACACAACCACCCATTCCAAGGAACTCATCGGTGCTGTCAACTCAATCACAGCTTCAGGAGCTGGAGTTTTGTCCAAATTTACAGATTCTATTCGCCCTATCGGCAACCCTGACGGAAAAAGTTTACTGACAGATGATGTTGCCACGACATCGCCCCGACGGACATCAGGAACTTTATCAAAAAACTGCATCACTGCTCGGTTAGAACCTTGTCCTCGAAGATAGCCCATATAACGGCTGCGGCTAATCGCAACCCCTACCCGGCTGCTGGGATCGCTGACCAGTAAGACCCGGCTGCTATGGGGAGTCACGTTGGTTACGCGACCGACCAAGCCACCCGTACCCATCACGATGAAATCTGCTTTGATACCGTCTTGACTTCCTCGACCGAGGGTTATCTGTTGCCACCAATGATCGGCGCTACGTCCCACAATCGGAGCGACTATCCCTGGCTGTTTTTTCTGTTTAACATAACCCAACAGCTCTTGTAACTTCTGATTTTGGCTTTCGAGTTCAACTAACCGCTCCTGTAATTCCAGAACGCGGGCATTCTCGATGCGCTCTTGTGACGTGGGTTCCCCTTGAAAAGGACGGGTGAGCAACTGGTAAGTCTCATAAAGAGCAGCTCCCTGAGTCTCCCGGATCGCCCAGGCACTTCCAATCGTTAGCCCAGCCAATATAACTTGTATTCCGTGCCGAACCCACCAGCGACGCAGTGTAAACATTTAGGTATCAGCGATTCGTCTTGAGTCCTTTAGTTTTTAGTCCTTGTCCCTAGTCCCTAGCCTTAGCCTTTAGTTCATCGTCTACTGCCGATGACTAATGACTAATGACTAACGACTAATGACTGCTACATCTGGCGCGATCGCCCGCTGAACACCCGCTCTAGCTGTTTGAAATTCTCCAACACCCGCCCGGTTCCTAGCACCACGCACGAGAGCGGATCTGCCGCTACGTGGGTGACAATGCCAGTTTCGTGGCTGATGAGCGTGTCCAGCCCCTTTAACAAAGCACCGCCGCCAGCCAGCATGATGCCCCGGTCGATAATATCGGCTGCGAGTTCGGGAGGCGTGCGCTCTAAGGTTCGCTTCACCGCATCCACAATTACTGAAAGCGGTTCAGACATACTTTCCCGAATTTCCGGTCCCTTGATGGTGACAGTGCGCGGCAAGCCAGAGAGCAGGTGCAAGCCCCGCACTTCCATGATGGCTTCTTCATCAAAACTGGTGGGGTAGGCAGAACCAATCTGAATCTTGATTTCTTCAGAGGTGCGTTCCCCAATCACCAAGTTATGGACTTTTTTCATGTACTGCATGATGGCTTCTGAAAGCTCATCCCCAGCCACGCGAACCGATTCACTTAAAACCGTTCCTTGTAAAGAAAGCACGGCAACTTCTGTGGTGCCGCCACCAATATCAATGATCATGTTGCCCGTAGGCTCAGCCACTGGTAGTCCAGCGCCAATGGCAGCAGCGACCGGCTCATCTATCAAGTACACATCCCTGGCACCTGCCTGAGATGCTGCTTCCATAACGGCTCGTCGTTCTACGCCAGTGACACCCGAAGGAATGCCAATGACAACACGAGGTGAAACTAAGGCTCTTCCCTCATGTACTCGCTGAATAAAATGCTTAAGCATTAGCTCAGCGACATCGAAATCTGCAATGACACCATCGCGCAGGGGGCGCAGGGCCACCACATTGCCGGGAGTTCTTCCCAACATTTTTTTTGCATCTTCGCCCACGGCTAGCGGGGTTTTTGTGTCCATATCCATAGCAACCACAGAGGGTTCTTGGAGAACAATGCCTTTGCCGGACACATAAACCAGGGTGTTAGCAGTGCCCAGGTCGATACCCATGTCCCGGGATAAGGAAAAGCGACTGAAAAGACCCACTCGTTTCTACGCCCCCAAAATGAAATGCTGTTGTGTGAGATGGAATTCTAACGGAAATGGAACCGAGGTGGATTCTATTACGTTTTCTATCCAGAGTCTAGTCAGGTAGACGAATTTATCCAGTGAAAACGCCTCAAGGCCATTTCCAAGCATCATTCTGGTAGTTGAAGAGCAAATCAGGATAAAGTTGACTTGAGCCTACTATCTAAATTCGTTAAAGTATATTCACTGTAGTTCAGTACATTTGTACTAATCAATTTTATGAGCCTGAATGTTGTGAACTTGGTAGGTCGTGTGGGTACAGAGCCTGATGTCAAGTATTTCGAGTCAGGTAAGATTAAGTGCAATCTGACGCTGGCAGTAGATCGTCGAACTCGCAATAGCGACCAGCCTGACTGGTTTAACCTGGAACTGTGGGGGAAAACAGCGGAAGTCGCTGCGAACTACGTGAGAAAGGGTAGTTTGATAGGGGTACAAGGCTCCTTGAAAATAGAGACTTGGAGCGATAATAAGGCATCTAACCGATCTAAACCTGTTATTAAGGTGGATCGCCTAGATTTACTCGGTTCTAAACAGGATACAGACCCCAGTGCGGTGAATGGCTATAACGACACCGAATTTTAATTCGTTGCTAGTTGTTAGCTGTTAACGACAAGCCATCAGTCCCCAGAAAACTGATGGCTAATGATTGTATTTGGGCGGGAAAGACGAAGAATCCCCAAATCTTTAACGACAGTCTACCTCTTGGTGATTTGCACCGAGCCGCTGCTAGACGAGTTCAGATCGCCAAAGCCAGGGATATTCGTAATCAGGTTTTTGCCGTCCATCGTGACGCTACCCGATACGTCCGCAGTCCGATAAGAGCCAACATAGCGAGAGTGCGACATACCGCCCATCCACTGATAGTGAGAACTGCTGTGACCCCGGAATGTCTCGCCTGTTCCCGTCCAATTTAGCGCTACGTCAACCGTTTTGGCAGTCGTTGAGTCGGGATTCTCTGACGAATATTCGTCAACTTTGAAGGTACTTTTCAAACTAGCTGAGCTGAGCTGGTTATTGGCGGTGAAGGTGACATTTGGAGCGTAACCGTAACCATAGGAATACTTGCCGGTACACCAATTCGAGTTCCAATAAGAGACGTTGGCTCCCTTCTCCGAAGTCGGTGCTCCTGGTGCGCTACGGCTGACGTTATCGGCAGCCCAAACACTGACACCGCTTGAGCTACAGTCGTCAGATTGGTAAAAAGAGGCGGAAGCGTTTTGCCCTTTGACCTGGAATTTCTCTGTAGTGGCAGCCATTGCTGGAAGGCTAAAGCTCAAAATAGTTAATAAAGCGCCAGAAATTGCCCGTTTCATCGGTTTGTCTCTTTCCTATTGCTATTTACGTAATCTTGCTAACTCTTCAGAACTGATTGGAGCTAATTAGGTTCCCAGCTAAGCAATTTTCCCAAGTTGTGCAAGAAGTTATCAGTTGATCTCATAACGGAATCAGTTGCCGTGCAGCGTCCGGCAGCAGTGGCGCTGCGATCGCTTCGTTCTTGGCATCAGCGGACTGCGAGTATCCGGCACAGCCGGTGAAAACAAAAATTAAGGGAAATAAAACCAAAAATTGGTTGAATTTATTCGTCAGTTAATGGGTTTCGTCTTTTTACGAGCCAAAATAGGCAATACACACAGGAGAGTTAAAAAACTGAGCGCTAGTAGCAAGGGCAAGCGATCGCCTCCCTGCAAAGCTTGCTCACCCGTAACTCCCACCCAAGCGTAAGCCAGCGTCCCTGGAATAATGCCGATAAACGTGCCAACTGAATAAGGCACCCAGCTGATAGGCGTGAGTCCCAACAAGAAATTAACCACCGTGAAGGGGGAGATTGGTGCAAAGCGGATCGCCAGCACAAAAGCCAGAGGCTGACGGGTCACGGCTTGATTAGACCTCCTGCATGAATCAGGAGGCATGTGCCAGTTCGTAGTTCAGCAAGCCAGCAATTAGGTTTAAGCGCAAACCAAATCTCTGCCTGCGATTGCGATAACGTCCTGAAAAAATGCGAAAAATCTTGAAGCGGCGAATCACATGCTCGACTCGTACTCGCAATCGCGCTAGCGCCCGATTATGCTGCTTTTGTTCAACAGGTAACGGTTGCTTACGGCGCTTCTTAGTTGGTATGCAAGCTCCCACATGACGCGCAAGCAAATCCTTGATAACCTCGGTCAGCTAAACATAATTGGGACGATACGAACGGCAAACGGCTACGCTTGAGCAATTTGAAGTCATGTGTTTTGCCAGTATCTACTGCTGTACAAATCACTTGCCCACTATCAAACTCCACTAACACTTGAGCTTTCAGTGTATGGCACTATTGAAGAGCCACTGTAGTAGCGTTTCTGGTTTTTTTTGGACGTTCAATCTCAATTTCTCCCACATCAACAACCAGCACTTTCCACTCCCAAGCAGGCTGATATAGTTGACGTTGACTGGGCAGACGGAACTTGCCGCACTTGATCAACAAGTCTTCAACGCCTGCGAACAATTCGCCCTACGGTCGTCTCGTGCAATCCCCAACTCACTCCCATGTGAAATTGACTGCGATACTCTCTCCAATATTCCAATGCCACTCTTCTATTGGTCTTCAACGCTGAGCTTGGGTTGTCCCCCTCGTCGTCCTTGGCGCTCCAGATGCGGGCGTAATACTTCAACTATTTCAGCAAAGGTTTCACGACTAACGCCGCATAAGCGCTTGAACTCACCTTCTGAAAGCGATTGTAGCTCCGTATACGGCATACCAACTCCCCAGTGTCTTGATGCTGATCTACTCCCTTATTGTGCAATCTCGATTATGAACTGGCACACTACTTGACCATTCATGCAGGAGGTCTATTGAACCGCATCAACGCTTGATGTTGACCAAATCGGCGTTCCGCCCAGTCGCGCAGCAGGTAGCGAGACGCCAAAAATGCGCCAATTGCCCCCAGCGTTGCGCCGATGACCGACCAAAGGCTTCCCCAGACGAAACCGAAAACCGCACCAGCCGCAACAGGAAACATAATTCCAGGGATGCCGATGGCGCTAGACAGGGCAAAAACCAGGATAAACAGGCAGACTGCCCAGCTACCGAATCTTTCCAACTGACTAACCAGGAAAGATTTATCCAACAAAAGTTTCAATGGGCTAAAGATACAGAGCATGATGCCGATCGAGAGTGCGATCGCTAGCCACAAGGGGGGACTTTTGAGCGTTCTGACCCACTGGCTGTAACGTTTCGGCATCGGGGAAGCACTTTGGTTGATCTTATTTCTCATCCGATAGAATCCAGGCAAAATTTTATTTTCCGAACAAACTTTGCCTTGACTGAGAAGAGGCAGAATCCTCCTTTTTTTGCTAGTTTCAAATCAGGGCACCCCCACAGCTAGAACCACATCCAGCCGTGCAACCATAGCAGTAAGATGCAGTTTGTATTTCTTCAATAATGTCTAAGCTGCCAGCTTCCAAAATCTTGGCAACTGTCAGCTTTTCACCATTGCGGGTTTTCGCAGGTAAATTTTCCATCTGGTTAAAGTCGCAATCATAGACATTTCCCAGATAGTCAATTGAAAGTTCATCCCGACACATTAAATGTTCAAGGGTGCTGCCATTGAAATTTGACTCTAGGAAGTGTAAATAAGGCTTGATTAATTTTCTGTGTTCTAAATGAAACTTGGTTCGCCCAATTGGTAAATTTGTAATCGTGAACAAGCTGTTAAAAACAATGTCGAAATGCTCTTTTAGATAAGCCTTGTAATCTTGTTCCAGATTTACCTGATTGGGGGTTAAAGAAAAATTTTCTGTAGCTGGAACTGGAGGGTTGTATACCAGATCGAGGATTAAGTTAGGGTCAAGACCATACCCTTGCTGGTTCAAACATTGCAGTGCCTGAATTGAGTCGTTATAGACCCCAGAACCGCGCATTTTATCAACATTGTCTTCCAAATAGCATGGCAAGGAAGCAACAATTCTCGTTTGGTGTTTGGCACAGTATTCTGGAAGAGTCTCAAACCCTTTTTCAAAATAGATGGTGAGGTTAGACCGCACAATTACTTGTTTAGCTGCATCCCGTGCCGCCTCTACCAGGGGTTTAAAACCATAGTTCATTTCCGGGGCACCCCCTGTCAAGTCAACAATCTTGATTTGGGGAAATCTATAGATTAGTTCAATCAGCTGATTACAAACTTCTGGGGTCAGTTCTTCAGTTCGTTTTGGCCCTGCTTCTACATGGCAGTGAGTACAGGCAAGGTTGCAGCGCTTCCCCAAATTGATTTGTAAAACGCTAATTTTACTTTTAGTTAAAGGGACACCAATTTTTTCTTTAAAAGGTGTTACGTTTGAACGAGTTGATTCGAGATTAATCATGAGATAGCCCTAAACAGGGAAAGATGGTTATCGAAGAGCGCGTTGGTAATAACAATGTCAACACTGTCATCTGCCAAAATTCCCTGCCTAAACAGTTGTTTGCCTCATTTTGTAAAACACAAAGAAGGCATAAATGGCACGCGAAAAATTAGGTGCCGTAACGGTGGCAGACAATTTATGGAGAACCTATCTAATAAATTAGTACGCGGACAACTCAATGTTGGATTGAGCAAGCCTAATTGCCGCTAATCTCCTAAAAGGAAGTGACAAAAACACTGTTTTATGTTAATAAATTTTTAAGTACAACTTTAAGCACTGCTGCTGTCGCAGTAGATGCTAGCATAAGTGCCAGGATTTTTTTGTTCTGATTTTTTCTGAAATACAGCGATACTCTGATAACTCATCGTCCTATCCTAATCATTGGCTGTAGCTCAGTACATTGACCCTCGGCAAGATGCGTCGGCTGTTGCCGAACTTGCCCAAAAGATAGAGGGATGTAACCTGCATACTCTCGTGTGACTAAAATTACAGGGGTCAGGGATTAAGCTTAGATATTATTAAATCTTGGCAAGCTGAGTATCAGTTGAGAACAATCTTAGAAGTGGTATATAGCGGTTCTGACGCTTAGTGCAATGTACACACTCGTAACCCACCCCCAACGCCTCGACCTCCACGGGAGGGGAATATTGAACCCAGCCCCGGTCACGGGGCTGGGCTGGGGTCTTTCAAGGGTAGGTTTTTAAAAAGCGAGGTGTCGTTATAACCTCAGCTGAGTCGCTGCTTTTTCCTTGCGTTCGCTGTAGCGATCCGTCAGGTAGTCTACTTTATCTCGCAGTAGTAGCGTAAATTTGTAAAGTTCTTCCATTACGTCGATAACCCGATCGCGATAAGCGGAATCCTTCATCGTTCCGTCTTCGTTAAACTCGTTGTACGCTTTAGCAACGGAAGACTGATTGGGGATGGTAAACATCCGCATCCAGCGTCCCAAGATTCGCATAGTATTGACGGCATTAAACGACTGAGAACCACCGCTGACCTGCATGACTGCCAAAGTTCTACCTTGAGTCGGTCTTACTGCCCCTAAAGTTAGAGGAATCCAGTCGATTTGGTTTTTCAGAATGCCAGTAATATTCCCATGCATCTCTGGGCTAGACCAAACTTGTCCCTCAGACCACAAGCTTAAATTCCGCAATTCTTGAACCTTCGGATGGTCAGCCTCTACGCTACCGTGAATCGGCAATTCACGCGGGTCAAAGAATTTGGTTTCTGCACCAAAACCTTCGATGATTCTGGCGGCTTCTTCTGCTAATAAACGGCTGTAAGAACGCTCTCTTAAAGAGCCATACAAGAATAAAATTCTGGGTGGATGCTCGAAAGTTGTCATGAGAAGGATAACTTTTGCTCAAGAACCTGCTGAATTGGTTGCTCTATCGGTGTTTGGTTTGTCATTGAAACCTTATCCAACAGGTGTCGCTTCTTCCTTTAGCGATTCGATGAGTTTAGTCACCCGTTCTTTTATCTGATCGCGCACTCTGGGGAAAATTTCAGGCTGTTCAGCCGGATCGTCAAGCTGCCAATCCTCAAATACTTCCCGACGTACCCAATCTGTCGGCAGATTAACTCCACAACCGCACAGGGAAATTACCACATCAAAGTCTTCAGCCTTGAAGTCGCTAAGGGGTTTCGAGTGTTGATTGGTAATGTCAATGCCGATTTCTTTCATGGTAGCGATCGCTTCCGGTCTAACCTGAGAAGCTTCTAATCCAGAGCTAATCACTTCAATTTCTCCCTTACCCAGTGTTTTTGCAAAGCCTTCTGCCATTTGGGAACGGGCAGAATTTTTCTTGCAAACAAACATCACTCGTTTCATCAGGTTTTCTCCCTTACTTAATGTCCCGAAATCCGTTGGAAAGTTGGCTGTAAATCAACACGGCTAATTGCGCCCCTAAGATGGGTGCAACCCAATAAACCCAGTGGTGCTGCCAAATGCCGCCCACTAAAGCGGGGCCGAGCGATCGCACTGGATTCATACTCGCTCCGGTAATTGGCCCCATAAACGCCGCCTCTAGCCCCACCGTCAAGCCAATCGCTAACCCCGCAAAGCCAATCGGGGCGCGGCGATCGAGACCGGAACCAAAAATCACAAACATTAAAATAAAGGTGAGAACCGTTTCCAGCACCAGGGATTGCAGCCAATTCCCTTCTAGCGGCACCGTCGCACCCAGATTGCCAACGCGCCCTAAAGCCATCCAGAGTAAAGCTGAGGCGGCAATTGCTCCTAAAGACTGCGCCAAGATGTAGGGCAATACTTGGCGTTTCGGGAAAAAGCCGCTTGTCCAGAAAGCCAGCGTTACCGCCGGGTTAAAGTGAGCGCCGCTAATGTGTCCCAAGGCGTAAATTAAAGCGGCAACAACTGCGCCAAACACAAAGCTGATGCCGAGATGAGTCACCGCGCCATCGCTAATTTGGTTTACCATCACGGCACCCGTACCGGCAAACACCAGGATGAATGTACCCACTCCCTCAGCGATCGCTTGTTGCTTGCACGATTGGAAAACTGAGTTACAACGCGCCATCCGCGACACTGATTTCACGACCATCCCCAGCACCAAAGAATTTTCTGCAACTTATATTTCAAAAAAAATTGATGCATTAAGCATATTTCAAAAAAAATTGATGTGTCAAGCCTAGTCTTTACAGGGAAGCGCTGATAAGAGCGGGCTGAAGCGACTGTACTCTGCCAAATACTGCTCCAAAACAACAAATTGAGGCAGATTGAGGCTGTAGTAAATCCAGCGTCCTTCTTGTCGGGAGCAAACTAAAGCGGCTTCTTTGAGAGTTTTTAGGTGAAAGGAAAGTTTAGACTGAGTGACCCCCAACTGTTCGCAGAGTTCGCAGACGCAGCGCTCTTGTTCGCGGAGCAGCTCTAACACTTGAATCCGTAGGGGGTCAGACAGGGCATGAAAGCCAGAAGAAACGGAAGGAGGTGCGATCGCAGGTAGTTTAGCCATCAAGTTTTATTGAAGAATCTCTTCAGCTATCCTATCCAAGCACCCAACAAATTCGTCACTTAACAGCAACCGCCGCCCGTATAGTACCAGGTTGAATCAGTAATCAGGATGTCTTTTGGCATCAATGCACCAAGCTTTCCTGCTGTCTTATCGCACACTGCGGCTGGTAAACCCCGCGGGAGGATATGCCCGTTCGAGTCATCAAAAAACTCTTCGGTGCCGGTGTAAATCGCCGTTTTGCCAGTAAAAATACAAGCACCATCTTCAGGAATTGCCACTTTAAAAGAAACAGAATCCAAACTTTCTAATAGCAATGGTTCCTGCAACCCGTAGCTAGCGCAATCCAGCAGTCGGTAAGGACGCCGCGCTCGAATTTCTATCTGCCCAAATCCAGCATCAATAAGATGCTGAGTATATTGCTCGTAAGTTAAAGCACCTGACAGACACATTGCCCGTAACCGTTCATCCTGCCGCAGATGTGGTGGGATGGGACGAGTGGCGATCGGGTCGCTCATCAGTAGACGACCCCCTGGTTTTAACACCCGGAAGGCTTCTCGAAGCGCCCGATGCAGGTCAGCGGGTTCAAAGATATTAAATAGACAATTCTGCGCCACCACATCTACAGAGGCGTCTGGCACTGGGAGGGAGAAGGCATCGCCTTCCCGAATCTCCACAAAACTGGGGTCAAACCAGGAATTTTCTTGGGCAGCGATCGCTAAGTTCCGAGTCGCTGCCTCGCGCATCGCCGCCACTGGATCGACGGCAATCACCCCACCCGGACGGCGAGAAAAATAAGCAAATTGCAGCGCTTCCAAACCACCGCCAACGCCGACATATAGCACCGTCGGGTCATTAGCGAGTTCAGCGGCATGGACGGTAGTACCGCAACCGTAGTTCATCTCCTGCATCTGAGGCGAAATTTTTAGTCCTGGCAGTTGCAGGGGACTGCTTTGGACACAACAAAGTCCGACTTGTGGCGTCTGCGCTACTTCACTATAAAACTCAGCAGCAGTTTCGAGATAGCTCACTCAAATATTCTCCTAGATTGGCGTTGCGACTTTTTAGCAAATTGCTAAAAATACTCTGATTCCAATCTATAAGGCTATCAAATCCCTAATAAATGAGCATTGCCTGAAAAAGGGCTCTCCCCAGCGCTACCAACTTTTCCCCTGGTCTGCTAAGGCGAAGTTAACATAGAGCCATAGGAATTTATACTGTGCTGGGCTCAAAAGTGGAAACTGGTTCGCAAGAAAAGTGTTTGGAGCAAGATCGGCGTTGCGTCATCGTTTGCCAGTACCGTTCCTGTTTGGTAAATGGAAGCGCAGAGGTACTTGCCGCTTTTGAGAGTGCTGATATTCCCGGAGTCATGGTGACGGGGAGCGGTTGCCAGGGACAGTGCAGCTGTGGTCCTACAGTGCGAATTGTCCCGGAAGAAACTTGGTACTGCCGAGTTCAACCCAGCGATGTCCAGACGATCGTTGAACAACATTTACAAAAAGGGGAACCAATAGAAGCAAAGCTGAATCCCAGAATTCACATGAGAATCAGTTTTTGAAGTGATTTTCACTCCGATAACTGCCGCCGTGTCAAGTTTTCTCAGATGTAGGTTGGTTACTTGCTTAAATCAAGCAGTTTTTGTGGCAGTTTAACGACACGGCGATCGCGCATCCCTGTGATGTAGATCAAAAGCCGCTCGTTGTATTTCTAGGCTTTAATAGTTCAGTAGAACGCTGTATAAGGCTCATCAATATGCCTACTTATACCGGAATTTCCAGTGAAGCTTTTAGACATCCCCTCGACCGACAAGCCGAGCAAGCCTTACGCAGCGTGCCTGGATTTGATATGGTTGCCCGTAAATTTGTGGAATTTGCCTCTGAGCGTCCCCAGTTTGTCTACCACATGGGCAATAGCATTCAGGTCGGGCCGCGTCAGTATGCTAGCATCTATGGCATTTTCCGGGAATGCTTGCGCGATCTGGACGTTTACCCAGAACCAACGCTTTTCGTTTCCCAAGCGCCTTGGGTTAATGCCAGCGCCCTCGGACAAGAACGCCCTTATGTGATCCTGAACTCTGGACTTTTAGACCTGCTCAACGAAGCGGAACTTCGGGCAGTCATTGCACATGAATTAGGACATATTAAATGCGGTCACACGACCTTACGTCAGATGGCGGTTTGGGCTTTGCAAGCCGTCAACTTTATCGGGAATGCGACCTTTGGCTTCAGCACTTTGGTCAGTACCGGCTTGGTTTTGGCGTTTATTGAATGGAGCCGTAAAGCGGAATTATCAGCAGATCGAGCCGCTTTCCTGGTGACAGACGACCTGAATCCGGTGATGCACTTAATGATGAAATTTGCTGGTGGCAGCGCCCGTTATGCCAATGAAGTAAATTTAGATGAATTTATTCGTCAATCGCAAAAATATCAGGAATTGGACGAAGACGGGTTGAATCAAGTCTACAAGTTCTTACTTTACAATAACTTTACTCAAGGTTGGTTTACGACCCATCCCTTTACGGTCGATCGCCTTCACCACTTGCAGGAGTGGGCAAACTCAGAGGAATATCGTCACATTCGCCGGGGCAATTACCAACGTTCCTCTGCACAGGGCGCGGTGAATGTCCCATCAGAAACAGCCGTTAATGAGGTGGATGCGCTACAGCGTCAAATTGAGGAATTGCAAGAACAAATTAACCGTCTCCGGTCTGAATCAGAAGATCCTTAGCGGTTAAGAGCAAGTTCCCCAAGCGTATGTATTTTCAAGGATTGCTATGGGCAGTCAAGTCAAGTACTATACACTGCAATTAGCATTGACGCTGGGTGCCATCTACTTTCGCTCTTCACACTCTAAGGAAGGACTCAATAGTCCTAATTAATGGAATGGTCAGGGACATTCTATCAGATGGATATCAGGCCGAGTTTCGTGTCATTTCCAACCAGTCAGATCGAGATATGATCTATCGTTTTTTGGTGGACATTGTTCAGCAATGGCCCCCAGAAGCCGTTCTGCAAGAATTTAAGCAGTTATTTATTTATTACAGTCCTAACGCTGTTAATACCAACGCGATCAAAGCGCTTTCAGACATTATCTTTGCAAATGATGAAGAAGAATTTAAAAACACTCTAAAGCGCTCTTGTTATATCCTCATCAATAATTGGGAAACGACGCGAAGCTATAAAGCAATTAAAGAATTAGTTTTAGTATTTAGCGATTTAAATATTAGCAAGTCAACCTTGTCTCCAAGTTTAAGTAAGTTGAGACTTTGGCTTGTAAATTTTATTAAAAGCCAAGACTATCAAGATTTAAAGATATTTGCTGCTAGATACGAAGAACATGAAGCAACCCATTGGAGCCATCGTTATACTTCTTATCTGTTAGTTCCTCAATATGCGAATCTCTCAAACCCCGTCGAACAGCGGGAAGCTGCCAGAGCATTGTCGCAAGAACTGAAAGATCGCTTTAAGTTTGAGCTAGCAATGTATACCACGCGATCGCAGTCGGCGATGCCTAGAGAAATTTTGCCTAAAAACCCGACTGGTTTAGGGGATGAGGTACTGCGTCTGATCAAGACGATTGTTGCGAAACGGGGGCCATTTAGCTATACAAATCTGGCAAATATTTTTCTCCAACAAACTCAAGGACTTCTCTACAAAAACTTTAAGCATAGTCTACAAAAGTATTTAATTTTTTCTGTGGAAAACAGAAAATTTGTAGAGGTCTTGAAAACAAAATTAGAAGAAAAGCTAGATGTTGTATATGAAAATCATCATGAAGAACCGCTAGATGATGCCCTGTTGTTAAGAACCTGTAATCGGGTGATCGAATATTTAACGACTGAAAATCATCGGGAACCTTCGCCTCTATTTATTTTATTGATGTCGCAAGGGCATCCTTTGACTTTAGTAATCGTACTGCTGAAAATTTTATTAATTTGTAAAAATGTTCGCACCCATTTAGAAACTTGCATTGCTGAACTAATCAAATACTATATGCACTATCCGGAAGAGGATTGCAAGTGGGTAGTGAATTTCTTTGAAATATTTCATATAACCTTTGCTATCTATGGTGAAAACGTTCAGTACAATTTGATCAAGATGAACGGAAATGGCACGAAGAAGCTGCCTAACGGGACGGCAGAGATGTATCGGGTTTTTTCTCAACTGAAGTTAGATAGCGATATAAAAGCTGCAACTTCTGCGATCGCAGAGGCGATGTCAGATCAAGTTGCAGAGGATTAGGTTTCTGGCTACCCGTTGAAAGCGGGACAGGGGAACCCCACCCTTAATCCCTCCCCGGTTTTCGGTGAGGGGAACCTGGATTGAGGGGGAATAAAGTTGTCATAGCTGTGTAGTTGATAGCCCTTTTAGCGATCCTTCAGCTCGCTCAAAGTTGCCAATCCAGCAGCGGCGGCTTCCGCTAAAATACTCACCAAGCGGAATAGGGCGACGACGCTGAGGAGAATGGCGGCAGAAAAATGTTGACCGAATAGAGCGATCGCTGTCGCTTCAAATACCCCGATTCCCCCAGGTGCGCCGGGAACAATCAAACCCAACAGCCATGACAAACTAAACCCACTCAGCAGCATCGGGATTTGATTGGGATTCACTGGTGTCAGCGCTAGCATGGCAAACAAAAACCCCGCGCCGCGCAGTAACAAAAAGCCAATTTCTCCCAACAAAGGAAATAGAGGATAGCGCTCAAGTCGAAAAGAAGCTTCTGCCGCTTCTGTGGGGGGTTGAGAAGCTGAAGCAGAGATAGCATTTTCTTCTCCCCCGCGCCCCTGCGCCCCTGCACCTCTTGCTTTCTTTCCCTTAAATTTACTTGCCAACTGCATCAGCGGGTTCAAAATTCGGGGATGAACGCCCAGCAAAACCACACCCAGACCAAGAATTTGTAAGGTTCTCGTCTGGGTATTCTGAGGGACACCGGCCCAACCCAACTGGCTACCTGCTAAGGCAACTAATAAAGCGGCAGCCGCCATCAGCAGGGGTTCGAGTAACACGCTGAGAGTCGCGGCACCGAAAGAACCCCCGTGGGATGTCACCGCCACGATGCGCCCGTAGTAGTGCCAGACATTCCCTGGTAAATACTTGGCAAGGTTGGTTTTCAGGTAAACTTGGAGCGCCCATCGAGGCTGAACGGGTTGCCGGAACGATTGCAAAATCCAACTCCAGACGAATCCAGACCAAGTATGAGCCAGTAAAGTAATCAAAAAGGCGATCGCTAGATTTGTCCATCCCGCACCAGTCATTCGGATGGCTGCGACTTCCCGCCAATTGTCTTTGAGAGCTTTTGCCAAAAAAAATAGCGTCCCGCCGAGAATCACCCAGCGCAAGTACGGCTTCAGGGATGACCAAATTTTTTTCATGACCTTTCACACTGGGTAGCGAGTTGAGGCAAATACCTCATCCTAGAGTATGAGAATACCAAAGTGAGAACGGTAGCGAGTCTGTAACTTTTGCCAGAGGGAGCGATCGCTCTTCTGTTTCTACACTTTGCAGACATTCGCGAACAATTTCCCAGCCAAGCTTGGCACATCTGGGATACGGATAACGATCCGCTACCTGATGGTGAGGCAAGTTTGATGTGAGCGATCGCGTTTGAGGCAGCGATGCCCAGACCCATCTGATGCTGAAAGATTGAGAAAAATCAGCCAAGTTCTAGGCTGAGCGATGTTTTTAGCTGGCATGGTCGCGAACCAACCAATATCACCGTAGTTTTGCTTATTTTTTGGGAATCTCTCTACGGTTAGAGAGAGGTTGCTTTTAGTTGCAACCAGAATGTGACCTGCGCTAGAGGTAGGAACACTGTAGCTTTTGTATTGTTTATGACAGTTCGTAAAAATCTTGGGAGTAGTGTGTGAAACACTTAACTGCTTTCTTTAAAAAACTACGGTTACGTCAAATATTGACCGTTTTTTTGGCAGGCGCGTTGCTAATTGTTACCAGCGCTTGTAACAATGGCGATTCTTTAGGGGCACGTCCACAAAATCCCCCCGTGCAAATGGGAGGGAACAACAATCCCCACAGCAATGGTGGAGATGGCTACACGAATTACAAAATGTCTACCGATCCTAACGTCAGCAAAACAGCGAATCCACGAGATCGCGCTGACTTGCAGATCCTGTCCAATCAGTTAATTGCTACCAGCGATTCTGAAATCCTCTACCCGGGTGCTGAGACACCAGCAGGTCGAGCAGCAAAGGAAAAAGAATTGCCCATAAAAACTTCAGAGGATTTTGAAGTCTCTGGAGCTGGAGGTCGTCAACCTATAATCAATCGCAGCGATCCTAATGCCAAGATATTAGAAAGTATCGGTGAAGAGTTCAAAGAGGCTTCCAGCTTCATCAAAGATAAATCAGATGAAGCCGGTCAGAGACCTGAAATGCAAAGCAACCCTGCTTTGCACAAATAAGCAAATAATTGAGATTTTCGATTGGCAGTCAATCGAAAATCTCGGATTGCAATGCTAACCAAAACAACCATTGACTCGTACAGAAAAAGGAGTTTTTTTGATGAACAGCGTAATTAATTGGTTGAAAAAAATCAACTTGGGCAAAATCCTGACCGTGTTTTTGTCCGCCACGATCATTTTTGTTACCACCGCTTGTAATGGTGGGGCACAAGCGAAGACCGCCGACCAAATTAGGGAGGACGTTCCTACAGGTGCCTTAACCAATGAGTATAAAGGTGGGATGAACGACTATAGCGATACCGATCCCAGAAGAGACACCTCAGGCGTAGCAGCTAAGGCAAAAGGCCTAATTGACAATGCTGAGCGCCACGTAATTGACGAGACCGATGACGTAGGTACAAACACCAAGCGGATTCTGGATAAGAAGGGCGAAAACGCTAAACAGTTCGGTGAGAATGTCAAGCAAAATACCGACGCAATTGGCGACAAAGCGCAAAAATCGGCTAGTGATTTCGCTAAGGGAACAAAGCAGGGAATTGAAAATCTCAAGGGCAATACTCAGGATGCAACCAAAGACCTGGGTAAAGGAACGCAGCAGGCAGCTGACAATGTCCAGGAAAATAGTAAATATGCAGGCAGAAATGTAATTGAGAGTGCTAAGCGGGCAGCAGACAAGGCTGCTGATGCGATTGATTAGCAGCGTCTGGAATTAAATAAACACCAGACTCAATCAATGATTCTAGGGGCGGGATAATCCTGCCCCTATTTGCTTTGATTCTAGGGGCGGGATAATCCTGCCCCTATTTGCTTTTGTATCCCTATAGCGGTTCTAACTTGAGTGCTATATCACTCGGAACCTCACCCCCAGCCCCTCTCCGTTCACGGAGAGGGGAGAATATTGAACCCCTCTAGTTGAAGTGAAGGGAAGGTCGAGGGGCAAGGGTGGGGTTAAACCGTACTGCATCGAATAGAGAATTGTGATAGTACCCTGTCAGGGTTTCTCCGGGAGAATCCTTTCGGACAAACCGGATCAAAAATACATAACCTCAGCCTGACTGAAGATATAGCCGAGTAGAACACACACTCTCGGCGATTGAAATGAAAAAATTTCTAACCGTTGTGCTGTCTCCAACTGAGGTGGCGAAGCAGCTGGCATCTGACTGTCCTGGCTATAGCGCAGCAACCCATGAAAGTATTGCTCTGTGGCTGGTGGGAGAGGAAGGAGAGCGTTTTGAAACGTTTAACGCAACTCAGAGGGTAATTGCCTTGCAAGCGATGGATTATCGCTATCGCATTTTACGGCAACGCTACTTAGGCGTGGCACCAGAGCGTGCTTATTGCAACTTGACGACTCGGCTGGGGAGTTTAGTATTGCTGAAGAATAAAATTCGGACTTGGGTGGCGCTATCGCGCGATCGCTCGGCAACGGTTGTCGATGTGTTGCAAGAAGTCATTCAGGAATTATTGCATCGCGATCGCTACATTCAACAGCAAATTGCCTGGATTAGCAAATGTACTTCAGACGCTCGCTTAGGCAACTCTCTACTGATGAGCAGCATCGAAGAATACTGTCTCAGACCAATTTGCAACCAGCCACTTTTAGTTTATAGATTTTTTAACTATCTACGTCGTTCCCGGCGGGGAGGGATGACTCATATCCCCGATGGTGAACTGGTGCGACTGATTTCTGAGGAAGTGGTGTCCCACGAGACAAACAATCCGGTTAGTTTCCTCGATATCCACGCAGTTGCCGAGTATCAAGAGAATCAAGCAATTGAAGAACAAATGTTTCTGCGGACAACCGTAAAGCAGGAGTTTTACAACTATTTAGCCGAAAATGTCAGTCGAGAAGCAGCGGTTTGGCTGGAACTTTACCTCGCTGGCAATTCTCAACAAGCGATCGCTCGCGCCTTGAATTTGCGGACTAGGGAAGTCTATCGTCTGCGGGAAAAAGTCAGTTACCATGCAATTCGCATTTTTGCTCGAAAAACAAAGCCGGAGCTAGTCGCAAGCTGGCTAAAACCCGCCGCAGCAGGTAGAACGTCTGAGCAAGTTGTGGCGATAGGAATGGAAAAGTAGCCGAGTGAAGTTTGGGGAAAAGCGGGAATTTCTTGAAGATGTCACTCGCTTTGTTTAAAGTTATCCTTATCGTTTTTAGCCGTTCAATCAGCTCCCCCGAACTTGCCTCAATTGACTTTGATCGGCATCCTGGTTTACGCGAGGCAAGGATGAGGAATTTCAGAGTCGCTTTGCATTTGCACAATTGAGTGAAATAACGATGGGTACGGCATCGAGATACTGGCTTTTGATGAGAATTGATAGTTTCGGCAAGTGTCGAATTGAAGAAGTTGAGTCGGCAAAAGCCTTTTTCTTGACTCAATTTCCCGACCTCTCTGACCGAGAGGATATGCCAGACCGGGAAATTCAACGCCAACTCATGCAGTGGTTCCAGAACGATGACACTCGCCGTCAGATGGCTGAGGTGTGTCTGCGCTGCTTTATCTCTCATCAAATTCAAGAATTTTGCTTAGAACTAGAGCAGAAGTTTGGCAAAAACCATGACTTCAGCAGTATGGATCTGTTGCCGTTGGTACTCGATAGCACTTTGCGTTCTCCACGTCAGGAAATGGATGAAAGCCGGATAAACTATCCATCTGTAACCGCTCGAATTTTGCAAACCTTTGACCCGGATAAGAGTAAATTATCGACTTGGACGGTCAGGATGGTAAAGAGCGATCGCTTCCTCAAACGATTCTTACTCGAACACGGAATTGAGCAAGTGACTGACTGGATGATTCTGAGTTACATGAACCCCGGACGATTACAGCGAGTTTTATTAGAGTTTGACCGGACACCAGCAGAAATCAACCAAGCACTTCAGCTACTTGATAGCTACCATCAAATTTATCGCACCCAACTTTTGCAGCACCGCAAGGCTGGAGAGAAAAGCCGATATCCAGATCCAACCGCCTTACAATTGCGTCAAATGGCTGAACAATTATCAGCTACTCGGACAATATCTCCCGAACAAATCTTAAGAGAATTGCAAGAACTCGCGCAGTTACTTAGAGCCGAACGCCTCCGAAATCGCAAAAGCTTACCGTTAGATAATCCAGGAAATCCTGCGGAAAGAAATAGAGCATCCAGTGAGGAGGATTCTAATGAGCAATCAGAGTTCTTAGCAGGTTATCAACAGCAATTTAATACCTGTTTAGCTCAGTCCGTCAAGCAGGTCATTCAAGCTCGCTTTATCTATTTGCAATCTAAGAAAACGCAGAAAGCACAAAACTTCCTCAAAGCACTTCATTTATTTCACTGTCAGGGAGTCCCCATGAAAGAAATAGCTCCCCAACTCGGCTTAAAAGACCAGCCTCAAGTAAGCCGCCTGCTGGAACTCAAAAACTTACGCAGCGATATCGGACGCCGAACCTTATTGTGCTTGAGAGCTTGCGTTTTAAAGTTAGCTCAATGTTATGTTAATCCCGTGCAGCTCCAAGATTTGGAGTCAAAAGTCCAATTCATTTTAGATAAAGAGATTTCTACAGAGATTGAGAAGGCGAAAAAAGAATCTCACATAGGACACAATCGAGTGATGAACAGTCAACTAGCTGCAACGATTTGTAACCATCTTAATAGCCAGAAAGAAGAACGAGCATGAATTACTTAACAGATTTGACAGATGATTGGGTCGAATTTGAAGAATTGGCAGAAACAATTCCTTTAGAATCGGAGCAGCTTGACCAAGCTGTAGAATTGAGTAACCAAGTAGGGAAAGAAGACCGAAAATGGCAAATTTATCTTCAAGCTTTAAGTTTATTGAGTTTTGAGGAATGGCTCCGGAAACGAGAACCGGAAATTTCTCTAAATAGAGAACACTCTTCAGTTTTGCAACCTCAGTATGTTAATGCAATTGACGCCGTTTTTAATTTGAGAGTTGGCGAATTTAAAGTTTGTTTAATCCCTACTATTACCTTAACCGATAAAGAAGTCACTATCCCTAGAGCTGTAGTAGATTTACCAGAGTTTACAGCTCATTTTTATGTAGTTATTGGTATTGAGGAAGACTTAGAAATTTCAGCAATTAGAGGTTTTTTGCGTCATGAACAACTGATTAATTATCAACCGCAATTACAATCGGAAGTGGATTGGAATTATCAGATTCCGATTGCTTGGTTTAATCGCGAACCTAATGAACTATTGCTTTATTTGCAATGTTTAATTCCATCAGCAATTCCTTTACCTGAAATCCCAACGAATCGTCAGGCTACCTTAGCTCGAATGCAGTCAACCCTATTAACATTATTACCCCAACTGCGTAACCGTCCTTTGTGGCAAATCTTGACGTGGGAGCAGGGAACAGCAGTCCTAACGACGCCGGATTTACTTAATTGGCTCTACCAGCCGCTAACTGAGAATACAGCAACCGTTACCAACCATCTATCAGAGTTGCTGCAAATCTTGACTCAGCAAGCAGTAAATGTCAGGAACTGGTTACGCAACCAAGTGGATGAAGTAATGCAAGAATTGTCCTGGGAAGCCTTACCAGCACCGTCTCCTTTGCGCGGAACTGAGCCACTAAGAGAGTTGCCAGCATCATTCTCCCTTCGCAGAAACGAACAAAACCCATCTCAAGAATTAGATGAAATTTTGATAGAAATTAGTCGCAATAATCAGTTAGAGATTCCAGCCAATACGGGTCGTGCTTACCGAGACTTAACCCTAGGAAACCGGGTGCGGCTGTATGCTGTTACCTGGTCTTTCCCGGATGATGATGGCTGGACGTTATTGCTGATATTGAAGGCGATTTCTGGAAATGAACCTGACGATGAGATGACGTTGCGAGTAAGCGATCGCGTGGAAGTTTTGGCAGAAGATACACTGCACTTAGATGGGGACGAGGACTATATTTTTACTCAAGTGGCGGGGACTTATCAAGATAAATTTCTCGCAACCATTACCTCGGAAACTGGGGAATTCCAAACTTTGCCGCCGTTTGAATTTATTTTATAGCTCCTCGAAAATAATCAGAGGCAGGACAACTCCGACCTCCGCAAAATCCAAAATCCAAATTAAATGATGGATAGAATAGTTTTTAAACTTAGGGTTAAGCAAGTTGGCACTGTTTGCGACTTTGAGTTGTCTTGGGGCAAAGGAAAAATACTCTCTGTAGAGCTGAATTATCCCCTCTCGCTGACCAGGAGTTACGAACAGTGGCAAAGCGCCTATCTCAACTACTATAGGCGGCTGCGAGGGCACAAGGTCATCAGCGGTAAAGGCACTCTCCCAGTTGATCGACATCGTGAACTGGTGAATGCAGAGGTTCAGCTAGGGGAAGAATTTCAACACTGGTTGCTCACTCCTGAATTAGTTAGTATTCGCCGCGAGATTGTCAAGGCGGCTCATAAACCGGAACATCATACGGTTGAGGTGTTCCTGACTTGCACTCCTCTAGAACTGGCGCGATTACCGTGGGAAATTTGGGAAATTGGGACGGATTTGGGTGCTACTCAACAAATACGCATTGCTCGCACTCCCGCCAATATTCTGAATGAACCCGTTCGTCCGATTCGCCGTAAAGCTAGGGTTTTAGCGATTTTAGGGGATGACACTGGCTTGAATTTGGAAGCTGATCGAGAAGCACTGCGATCGCTTGATCGTGTTGCAGATATCCAGTTGATTGGTTGGAAACGGAACCAGGGGAAAGCTGAACTGAATATCCCTAAGAGTATAGAGGCTCGATTTTTTGATGCTGATGCACTGAAAATGGAGATCCAGAAAGCGATCGCATCTGAGCCAGGTTGGGATATCTTATTTTTTGCCGGACACAGTAATGAAACTGTTCTGACGGGTGGAGAATTAGGCATTGCACCACACACCTCAATCTCGATTCGGGAAATTGAAGAGTCACTGAAACAGGCGAAAAAACGGGGGCTTCAGTTTGCAATTTTCAACTCGTGTAGTGGTATGAATATTGCCGAATCCTTGATTAACTTGGGATTGAGCCAGGTAGCAGTAATGCGGGAACCGATTCACAATCAGGTAGCACAAGAATTTTTGGTGCAGTTTCTCGCCAGTTTGACTCAATACAAGGATGTTCATTCAGCTTTGCTGGAGGCAAGTTTATTTCTTAAACAACAGGAAAAGCATCTTTCCTACCCTTCTGCTTACCTGGTTCCCTCCCTATTTCGGCATCCAGAAGCCGAGCTGTTTTGCATTAAACCTTTTGGTTTTTTTGACACACTAAACCGCTGGTTGCCAACGAAAAAAGAAGCCTGTTGGCTAGGTGCTATCCTGTTTTTAAGTTTATTACCGCCCGTACAAAACTTATTATTAGAACCGCGCATTTTACTTCAAGCCTTCTATCGCAAAGTCACCTTACAAGTGCCAGCCAAAGGAAGTTCACCCGTGCGACTTATCCAAATTGATGACGAATCTTTAAAGGCTGATGCGGATAAAATTAAACAAATTTACCCTATCGATTATCGTTATGTAGCATTACTGTTGAATCGGGTTTCTGAATTAGAAGCTAAAACCGTCGGCATTGATTATATCTTAGATGATAAAAAACAACCGAATAACAGTTTAAAACTTAAGCAATCGGTACAGAATATTGTTAATAAAAATACTTGGTTGGTATTTGGTTCTGGAGAGGGAGAATCCACTCCTAGGTCAGGCGTAAGCAAGGATATTGCCAACCTTAATTGGAGTTTGGAAGGGGATATCATGTTCTTCCCTTGGTATGTTGAACTTTTGCCAGCAGAACCCAAAAGTTCACAGATGTATCCTTTTGCTTATCTCTTAGCTATAGCGTATGTGTTGAATCAAGAATTACCGCCGAATTTACCGCAACCCAATTTGCAGGCTCGAACGAATTTTAATTTATCAGTGATTAACTATTTAAATCTGATAAGCCAATCCAACCAGAAAATAGCTTTTTTACAAGAAATCCGCCTTCATTCACTTACCCGCTTTTCTCAAAATTTTATTCAAGCGTGGTTCCATCCAATTATTGACTTTTCCATTCCCCCCGAATCTGCCTACGAACGCATTTCTGCCTGTAAGTTACTAGGAGATTGCCTAGGAAAAGGAAAAGTACCAGACACCTTTAAGAATGAAGTGGTGTTGATTACTCCAGGTGGATATAAAGGAGCCGGGTTAGAAGGAGAAAATGAAGATAATTATGCGATTCCTTTAGCTGTCGGTTTCTGGCGCGGTTGGGAGGAGGAAAATTTTCCTGGCGGTGAAGCTCATGCTTATATGCTTCATCATTTATTAACGCGGCGATTGGTGATACCTATCCCCGATTTATGGATGATTTTACTTTCAGGATTGCTGGGGAAAAGCGTAACGCTGATGTTGCAGGATAATCTTCATCAACGGCAACGCTGGGTAATAAAGTTAGGAACGGCTACAACCATTTATATCATCGCCTCCTTGCAAATCTATATATCGGCGGCGATGTTATTACCTTGGTTTTTACCAACAGTTTTGTTTTGGAATTATATTCGTTTAGCATTCAGGGAAAAGTCTCATGTTTAACTTAAAAAAACTCCAATCCATTTTGTTAATATCTGCCTTGATTACAACTTCTTCCTCAGTGCCTCTACAAGCGGCAATCAGACAACAACCGCATCCCGTCCTAACAGAAAGCAATGAGACATATCTAGCTTTATCGTGGGGTGATATCTGGAAGAAATTACGTCGTAAAAGGAAAGGAGGGGGCGGGAGAGGAGGAGCGATTTGCGCGATCGCTCCCGCTAAACTGGTAGACGCAGATTCGCTGTATTCAAAACAAGGGGAAATCCTTGAGATTTGGAGCGATCGCCCTCTGTTTCTCTGGAATATCCCAGGTGGAACGGTAACGCGAATTGAGCTATCTCGTCAGGGGGATAAAGAGGCATTCTGGAACCGACCAATTAAAGGAGAGACAAGGGCGGTTTATGATGGGGAACCATTGCAACCTGGACAGTCTTATGTATGGAAGTTGTCTGCTTCAGAGCCGTACCCAATTGAAACCAGCGTCATGTTTCAAGTGATGGAACCGGAAACACGCGATCGCATTTCAGCCGAATTGATTTCAATAGCACTCGTACAGCAGCTTAAAGACCCATCACCAGAGGCTTTGGCAATGGAGAAAGTCTACTATTTTGCCGAACGCGAACTCTGGTCAGATGCGCTGCGGGAACTCTATTCGGTGCCAAATCCCTCAGCGGAATTAAGGAATGCGATCGCGCTTCTTCAAGCTCATGATTTCTGTGCAGAAGATGAGCCAAACGTTTCTGCATCTCAATAGGCTACGGCTTGGGTTTTTACATAAGTACCCCTTGCCCAAGGATATTATATGTAAGCGGACAATATCTTAAACGCTGCGATCGCACTCCTACAGCTATGGAATTAAAAAGATTTTTCTTGCTTGCGTCTAGCACAGTTCTACTGACTGGGTTGCAGACTTGTTGGCTGAATTTTCCGGTGACATTTAGTGGATCTGCGGTGATGGCGCAGACGGTTGAGGAGAGGAAGGCGCAAGCAGATAAACTTTATCAGCAAGGTAATCAGCAGTATAAGACTAGCCAATTTCAGGAAGCATTACAGTCTTTTCAAGAAGCGCTCTTAATTTATCGGGAACTAAAAGATACCAAAGGCGAAGCATTAACCGTGAACTACATCGGGTTAATTTATCGCAGTCTCAGCCAATATCCAGAAGCCCTGAAATTTTATCGGCAAGGTTTAGAGATTTTCAGAAAACTCGGCGATCGCTGGAACGAAGGAACTGCACTTAACAACATTGGCTCAGTTTATAGAAGCTCAGATCAATATGCTCAAGCACGAGATTTCTTTCAGCAAGCCTTATCTATTCGTCGAAAAGTTCAGGATCGCGAAGGCGAAGGGGTAACTCTTAGTAACCTTGGAACGATTTATCATGGTTTGGGTCAATATTCTCAAGCATTGGAATTATACGAGCAAGCCTTAGTTATTCGTAGAGAAGTTGGTGATTTTCAAGGTGAAGTAGTAACCCTCCTTAGCTTGGGAGTTATCTATTATGATTTAGGTCAATATAATCAAGCACTGGAAACTTATCAGCAAGCTTTGAATGTAAGCAGAAAAATTAATAACAAAAATGGAGAAGCTCTTGTTCTGAATTCAATGGGAACAGTTTATATGAGCCAGGGTGACTATTCCAAAGCATTAAATTTGTATCAGCAAGCTTTAATTATTGCTAGAAAAATTGGCGTGACTGGTCTGGAAGCAGCGCTACTCAACAATATTGCCGAATTTTATAGATATCAAGGTCAATATTCGCAAGCATTAGATTTTTATCAGCAATCTCTAGTTATATATAGGAAAATTGGCAACTTTGGTGGTGAAGAAACAGCTATTAACAACATGGGTAAAACTTATGATAATCAAGGTGATTATTCCCAAGCGTTGAAACTTTTTCAACAAGCTTTAACTATTTCCAGGAAAATAGAGAATTATCCAGGTGAAGGACGAATTCTGAGAAATATGGGTAGTAACCTCTATCAATCTGGGAAGCTAGCGGAAGCTACAAAAACCCTAACTGCTGGAATTAAGGCTTTAGAGTCTCTACGGTCAGGATTGAGTGATAGCAATAAAGTATCAATTTTTGAAACCCAGGCTAGTATCTACCGTCTACTCCAACAAGTTTTTATTGCCCAAAATAACATTAATGATGCTTTAGAAATTGCTGAACGAGGGCGTGCAAGAGCATTTGTGGAGCTATTGGTAAAGAGATTATCTTCAGAAACTAGAGGTAACGTTACTTCCCCACCACCACCAAATATTGCCCAAATTACACAAATTGCCAAAGCTCAAAATGCGACTCTCGTTCAATATTCAATTATTGATGATGACTTTAAAAGTCAAAATAAATCGCAAGTCAAGCAAACAGACCTTTACATTTGGGTGATTAAACCTACAGGCGAAGTAACCTTCCGCAAAGTTGACCTAAAACCATTGCAGCAAAAAAATACCTCTTTAAAAGACCTTGTTAGCTCTAGCCGTGACTCAATCGGAGTAGACGATCGCAGTATTTTTAAAGCAGAAGTTGTAAATCCAGGTAATCAAGAAAACTCAGCCAAAAGCTTACAGCAACTTCATCAACTATTAATTTCGCCCATCGCCGACCTTCTGCCCACCGACCAAAATCAGCGTGTAATTTTTGTCCCGCAAGGTGAATTATTTGTAGTTCCCTTCGCCGCACTGCAAGATAAAGATGGCAAATACTTAATTGAAAAACATACAATTTTGTCCGCACCTTCAATTCAGGTACTAGAACTAACACGCGCCTCACGGGAAAAGGTGAAGCAAGCATCCGCCAAAGATGCCATCATCATAGGAAATCCCACCATGCCCAGCGTAGCGCCTAAAATTGGAGAAAAGCCGCAACAGCTAGCTTCCTTACCAGGAGCAAAACGAGAAGCCGAAGAGATTGCTCCTTTATTGAACACCAACGCCCTTACTGGCAATGCAGCCACCAAAACTGCTGTTTTATCACGAATATCTCAAGCTAGAATTGTGCATCTGGCAACCCACGGCTTATTTGATGATTTCCAGGGATTGCAAAGCGCGATCGCACTCGCACCCACTAGCAGCGATCGCGGTCTACTCACTGCCGAAGAAATCCTTAATCTGAAACTAAATGCAGATTTAGTTGTCCTGAGTGCTTGCAACACCGGACGCGGGCGCATCACGGGTGATGGGGTAATTGGACTATCCCGCTCTTTGTTTATCGCCGGTACTCCCAGCGTTGTTGTCTCCCTGTGGGCTGTCCCCGATGCTCCCACGGCTGAATTAATGACCGAGTTTTATACTAATCTTTACCAAAAGAAACTTGATAAAGCCCAATCCTTGCGCCAAGCAATGCTCAAGATGATGGAAACACACCGCGATAATCCTAGAGCTTGGGCAGCTTTTACCTTAATTGGTGAAGCTGAGTAGGAGCATCGGTTGAGTAATCAGAATTTACGTGTAGGGAGAAGCATATCCTTTCCAAAGGGTATACTTCGCCCCTACTTAAATATTCCCGAATAGGATACTAGGAGGAATTAGTAATGTCCCGTATTTCTCGCCGTCATTTCTTACAATTCGCTGGCTCAACTATAACTACTTTGGGATTGAGCCAGTTAGATATTATCAACAAAGGAAATCGCTACGCTCAAGTTCTGGCGCAAAATACCTCCCGCAAGCTTGCTCTTTTAGTGGGAATTAATGATTATCCAGCCAACGATCGCTTTCTTGGAAATCTGGAAGGATGCGTTACTGATGTTGCTTTGCAAGAAGAACTCTTGGTTCATCGTTTTGGTTTTAATCCCAGTGATATTGTCAAGTTGACAAGCAATCAAGCTCCCGCTCAACAGCTGACGCGCAACAATATTCTGACAGCGTTTGAAGAACACTTAATTAAACAAGCTAAACCGGGAGATGTGGTTGTTTTCCATTTTTCCGGTCACGGTTCTCGATTGCGCGACCCAAATCCTATCCAAGGTTGTGCTAATCAGGCATTCAATGATGAATTTAATAGCACTTTAGTCGTTGCCGATGAGGGGCAAAAAGATTTGGCACCAGACATCATGGGGCGCACTTTGTTTCTTTTGATGTCGGCTTTAAACACAGAAAATGTCACAGTCGTACTAGATAGTTGTCACTCTGGCGGCGGTACTCGTGGTAACTTTCGAGTGCGTTCTGTACCCGGCGATAAACTCAATCCCAGTCCTGAAGAAATCGCTTATCAAAAAGGCTGGATGGAACGGCTGCAACTGTCCGAATCCGAACTGGCTCGTCGGCGCTGTGCAGGTGTTGCAAAAGGGGTTGTTTTTGCCTCTGCTCAACGAGAAGAAGAAGCTTTAGATGCTGAATTCGATGGCTTTTCTGCTGGTGCGTTTACTTACCTGATGACGCAGTATCTCTGGCAAAAAACCGATACGGTGGGAAGCGCGATCGCTCAAATCACTACTAGCATAAATTCACTTTCTAGTCAAGTTCCTTTAGCAGATGGCGACCCCAAAAAACCAGTTTATTTCATCAACAAACAACTCCCTCCGACTGATGCCGTAATTACCAAAGTAGAAGGCGATAAGGCAACTTTGTGGTTGGGAGGAGTAGACTCTGAAAGTCTAGAAGCTTTCCAACCCGGTGCTACATTCGCAATTGTCGATGACAAAGGGCAAACATCGGGAAAATTGCAATTAATCTCTCCTCGTAGCGGCTTAAGGGGAGAAGCGAAACTGGTAGACAAAGCAACTAATACATCTCTAAAACCAGGGACGCTGCTGCAAGAAGCAAGTCGGGTTGTGCCAGCAGATTTGAAGTTAAGCATTGGTCTCGATCCGTCTTTAGCAGGAGAGACGAACGCGGCTAAACAGGAACTCTCCGCGATTAATCGCATTGCAGCGGCGCCTGCACAATCTGGAAATGTCCCCTATCCGGGAGGGGTGCAGTACATCTTCAGTCGGATGACGGCAGATTATCAGCAAAAACTGCAAAAGCAAGGGGCAAATCTTCCAGCCGTCGGCAGTATTGGTTTATTTACCGAAGGACTGGAACTGGTGCCGAAATCCTTTGGCGAACCAGGGGAATCGGTAACGGCAGCGGTGGAGCGTCTGGCAGCTAAACTCAAATCTCTGTTAGCAGTTCGGATTATTAAAAAGACTTTGAATGCCGATTCTTCGCAGCTTTCTGTAGAAGTTTCGATGAACTTGGTAGAACAACCCAATCAAACCCTTGCTAGAACTTCCAGTCGAGGTAGAAACACTCGTCAGGAGTTGGAACAAGCTTATGCTAATAAGTTACCAGTGAATAAACTATTTCAGTTTCGAGTTACCAATCACGAGTCTAGCGACCTCTATCTGACAACTCTACTGATTGACTCGACTGGGGGATTAGTGGTGGTGTTTCCCTATCAGTGGCCTGCGTCAAATGAGACGATGAAATTACGACCCAATCAAACGCAACTGATTGGCGACCCGCAACAACTGAAATTGAGAGCGATCGCAACCGGAACAGGAGAAGCGCTGGTAATTGTCAGCCGTTCACCCCTAGAAAGAGCTGTCAAGACATTAGCATCTCTAGCCGCTGAACTAAATCAAGATAGAGGAGCGTTGGAGTTAAAAGAGCCAGTTGAGGTGATGGGCGATTTACTTGATGATTTGAGTAGCGATCGCGGTGGAATCGCTGTAGAAGCCATACCCATGAACACTTCAGAGATGGCTACTTTGTCAATCGCCTTTCAGGTAAGCGATTAGCGACTCACGGATTTAGAAGGAAAGAAAAAAGCATCTGAAACCGCTGTTGAGCAATTTCATCCTCAACTGAGGCAAGGAAATTGTCAAAATATTTACGAACAGCGCACTCTTCGGAATCTTTGGGAAGAAGTTGAGTGAATTTTTACATAACCTCCCAAGATGGGAGATATATATAAGCAGTTCGCTAACCCACTGCTAGAGAATTCTGCTATGAATTATCATCTGCGTTGCCTTAGCGTTGTTACTGCAACCTTGCTCATCTCGTTGAGTTGTCCGTTACAAGTGGTAGGGCTTACTTGGGGAAGCAATACGGTTTTGGCGCAGGCGCAGACAACAGAACAACGCGATGATGAGGCGTTACGGCTGTATCAATTAGGTATTCAGCAGTTAAATAAAGGACAGTTTCGAGAGGCGTTAGAGACGTTTGAGCAGATTTTAATCACTTTTAAAGCAATTGGCGATCGCCAGGGAGAAGGGACAATCCTCCACAATATTGGGTTCGCTTACGCCAACTTGGGACAGTACCCACAAGCGTTGGCGTATTTTCAACAAGCTTTAGCAATTGCTCAAGAAATGAGTGACAAGGTAACAGAAGGTAAGACGCTCAACGGTATTGGGCAAGTTTACAACTCCCTGGGACAGTATTCACAAGCATTGGAGTCTTATCAAAAAGCCTTAGCGATTACTAAAAAAATTGGTGACAAGACAACAGAAGGTATGACGCTCACCAACATGGGGGTAGTTTATGACAACCTAGGACAGTACCCACAAGCCTTGGAGTCTTATCAGCAAGCCTTAGCGATTATCCAAGAAATTGATAACAAGGTAGTAGTGTATGACAACCTGAGCCAGTACCCACAAGCATTGGAGTCTTATCAACAAGCCTTAGCGATTGTCCAAGAAATTGGTAACAAAGTAACGCAAGGGATAATCCTCAACAATATGGGAGTGGTTTATGGTCGCCTAGGACAGGACTCTCAAGCCTTGGAGTCTTATCAACAAGGCTTAGCAATTGCCCAAGAAATTGGTAACAAGGTGGGAGAAGGGACAACCCTCCACAATATTGGAGAAGTTTACCGCCACCAGGGACAATACCCGCAAGCGTTGAAGTATTTTCAACAAGCTTTAGCCATTCGCACTGAAATTGGTAATCAGGCACAAGAAGGGACAACGCTCAACAATATGGGGGTCGTTAACCACAACCAGGGACAGTACCCACAAGCATTGAAGTATTTTCAACAAGCTTTAGCAATTGCTCAAGAAATGAGTGACAAGGCAGCAGAAGGGATGGCACTCCACAATATTGGGGCAGCTTATGACAAGCGGGGACAGTACCCGCAAGCGTTGAAGTATTTTCAACAAGCTTTAGCCATTCGCACTGAAATTGGTGATAAAGCCGGGGAAAGTGCGACGCTCAACAATATTGGGGGAGTGTACAATACTCAAGGTAAATATGCTCAAGCCGAAACCACTTTATTCGCAGCTATTGAGATTCTGGAATCTCTACGAGCGCGACAATTAAGAGATGACCAAAAAATCTCTTTTTTTGAACAACAATCTGGTTCCTATAGCTTTCTGCAACAAGCCTTGGTTGCTCAAAATAAATTTGACAAAGCACTCTTAATTGCCGAGCGCAGTCGCGGTCGTGCTTTGGTAGAGTTATTAGATTCTAAATTAGCAGAAAACCCTAGCAATCTACCCGATATAAAACCTCCAACAATTCAAGAACTTAAGCAAGTTGCTTCTGAACAAAACGCAACACTCGTTCAGTATTCGATTGTTGATGAAGCCTTCAAAATAAAAGATAATAGAGAATGGCAACAAAAACTCTACATTTGGATAATTAAACCTACGGGTAAAATTGCTTTTAAAAAAGTAGACCTTAAATCTCTGAATCAATCCTTATCAGTTCTCGTTACCAACAGTCGTGATGATATCGGTGTTAGAGGTCGCAACATCTTTGATGTAACTGTTATTAATCCCCAAGGCGAAAACTCGACCAAAAATTTACAACAACTTCATAAACTACTCATTGCACCCATTGCAGACTTGCTCCCAAAAGACCCTAATGCGCGTGTCATCTTCATCCCGCAAAAATCGTTGTTTCTCGTCCCCTTCGCCGCACTACAAGACGAGCAAGGCAAATACTTAATTGAAAAACATACCATTCTCACTGCGCCTTCAATCCAAGTCTTAGATTTAACCCGCAAGCAAAAAGGAATTGTAGAGACGCGAAATTGCACTTCGTGCCGCTTCGCTAACGCGTCTCTACAGGATGTATTAATTGTTGGCAATCCTACCATGCCTAAAATTAAAATTGGGAAATTGGAGGCAAACTTAGAGCCTCTGCCTGGTGCAGAAAAAGAAGCAATTCAAATTGCTAAATTATTCAATACCAAAGCACTTACAGGTAGCAATGCCACCAAAACTGCGGTGATGCAACTCATGCAGAAAGCTCGCATCATCCATCTGGCTACCCACGGCTTACTTCATGATTTTAAAGGATTCGGTGTACCGGGAGCGATCGCGCTTGCTCCTTCTGGTACACCTGACGACGTAGTTGATGGTTTACTTACCGCAGGCGAAATCTTCGACATGAAACTAAGCGCCGATTTAGTGGTTCTCAGCGCTTGCGATACGGGACGCGGAGACATTACAGGCGATGGTGTGGTTGGCTTATCTCGGTCTTTAATTTCTGCGGGAGTACCCAGCGTCATGGTCTCGCTGTGGGCAGTTAATGATAATTCTACAGCCTTTTTGATGACCGAATTTTATCGCAATTTACAACAAAATCCTGACAAAGCGGTTTCCCTCCGTCAAGCAATGCTGACAGCAATGAAACAATATCCCAATCCTAAACAATGGGCGGCTTTCACCCTTATCGGAGAGTCCGAGTAACACTGCAAAACATTCGACTTTAGACAAATCTGTGCAATATCCAAACCAAGAAAGTCTTAATTATTATCCAGTAGCTGAAACTCTCTGCCCTCTTTTGCATAACTTCTCCTCGCTGGGATATATATACAAGCAGTTCATTAACGTATAGGGAACATTGTCTATAAATTGTCATTCGTCCAATAAACGTGACTCAAAGGGTATGAGGGTAGTAGCAACGTCAAATACGTAACAAATAACAAAAGATAAAATATTAGGTAAGCAAATGGATAGTCAAATCTTAGGAGCGCACTACCAAATCCACCAGGAATTAGGAAAGAAAGCTGGTCGAAGGACACTTTTGTGTAGCGAACAAGCGACTGGAGAATTAGTGGTTGTCAAGTTACTAACTTTTAACAGTGATTTTGAGTGGGATGACCTCAAACTGTTTGAGCGGGAAGCAGAAGCTTTAAAAAACTTGTCACATCCAGCTATTCCTCGTTACTTAGACTATTTTGAGATAAAGGCTTCCGAGCTAAAAGGATTCGCTCTCGTTCAAAGTTATATTCCTGCACAATCTTTGTCACACCATGTGAAAGCAGGTCGGATTTTGACTGAGATAGAAGTTAAAGAAATCGCTAACGCTATCTTAAAAATTTTGATTTACCTACACCGTCAAAATCCGCCATTGATTCACCGAGATATTAAACCCAGTAATATTTTATTGGGCGATAGGTCTGGTAATAGTGTTGGCAAAGTTTATCTGGTAGATTTTGGCTCAGTGCAAACTGTCGCCGCCCAAGAAGGCGCAACTCGCACAGTAGTGGGAACTTATGGATATATGCCTCCAGAGCAATTTGGTGGGCGTACAGTTCCGGCTTCAGATTTATACAGTTTAGGTGCGACGTTAATTTATTTATTAACAGGTATCCATCCGACAGATTTACCACAGAAAGATTTTCGCATTCAATTCGAGCAAAAAACGAATCTTAGTCTGACTTTTAGTAACTGGTTGCGGCGGATGTGCGAGCCAAACTTAGAAAAGCGTTTTGATTCGGCATACCAAGCTCTACAAGATTTGAATCAAAATCCCAATCTTGTAGCTATCAATCGACCACTTATCAGGAGAATTCAACTTAGAAAAAGTAGCGAATTTATAGAAATTTTTATGCCGCCAGAACACTTAGATTTTTTTGAAGTTTTGGGAACGTTTATTTTTATTTCATTTGCTATAGGAATTGGAACCCTGTTCTTGTACGCTTTGTTTGATGAATTCAATATGACTTATCTGCTACCTATAATATTTTTATTAGTGTACTTATATTTCCTTTCATCGTATTTTATTAGTAAAACACTTTATATAAACCAGGAAAAAGTTATTTTTACTAAAGAGGTGTTTGGATTTTTGAAATTTCATTTAGCTCCAGAATCACCGCGAGAGGAAATTGTCAAATTGGTTTATTTCTCCGAATACGTTGACCAACGTGAAAATTCTCACGGTAATAGATATTCAGTAACTGTGGGCGCACAATTGGAAATTTGGGCTGGGATTTATAAGTATAAATTTCCTGGTGCTAGCATAAATTTACCCAAAGAAGAAGTGCAATGGCTGGCAAAAGAATTAAGCACTTGGTTGGATTTGCCGATTTTATATGCAGATAAGCAAGTTTAAAAAAAATAAATTAGGGCGAACAGGTATTCAATACAATTAAATAATCCCTAGAACTATCGCTAAGTAAATATTCTGTTTGTTTCAATCGAAATTAGAAAAGTTTAAGGAGTAATATTGCTTATGCTAGTGAATAAGATATTAGACGAGCGCTATCAAATTCAGCAGGAGTTAAGCAAAAAAAACGGACGAAAAACCCTTTTAGCGCATGATTTGCATACGTCAGAATTAGTAGTTATTAAATTACTATCATTAAGTAGTGATTTTGAATGGGATGACCTTAAATTATTTGAGCGAGAAGCGGAAACTCTAAAAAGACTCAATCATCCCTCGATTCCTCGTTATTTAAATTACTTCGATGTAAATTTACAAAACCTAAAAGGATTTGCTTTAGTACAAACCTATATTCCTGCAAAAACTCTAGAGCAATATTTACAAGCAGGTCGAACTTTCACTGAAGAAGAAGTAAAAGAAATAGCTCTATCTATTTTAGAAATTTTGATTTACTTGCACGAACAAAACCCACCTGTCATTCATCGCGATATCAAGCCAAGTAATATTTTATTAACCGATAGGTCTGGTAATAGTGTTGGTAACGTTTATTTAGTCGATTTTGGCTCTGTGCAAACTATTTCTGACAGCAAAGGTGGAACAATGACTATAGTAGGAACCTATGGCTATATGCCACCCGAACAATTTGGCGGACGCACTGTTGCTAGTTCTGATCTTTATGGTTTAGGTGCTACTTTAATTTATTTAGTAACCGGAACCCATCCCGCAGATTTACCACAAAAGGATTTTCGCATTCAATTTAGGCAAAAAGCTAATCTTACCCCAAGCTTTACCAACTGGTTGCAGCAGATGACGGAACCAAGGTTGGAAGAGCGTCTGGATTCTGCAAAGCTAGCGCTACAATCGCTTAATGAACCACGGTTAAATCTCATTTGTAAGGGTGTTAAAAAGCCATTCGGAAGTAAAATTAAATTAACCAAAAACATACATAGTATAGAAATTTTTATCCCTCCATCTGGCTTTTTTGACTTAATCAAAGCTGGGGCTAGTATGTTTTTTCTTACTCCAATTATTTGGGGTTTAACCTGGTTTTTAACTTTTCAGTTTTTTTCTCTTGGTTTGGTAACTATATTGTTCCTACTCTTCTTCTGGCTACCATTAATGTTTCTAAGTTTATGGATATTAATTTTTTGGGTATGTTTCCCATATTCACTTATCGACTCTTTATTGGGTAAACGACGATTGCGTATAGAATCAGAGCTGATTTACTTCACCCATGAGTTGTTAGGATTTGAGTTTGAGTCTTTTCTCGCAATCAAAAATATTACTAAATTAATTTATAATCCAGGCGAATTTATTAATAAAGACAGAGAGCAATATCCAGATACTTTAGAAATTTGGGGTGAAAACCAAAAAATAGAAATTAGTAGCAGTATCAAATCAAATGTAGAAAAAGAATGGATAGCCCATGAATTAAGTGAGTGGTTAAATGTACCAATTACACAAAATTAGCTGAGTTTTCGAGTTGAAGAAATTTCAAATATACAACGGTTATTAAACTTAAATAAATACTGCAAAGCTTTTCTAATTTACTATAGGACAAGGTATAAGTGCTTAAGCAAAATTAATTACATATTCGGTTCCGACTTTTTTTAGCACATTTTTGACATACTTTACTAAACTTTTCCAGTCCCGATAAGCCTCTATCTCTATCCATTCATATTTCATAAACTTCCATAAGATTTCAATTAAGTT